>JAIRSU010000090.1 GCA_031255285.1 Treponema sp. | reverse complement strand
GCGCAACCCTAGTCGGACGATTCGTATCTGATGCTAGACAGCATTACTGAGTTGCGTCTGTGATGAACAGGCTTTGTGTCTAGCGCCGTTGCTGGTATTACCGCTCCCAAGTTGCCTGTGGACACGCTACATGAAGAGCTTATCGGAGGCTAGACTCCGATAAGGGGCTGTTTCTACGCAGTTGGTATTGTACTCGTTCGCGTCGATGATGGTAACGCCGGTCAAGTTAAGAGGGGCGTCTTTGGCGTACACGGTCTTGTTATATTGCGAAGAACAGCGGACAGCGGCGGCTCGGAACACCCAACAGATACCGACAGTCATCTCGACGAGAATTGTTGCCAAAAGTGCAGTCAGCGTACTACACGTCTGGTCTGTAGATGAATAGGGCGGTTATCCGTTCCCTGTCGTCGAAGTTGACTCGTATGACCAGGGACCAATCTTTTGATGGCAAGGGTGCAATCATACAGTCGTTAAACATGATGGCTTTGTCATCCAAGACGAGAGCGGCAACGTCCCGCGAATCGCCGATGTTTATGCCGAAGGCGCTCTTGACGCCAACTTTCCAAGCGCGGTCTTGATAAACATAGCAGTCAAAGTCTTTGTACACAAAGACTACATCGTCCTGCCAGCTTTCCGCGCCGCGCACGGCATAAACCGTTTGCGGTACGCCAAACCGAGAGAAAATATCGGACATTGTCATGCCGATCACAGAAGTGATTTCTACTTGTTCATCTTGTTTTTGAGGCGAGTCTTCCTGTGCCTGGGTAACAGGCGGTTGAAAAAAAAGCCCCCAAAAAAGGAATAATACGTTCCATTTTAATCGCATGGCGTTATTCAGAGGGTTGGTCAGAAGCGTACCCGTCTTGAGCGGTTTGCTCGTGGTGGAGTTCATGTCCCGGGTTATGCTTAACTCTATTAATAGCCATCCCAACAGCTTCTCGTATGCTTTGGGCATACTCTTCATCTTCATTCATGACCTGAGTCATATACAGAGTGCCAAGAATGGAGTGGCAGTAGAGAGGTTTCACCGAATTCAATGCGATAGCCGACATGTCAATAACACACTCGTTGCACATACAAATTTCTTCGGGATAGGATTCTAACTGTCGTTCGAGTTCTTCAAAAACCAAATTTTCTGCTTTATTCTTGAAGTTTTCAAGGTCGTAATTATCAATAAAAGCCATTATTAAGTCTCCATATTAAACTAAATAACTTTGAAATAAATATAGGTTAAAAAGTTGGTGTTTTATAGAAAAGTCTGTTTATTTAAAGATCATTTTACTACATCTTATTTGTAAAGGGAACAAATTTAGCGTAACTTGATAAGAAAGTCAGATTAATCGTTCCCACCGGTCCGTTGCGCTGTTTTGCCAAAATCAAACTGGTCTTGCCGTCTTCGGTCTTTTCATCGCTTGCTCTATCTTTCTCAAATTCACGCTCACGGTGCAGAAACATGACCACATCCGCGTCTTGTTCAATAGACCCGGAATCCCGCAGGCTCGACAGGTTCGGCTTCTCGCCTTCAGCGGCGCGAGTGAGTTGCGCTAACGCTACTACCGGAATCTCAAGCTCCCGCGCCAAGCTTTTGAGGGAACGGGATACCTCGGATATCTGTTCATAGCGGGGAATACGCGAATTTTCGGAAGAGATAAGTCCTAGGTAATCAATAAAGACGATTTCTACCTTTTGCTGTGAGCGGAGTCTCCGCGACTGGGCGCGGAGATCAAGCAGTTTCATATTTGGAATGTCTACGATGTACAGCGGTGCATCGTAGATTCTACCGGCCGCTTCCATGAGTTTCGGGAAATCGCTATTGTTGGATAAGAAACCGGTTTTTAAGGCGTTGCTATTGATTTTGGACTCACTCGAAAAAAGCCGCATCAGGAGAGACATATCCGACATCTCCAAGGTGAAGAATGCGGCAGGGGTCTTATTTTTTATGGAAATGTTGGAGGCCATGCTCAATGCCAAAGCGGTTTTCCCTATGGAAGGACGAGCCCCAATGACGATGAATTCAGAGGCTTGAAAGCCGGACGTCAGCTTGTCGAGGTCGTCGAACCCAGACGGAATACCGGTGTACACCTTCTTCGCCATATGAAGCCGCTCAATGATACCAATGACTTCCGGCACGAGTTCGTGCATACTCTTTGCTTTGAATGCTTGTCGATTGTCACTCAAATCAAAGAGTTTCTGTTGGGCTTCCTCTAAGATAAGGCGTTCTTCAAGGGTTTGGTCATACGACTGGGTGATAACTTCGCCGGATACACGGAGGAGCGCTCTGCGTAGAGATTGATTCTGTACCGTCTGTGCGTAATATTCAATATTCGCGCTTGACGGCACCACATTTGTCAGTGAGGCAATGTAAGCCTCACCGCCTACATCCTCAAGTTTGCCTCGCTGTTTGAGCTCTCCAATCAGGGTAAGTAGGTCCGCCTTCACGCCTTTGTTGAACAAGCCAAGAATGGCTTCATAGACAGCTTTATTGGCGTTTGAGTAGAAATCTTCAGGGCGCAAGAACTGGAGGGCGACGCTTATGGCGTCCGCATCGAGAAGTAAAGCCCCCAATGCGGCCCGTTCCGCGGAGTCGTCATGCGGCGGCACCCTCTCTTTCAAACCGTACCCTCCGTAGCGGCGTTTTGCTGCGGAGTCTGCTTCACCGCAGGGGCCGGCTCTGTGGCTTGCGGTGCGGTTTGTATTGATACTGCCTTACGTTGCCGTCGTCCCCTTTCAGCTGTGGGCTTCCTTTCGGCTATTTTCACCGCTTGAGCCTGTACTGTGAGAGATATCTCCGCAATCGCGCCCTCGTAGAGGTGGATGCTGACCTTGTACTTGCCTACACTCTTGAATGTGTTACCGGGCAGCTCTATGTGTTTCCGCTCTATCTGGAAGCCGAGTTTCAACAGCTCGTCTGCAACCGTTTGGCTCGTCACCGCGCCGTAGAGTTTTCCATTTGCCCCAGCCTGCATAGTGAGAACAAGTTCCACTCCCTCAAGCTTCTCTTTGTCGCTCGCAGCCGCCTTACGTTTCTCTTCTTTACGCGCCGCAATTTCCCCTTTCCGTGCCTCGAACAACTTGATAGTGCCTTCATTGTAAGGCAACGCTATCCCGCGTGGGAAAAGATAATTCCTAAAATAACCTTTAGCAACGTCCTTGACGTCGCCTTCCTCGCCTAGTGTGGCGAGGTCTTTATTCAAAATAACTTTCATACCAACAAGCTCCTTTGTTTTTCTTTTAGAAAATAGGTAAACAGGTTTCTTTTGAATTTTAGGCGAAACCTATTTTCTATTTCCTGAGTTAAATCACATCACCGGAGTAGATGATGTTTTATCAAATTTCCGAAACGTCACCCAGTTCTCGGCGATTCCTAGCAAGAGGATGACGCCAAAAACTATTATGTTTATCCCCGGACTCATTATCAGGAAAACTATGAGAAATGTCATTGCCATCCTGGACCACCTTGAACGTTCAGGTATGGATAAAAAATACATCACGATGCCGAGTCCCTGCGCTATGTAGAGCAGGACGCACATCGTTGCCGCATTCCATGCGATTATCTCAAGCGGTTGCACGGGTATAAACTTTGCAAAAACTATCACCGATAAGAGTGAAAACGACAGCACCCACACGATCACGGGCGGCGCAAAAAAGTGAACCACGCCGCTGGACATTTTCTTTTTACCTGCTATGGCGCTTATTACTATGCCAATCTGACGATTTGCGAACAGGAATAGAACCGCCATTGCCAGCCCGCCGCCCCGGGCTATCATCGCGAAAACGTCTCTGGTTATCGACGTAATATCCCATTGGTCTCCCAACCCTAATTCCATGTCGAGCGCTTTTATCTGCTCAGTCATAATCGTGTAAAGACCGCCCGTATCGGAAACCATGCGCAAGCCGACCGCAAAAACCCCGCAGACGACCGCCCCGCCGATGATAAACCGAAACGCTGTTGACGGTACTGCGCGCGGCGGCGCAACTATCCACGCGAACACGCAGAGGGTAATGGTCATGGATGTACAGTTCCACAGGAACGCGGCAGGCGTAACCAAATAAGAGAAGTCCCTCTGTCTCATAAACGACGCTATGCCTAGCAAAACCAAACAATGTATTACCGCGGCGGCCAACGTGGAAAACCACACGGGCTTGACGCCGCGGCTAAAGGCAAGCACCCCAATGGGGACTAAACAAGTCAACGCCAAAATCCCGCCGATTTGCATGAGAACGGCAGAGGCCGCTGCACTGACCAGAATAGGAATGACGGCGTGACCGGGCTTTTTCACAATGCTAATCCGCAACAAAAGGCAATAAGGCTATCATACGGGCGCGTCTGATTGCCAGCGACAAAGCCCGCTGATGCTTCGCACACGTACCGGTGATGCGCCGCGGAAGGATTTTCCCCCGTTCCGTGATGAATCGGCGAAGCATATCCACCTCTTTGTAGTCTATTTTCAGTTTTTGATTGTTCGGATTGCAGAATTTACATATCTTTTTTTTGAAAAAGACTTTACTTTTCCCTCCGCGGCGGTCGTCATCGTTGTCCCTGTCGCGGGAATACCGCTCGCTTGCGATGTCTCTGTCGCTGTATCTCTCATCAATCATAAATTCCTCCTTGATTTTAGAACGGAATATCGTCCGTAAACGAGTCTCGCGGCGCCGAATGCTCAGGCGGTTGTGAAACGCCGGATTGATAAGACGGCCCGTGGGACTGCTTATCCGAATAGTTGCTTTCTGTTCGCGGATACGAGGCGTTTGTTCCACCGGCCTGACCGCCGCCGAGGAGCTGAAGGTTGTTCGCTACAATCTCCACCTTCGAGCGATTCTGCCCGTCCTGCTCCCATCGGTCCTGGCGGAGTTCGCCGTCAACGCCGATAAGCTTGCCCTTCACCAAGTACTGGTTGAGCGATTCGCCTTGACGCCCCCAGACTACCACGTCAAAAAAGTTCGCTTCGTCAATCCATTGCTCGCCCTGCTTTCGACGGCGGTTTACTGCAATGGAGAATTTACAGACAGCTTGCCCGTTTGCTGTGTATTTGAGTTCTGCATCGCGGGTCAACCTGCCGACCAAAATCACGTGGTTTATATCAACCATTGTTTCCTCCTATTCAATCCGTATAAAAAGATATCTAAGAAGATTGCCGTTGAGCTTAAAAACACGGTCAAGAACAGCTTGCTTTGCAGGGTCGAGTTTGACGGTGAAGAGAACATATTTACCGCGGCGCCTTTTTTTCACTTCATACGCCAGATCCCTGTCGCCTAACTCATCTACTTTCTCTATCTCCGCGCTGTTCGCCTCGAGATCCGACAATAATTGTTCACGGCCTGCTTTGTGCTGGTCGTCTTCCAATGGAAAAATAACCATCAGTTCGTACTTTCGCATGAACCCTCCTTATGGATAGTATAGTCCATCTTTTTCATGGACAAAGAGGTCTTTTCAACCTGCCACCAGCATACAAGAAAACATTATTTTAGTCAAGTGGACGCATTAAACAATAATTTTTCTCCTATACTTTGTAGACAACCACAGGATTATATACATAAAAGGCGTATTCAGCGAAATAAAAGAACGGCGGTTAAAATCATTCCGTAAAATGGGGCGCAGTACTGCATTGAACGATTGTGAAGGGCTCTATTAAAAAATTAGTAAAAAGGCGCCGAGCAGAATCGAACTGCTGCATAAAGGTTTTGCAGACCTCTCCCTTACCGCTTGGGTACGGCGCCTGAATTGTTATTACAATACAAAAATTCCATTTCTTTGTCAAGAGATTTTTACTCTTTATTTAAGAATTCTCAGATATAAACTCTCAGATATAAAAGGACGCCTTTTGGATATGAGAGCCCTGATTCGTAACTATTGAACAAGAACGGCTGTTTATGTTATATTACCTGAATTAGTTTTAATAAGAAATCTTTAACGCTAAAGTTTTTAGACGATATAAGAATTATCAAAGACGACCAATAGGAGATGTTGATGTATAAGGCGACGGCCTTTTTTTTAATGGTTTTTTGTTTGTATCCTGCATTTGCCCAGGACGATGAGATTCCCATTGAGGAATGGGATGTTGAGGCGCCCTCTTTTTACTCAAGCGGGGAGCAGAATTTCGCTATTTCATTGGGGATCGTTGTACCGCTTCTCTTTGACGGAGAAGCGGGGCGGGCTGCGAATAACGTCAAGGTGGGCAGTACCCTGTCTCTTGCGTATAATTACTATCTTGCCCCGCACTTCTTCTTGGGCGGCGAGATAGGCGGTATGTTCGCGGCTACCATAGGGGAGAATATGCTTTATGTGGTTCCCTTTGGACTGCGCGTTGGGTACGAGTTTGTGTTCAAGAAATTCGAACTTCCGATTTCTCTCATGTTCGGCGCCGCGACTCAAAAGTACCTTGAAACCGATTACTTCGGATTTTTTCTGAAACCTACAGTTTCATTTTTTTTCAGGTTCAATCCTGATTGGTCTTTCGGGATAAATACCGCCTGGTGGATAGTCCCCGAATGGGTCAAGGAAAGCAGGAGAAACATGACGGGGCATTTCTTTGAAATAACGCTTTCCGCAAAGTACCACTTGTAGAAAGGGGAGACGGGAGCGGGTTTCTAGCTGGTAAGAATAGCAATGCCGCAGGTTGAAGATGAGTTTTTCATATATCGGCGGAAATCTGATCCCCCATTTCCTTTAAAGAAGGGAGATTTATGATAAAGAGACTTTTTTTGATATTTTTAACCGGTTTGGCGCTTCTTTCTTGCAGTCAAGACCACATCTTTTATAAAATTTCGCAGGAAGTAGAGCCGAACGACCCTCGAATTACCGGGGGACCGACTACTATTATCCAATTAGGCGGTGCATTGTATTCTGCAAGCAGAATGGGCAGGACCGTTCATGTATACGATAAAGGCGCTGACGATTCATGGAGATGGAACAGACTGCCGCCGCCCGGGGGCAAAATCATCGAACTGGCTGGGGACGGCAAAAGCTTATTCGCATTAACCGGCGAGCCGATGGAGACCGCCCGCATTAGTAAGTACGACGGTCAGGCGTGGACTGAGATTGCGAGCGGCTATTTTGAGACCATAGCGGGCGCGGGAAACGGAACAGAGGGAAGGATATTCGCCGCGACAAAAACCACCGTGAGCGTTTACCCTGGCGCCGACGGCGGCTTCACTGAAATAGCGACTCCTGAAGCCATGCTCATGGGCGCGGCTTATCTTAACAACGTCTTCTATCTTGCGGTCGCCAAAAAAGGCGTCTTCATCTATGACGGCGGGGCTTTCTCTGCTGTTGCTGTTGGAGGCTCTGAAGGCAAGAACACGGTCGGCATCCTCACGGTGGAGAATGAGGTGGTCGCGGTTACCAGAGAGGGCGGAATTCTGCGGGGCGATTTAAACGGTTTCGACGTTGCGGGGTCCATCGGTTCCCACCTCTCAGGCGGCATGGGGCTATGGAAGGAAGACGGGGTAGACGGGGTAAACACGCTCCTCCTTATCGGACTCCAAGATAATCCAAGATATACTACTAAAGTTCTTGGCTACCGAGAGATCGTTCTTGAGAACGGCGCTCTGCCAAGCGGCGACACATTAGAAATATTAGAACCAGGCGAACATTCACCCTCAACCGTCTCAAACTATGATAAATACGAGATTACCCTTAGGATACACATCGTTACCGATATAGCCCAAGCCGGAGACGATACGCTCTTCGCGGCCACTACTAAAAACGGACTCTGGTCTTACCGTCACAGAAACGGAGTCGATGTGTGGAATGCGGAAGAGTGAGGAAGCCAACGAATTCTTCATCTACCGCGCGTCCGCCTGTTTTTCCCTGTCAATCGGAGTTCCCCGTGCGGCACGGATAGTTCCCCGTGCGGCACGGATAGTTCCCCGTGCGACGCAGGGAGTTCCCCGTGCGGCACGGATAGTTCCCCGTGCGACGCAGGGAGTTCCCCGTGCGGCACGGATAGTTCCCCGTGCGACGCAGGGAGTT
>JAIRSU010000115.1 GCA_031255285.1 Treponema sp. | reverse complement strand
CCGTTATAGGCGGTATCAAGCGCACAGGCTCAGAGCGGAAACCTAAAAGTATATGTACGGATAAGGTTATAGGAACGTGGAAAACCGCGAACGTCATAAAGCGAGTCTGGTAACTCGGGCGTTGGGTGAAAATACATAATCACCCTTAATCGTGGTGAGAGCGATGGCAGAACTGATGAAGCCTCTGTAATGGAGGTGGAGGAATAGCCATTAGTCAGTACGACTGAACCTTGACAACAATATAAGCGCAAACACAGCTTCGAGTATGACAAAGAGAATCAATTTCCCTACTTTTCAAGAAAGGGGTTGATACCTGTGTTGGAACCGAAGCAACGTACGGTAAAACGCAAGAAACTGCGCCATGCGGAGTATTATGACATGCAAGAAACGTTCGACAAACTGTACGCGAATAGCCAAAGATGTGAAAACTTCTATCACTTGATGGAAATCGTTGGCAGTAAAGAGAATATCCTACTTGCATACCGTAATTTTAAGAGGAATAAAGGTTCATTTACGCCTGGACCCGATAAAGCTACAATACAGGATATCTCAAAGATGAACCAGAATGAACTCGTGGGCATAATACAAAACAAACTGGCGTGTTACAAACCCAAACCCGTAAGACGTGTCGAAATACCCAAAGAGGGCGGAAAAGTCCGGCCGCTCGGTATCCCTTCAATATGGGACAGATTTGTTCAGCAGTGCATATCACAGGTACTTGACCCAATCTGCGAAGCAAAATTCAACGATCACAGCTACGGTTTCAGGCCCAATCGGTCGGCAGAACATGCGATAGCAGACTGTATGAAGAAGATCAATCGTCAGGGACTGTGCTTTGTTGTCGATGTTGATATTCGTGGATTCTTCGACAATGTCGATCACACAAAACTGGTGCAACAGATGTGGACCATGGGAATCCGGGATAAAAGACTGCTCTGTGTGGTCAGAAAAATGTTGAAAGCTCCGATACTCATGCCGGACGGCAGAATAGAATACCCCACCAAAGGGACTTCCCAAGGGGCACTATGCTCGCCAATATTGTCAAATATAGTATTGAACGAACTGGACTGGTGGATATCCTCACAATGGGAAACCTTTGAAACAAGGAAAAAATATTCTGTCCGTGCAAATTACAATGGAAGCCTAAACAAAAGCCACACCTACAGGGCTCTCAGGGGTACGCATTTAAAAGAAGTACACATAGTTCGTTATGCGGATGATTTCAGGATTTTCTGCAAAAATAGAGATACAGCCAACAAAATCTTTGTAGCCACAGAAAAATGGTTAAAGGAAAGGCTGAAACTCGAAATCAACGTGGATAAATCCAAAATCGTCAACCTCAAAAGAGCTAATTCCAACTTCCTTGGGTTCCGATTCAAGGCCATCAGAAAAAGAAGCAAGAGAGTCGCGGAATCGCACATGAGTGAAAAAGCGGTGGAATCCGTAACCAACAAATTGAAAGAACAGATCAAAAGAATACAAAAACCACCTTTTGGCTATGACGGCAAAGAAATCTGGAGATTCAATGGAATGGTAACGGGAATCCACAATTATTACAGAATCGCAACGCGTATCACTTGTGATTGTGGGGCAATAGGCCGAATAATCGACATAGCGATCAAAAATAGGCTGAAAAAACGTGTCAAGAAGCAGGGAAAGCTTGATCCTAAAGGATTCATTGCACAAGAATATGGAAAAAGCCGCCAGCTTCGGTTCATAAGCGATCAACCTCTCATTCCTATCGCTTATCCGCGAGCAAGACCACCTAAGCTCAAGGAATTTAAGGTGAACCAGTACACGTCGGAAGGTAGGCAGAGCATACACCGTGATTTGAAGATTAACATGGCGGTGACGAAATATCTGGTACATAAAACGAGCTATAATCGACCTGAAACGGTGGAGTATGAAGATAACAAAATATCCAAGTACTACGGTCAATATGGGAAATGTGCAGTAACAGGAAAAGAATTAGGTTTTGAAGGCTGGCACTGTCACCATATCATCCCAAGGGAAATTGGAGGCGATGATAGTTATAAAAATCTAATTCTGATAATGGACTACGTACACAGGCTAATCCACGCCAAAGATACAGAAACGATAGCAAAATACATGTTAATTATAGCGCCAGATAAAGATATGCTCAAAAAGATCAACAAATTACGGGCTAAGGTAGAACTAAAGGATATCAAGTTATAAAACGTTGCTCGATTCGTGTAAGCGCTGTATTACGTCAAACAGATTGTATTGATGGAACGCGGTGTGCGGTGAAAGTCGCACGCACCGTGTGGAGCGGGGGAAAATCTGGAGACTATGTCAAAAGATTACCTATCGCTATCGAAAACTGCTCACAGCCTTATCGTCGGCTGTATCACGCATTTGCTCTACGCCGGGAAGCGGAACGGCAGAATTCCCTGTCTCGCGGACGTGGCGGAAGAACTCACGAAACCGGGGATTCACTGGCGCAAGAACATCGAGGGCTGGCAGGTTTATCCTCATCTCGGCACGACCGAACACGGCCCCGTCGTTCATCCGGTGGTGCTCAACTCCGCGCAGGAGATGCTGAATCGCGACGACCGCGAGGCGTCCAGCGTTCTCTCCACGGCGATCTCGTATCTGGCGCTCTACCGGGACCCGATTATCGCCAAAAACACTTCACAATCTTCGTTCCATATCCATGACCTCATGCGGAACGAACGCCCCGTCAGTCTGTATCTTGTGGTGAAGCCCGTGGACAAGGACAGGCTGAAACCGTTCGTGCGGCTCTTCATCACCCAGGTCATCCGCCGCCTCGCCGACGAAATGAAATTCAGGGACGGAGAACTGGTGAAAAACTACAAACACCGCCTTCTGCTGATGCTCGACGAATTTCCCTCCCTCGGACGCTTGCAGGTCTTCGAGGAAGCCATCGGGTTCATTGCCGGATACGGCATCAAATCCTATCTCATCACCCAGGACATCGCGCAACTGCATAAAATCTACGGCAAGGATGACGTGATTTCCGGCAACTGCCATGTTCAGATAGCCTATGCCACGTCGAACCTCGAAACGGCAAAACACCTCTCGGAGGCGTCGGGCATCACGACTCTCATTAAAGAGGCGGAGAGCGTGTCCGGGGATCGGGGAGCGCTTCTGAAAAAGACCGTGAGTGTAGGGCTTCAGGAGATTTCCAGACCTCTGTTGACCGTGGACGAGTGCATGAGGCTGAAGGGAGCGGAGAAGGACGCGGAAGGGAGGATTCTGGTCCCCGGCGACATGCTGATCTTCGTTGCCGGGCATCCGGCTGTGTACGGCAAACAAATGCTATTTTTTCTCGATAAGGAGCTTTCCAGACGATCAAAACTCCCCGTGCCGGAACGTTCCGGGCGGACGGTGGCAAAGCGGGAGGAACCCGATAAGGCGCGTGTTCCGGTTCTGGGTGAA
>JAIRSU010000109.1 GCA_031255285.1 Treponema sp. | reverse complement strand
TCGGAGAACTCTCTTATATTGTCAGAGGGCTCTATAATTTTACCGTAGGGCTCTCCTTTTTTATCGGAGGGTTCTCTCTTTTTATTATAGGGCTCTCTTTCTTTGTCGGAGGGTTCTATAATAGCACCACAGCCCGCTCTGATAGTTTTTTAAAAGTTGTTAGAAAACACTCTAATCGCTGAAATAGAGTATAGTATGCAGGAAAATTGCTTGTCAAGAGGGAAAAAGAAAAAAAATCTTTGCGCGCCGGCCGTCCTGCCGATAATGAAGAAATAATGATACGAGGTTTTACTTTCCTATTCGCAAACCGTGAGAGAACGCAGGTCTCCCCTGAAGAAACAAGAGAATCGCTTCGTGCAATGGAGTCCGCGACCGCGTGCGATACCGCGGTACTGGCTTTCGGCGCACTGCAAGATACGCCCCAATCCGAAACTATTGAGTACAAAGGCGCGGTCCCTTCTGACGAAGAACTCAAGTCCGCGGCCGCCTATTGCCGGGAACTCGGTTTATCCGTCATTTTAAAGCCCATGTTGAACTGCCGTAACGGGGTATGGCGGGCTTATATTGACTTTTTCGACCATCCCGCGCCCTGTGAGCCCAAATGGAGCAGGTGGTTCGAGAGCTACACGGATTACATCGTCCGTTATGCGGCGCTTGCCGCTGAAATCAAAGCCGATATGCTGATGATAGGGTGCGAACTGGTACAGTCCGAGCGCAAAGACGGCTATTGGCGCACGCTTGTTGAAAAGGTCCGCACAGTATACCAGGGAGAAATCACCTATAATACGGATAAGTACCAAGAAGACGCGGTCTCATGGTGGGACGCGGTTGATTATATTTCCTCAAGCGGCTATTACCCCGTTGACCAATGGGATGAAAACCTCGACCGTATCGAGACTGTTGTGCGGCGGTTCAAGAAGCCGTTCTTCTTTGCGGAGTGCGGATGTCCCAGCAGAAGCGGCTCTTCCTTTATCCCCAACGACTGGACCCGCAAAGGAGAGCTGAATCTTGAAGAACAAGCCGTATACTACACGACTATGTTTGAGAAAGCGATTGTGCGCCCGTGGGTTCAGGGCTTTGTCTGTTGGGCGCACCTTGAGACCTATGCGCGTTTTCCCATCATTAACGACGACTACAGCGTCTTCGGCAAGCCGGCCAGTCAGGCGGTGAAGCGGTTTTATGCCCGGTAAGAACAGAGGGGAGGGGAGGGCGTTATTATGAATAAGACGCTGGACGATATTCTGGCGGAATTTGCTCCGTACATCGTCGAAGACAGGCTGATACCTGCAAGCGCGGGACAGACCGCGCCGTTTCCGACTGACTTGGACGCCCGCATTGCGGAAATACTGCAAAGGCGAGGCGTCTCCTGCTTATATACGCATCAGGGCGAAGTGTGGGAATATGTTCGTGGCGGACGAAACACCGTCGTCGTAACGCCTACGGCTTCCGGCAAGACTCTTTGCTACAACCTGCCGATTCTGCACGCGCTTTTGCAGGACGACAAAGCTCGCGCACTCTACCTGTTCCCTACAAAAGCCTTGTCCCAAGACCAGCAGGCGGAATTAAACGTATTGGTCGGCGGGGATACGCCGCTGCCTGTAAAGGTCTCTACTTATGACGGGGATACGCCGGGCAGTCTCCGCATTTCCGCCCGTGACCTGGGGCGCATCATCATATCAAACCCGGATATGCTTCACGATGGTATTCTGCCTAATCATCCCAAATGGGTCAAATTTTTCTCGCACCTGAAATATGTGGTGATTGACGAAGCTCACGCTTATCGGGGCGTTTTCGGCAGTCATGTGGCAAACGTTATCCGCAGGCTGAAACGCATAGCCGCGTTTTATGGATCAAAACCCTGTTTTATCCTCTGTTCCGCTACTATTGCGAATCCGCAGGAACACGCCGAGTCCCTCATCGGGGACGCAGTTGCGCTTGTCGACAAGAACGGCGCACCGCGCGCGGAAAAGCGCGTCATTCTCTATAACCCGCCGCTCGTAGACCCGGTACAGGGCGTCCGCCGCAGCGTCTTAACCGAAAGCCAGCGCTGGATGCTCGCGTTTCTCAAAGCCGGCGTCAAAACAATCTTGTTCGCGCATTCCCGTGTTAAAACTGAGGTGGAAGCTTCATACGTGAACAACGCCTTGAAAAACATCTACACAGACAACAGACGCATCCGTGTGGAAGCTTACCGCGGCGGTTTACTGCCGAACGAGCGGCGCGAAATAGAAAAAGGCTTGCGGGACGGGAGCGTTCAAGGCGTGGTGTCCACAAACGCTCTGGAGCTCGGCATAGATATAGGCGGGCTTGACGCGGCTGTGGTGGGGGGATTTCCGGGCTCGTTCAACTCATTCTGGCAGCAGACTGGCAGGGCTGGACGGCGCGGCGGTACATCCGCCGCGGTTTTTATCGCTTCGGCCGCGCCGCTGGACCAATTCATCATGCGGAATCCTGAATGGTTCTTCGACAAATCAGTAGAGGAAGCGCGAATCGACCCGGATAACCCGTACATTTTCATGGACCACATGAAATGCGCGGCGTTTGAAGCGCCGTTCGATACTTTTTCCAAAAGAGAAGACAATTTTTTCGGTGCGGACACAGAGGACGCGCTCGCGCTTCTGGAAGAAGAAGGTGTGGTGCGGTGCGCTGGGCAGCGATGGTACTGGGCAGACCGGTCTTTTCCTGCGGAGGGTATCAGTCTGCGTTCTGCAATGACGGAGAATGTAGTCATCATTGACGTTACAAACGGCCGTAACGCGGTCATCGGCGAAATGGACCGTCCCAGCGCAAAGGAACTCATATTCAAGAACGCGGTTTATATCCACCGCGGCAGGCAGTATATCGTGGAAGATTTGAATATCGCGGAAAGAAAATGCCTTGTCCGCGAAGCAGACGTCAACTATTACACGGATGGATACGTGAAAACAGATATCAAAGTATTGACTGAAGACGAACGGTTCACGTATGGCGAGGTTGGAAGAGAAACCGCTTACGGCGGGCTCGGCGATGTATTGGTGAGGACGCAGGCGGCTAAATTCAAGAAGATACGGTTCTATACGCAGGAAAACGTGGGCTACGGTAACATAGATCTGCCTGAAGAAGAAATGCACACACGCGCACTCGCCCTGCTCTTTCCGACGGAAAGCGCAGGCGGCAGAATTCTTGGTTATCTTGACGCGATGGAAGCTGGCTCTGTTCTGTCAAGCGTGGGGCGGCTTGTTAAAAACATCGCGTCGGTGTTCCTGCTCTGCGACAGTAGAGACCTCGGCGTTGCGGAGCGGGTGCGGGATCCGCATTTCGGAACGCCCTGTCTCTTTATCTACGACAAGTATCCGGGAGGCACCGGGTTGTCCGAAGCGCTTGCGGTCCGCGGGGAGGAGCTTTTCCGCGCTCTGGCTGCTGTTGTTGAAGGATGCCCCTGTGAAAGCGGCTGTCCTTCCTGCGTAGGTCCGGGCGAAAACAAGGCGGGAACCGCTCAATTCCTGCGAGTTCTTTCTGTTGGAACAATATGAGAGACGCAGGTTTCAGGATGTTCCGTTTGCTATATGCTGTCTAACGCGCACAAGTCCTTCGGATGCGTCCGAGCGGTTGGGTTCGAGTTGCAGCGCCCTGTTGAATGCTTCTTGCGCCGAGGTGTAATCCCTTAAAGACTCCCAAACCAGCCCTAATCTATACCACCACAGGGCGATGTTCGGTTCCAAACGTACCGCGGCGCTATAGGCGATGTCTGCGCGATGAAATTTTCCCTCTATTCTGAAAATCTCCCCCATGAAGAAATAGGCGGTAGACACTCTGTCGTTTCTGGGTAATCTGTTGGTGAAGGACTGCATCATGTCAAGCGAGCGTTTATAGTCGTCCTTGTAAAAGAAAGCTTCTCCCATGATTTCATTGAGACGGTAATCATCGGGGTACAGAGTCAATCCTCTCTCCGCCCAAGAAATAACGTCGTCGTATCTCTTCAGCCGCTGTAGCGTCCATGTCATAACCACATAGGTGTCTCTGGTAGCTACCCTATTATTTATTTCATCGTTGCAAATGCGGACGGCTTCATTGTAATTAGCCGCAGCCTCTTGTAAACGATTTGAACTCTCCAAACTGCGCCCAGTACGATATTTTGCCAAAGCGTCAGGTCTGGTTTGAGTGAACACGCTTGAGAGCGCAAAGAAAAAAAGAAGGGAAAGGGTAAAAAGTATCCGTTTCATATTCATATCGAAATTTTAGGTTAAGACATGGTTTTTGTCAATTACCTTTTTTGTACTTTTACTAAAATTCTGTCAAGTCCGACCAACAAATACGAAGACCCTATGAAGCCTATGACAATCAACAAAACCCATATTCCTACTGTTTTTAATCCAAATGTTTCATAATCAAGAAAAAAATACGGGAATTTGGCAACTGTATTTCCTGAAAATTTATACATACCGCCAAACGCCTTATATATAGCGGTGTAACCGACATAATATAATGGAAATGCCGTCCACGCGAAAGGATGCCACATAGTATACATTCCCTTCTTTTCAAAAAGAAAATAGTCTGCGACTGTCATCAATGGAACAATTATGTGTTGCAGATTATTTGCAAGCGTTGCATTTTGCACTTGAGTCGTATTGAAGTAAGGCTTTAATACAAAATTATATACAATAAAAGTCAATAGAATTGAGAGTAACGCCATTCCTTTGAAAAAAGTATACAACCTATTATCAGAATTTCGTTTTAATACTTGACGTATTAATGTGACACTGGACATAATTAAGCACAATAGATTGCTTTGAATGGTAAAAGCAGATAACGTCATGGCCATTCCCAATTCAATAACGGTGAGAAATGTTCCAATCCCAGCACATATGACAAGTATTGCATTAAAAATAATACGTGCGACTTCCCTCCATTTTTCATTCAATATGTTTTTTTCGCTTTTTTCTTCCATGATTTTCCTCTTTTGTCATAGCAAGTACATTTCCCTTATCTTCTTATCCAGCAGTCTACCTGCCGTCCCAGGAGTCCTCTGTTCCCCTTTTTCAGGCGGGATTTCGGTAGATGGGCTACTGTTCTGTATGTTGGTTTGGCTTCTATATTCGCGCCCATCCTTTTTCTCAATTCTTGGAGTTCTAGTTTCTCCTTAACATAGTCGAGAATATTTTTGAGTCTCCGATATTAGCTTATCATAAATTTCAAGCAACTCTTGTTCATCAAATGATAGTTCTCTCCCATCCGAAACTATAATGGTTTGAGGTTGCCGCTTGGTAACAAAGATTTCGCCCGCCTGTGCGGAGTCATGTTTCATTAACACCAAATTCAAGGCAAGTCAATTTGATGTTTCGGCCACTGAAAACTTCCCTTTCACTTTCAATCCCGGATAACATTTATAAAATATCATCTGTTTCTACAAAAATTCTTAAAAGATACTTGATACGTTTAGAAATAACTGATCTACTTTAGAAGTAGCTGATAATTCTAAAGAGCTTTTAGAGAATTTCAAGCGACTTGATTCGGAAAATAGAGCAGATGTATTGGCATACATCCGTGTAGCCTATACCGCCCAAGAGAACACGAAGCGGCAATACGGTCTCCCGCCAGGGAGTATTCAGGCAGAACAAACACTGTCCACGGGGAAGCGGAGTTTGTAAGGAGGAGGAGGAATAGTGATATCCCAGATATAGTGAGCATAGACTCTGGGGGAAATTACATAGGGGAAAGAGGTATCTGAAAAATCCAATAAACTGCCAGTATTTTATCGTTTTCTGATGTTAATATTCTCAACTAAATCAAATCAAATTGAAGAAATGTGGATGATCATTCGCAAAGGATCATAAATCTATGGAAAATTATGAAAAACTAGAATTAAGGCTGGGGCGAGAAATCCGTCGCCATTTTTCGGTGTATGTGTTACTCGTCATACCGTTAACTTATTATATTATTTTTAAATATCTTCCTATCTGGAACGGACAGATAGCTTTTAAGGACTTCATGCCTCTTGACGGTGTCATGGGAAGTAAAATAATAGGGTTTACGCATTTCATAACGTTTTTTAACTCTTTTTATTTCTGGGAACTGTTGAGAAATACGCTGGTCTATAGTTTTGGGAAACTGCTTTTCAGTGTGCCGCTTGCTATATTTCTTGCTATCATGCTTTATGAATGTATCCATCCTAAACTGGGTAAAATAGTACAGACTTTGGCGTATCTGCCTCACTTTTTGTCATGGGTCATCATGTACGGTATTTTACTTGTTCTGCTCGCGCCCGGAGATGGGATCATAAACGATATTATCAAGCTTTTTGGGGGGAAGCCTGTAGCGTTTCTTACAGATACCAAGACGTTTCCATGGATAGTTATCATGTCGGATGGGTGGAAAGAGATGGGCTGGAGCGCGATAATTTTCATTGCAGCGCTTATGGGTATTGATCCATCGCTTTACGAAGCGGCTACGGTCGAAGGGGTAAGCGCTCTGCAAAAGGTGTGGTATATCACTTTGCCGTCTATACGTCCTGTTATCGTGATGGTAGTGTTATTGCGGCTTGGTACCATTCTGGATGCGGGTTTCAATCAGATATTTATGCTCTACTCAACCCCAGTCTACAGTGTCGCCGATATTATAGATACATGGGTTTATCGTCAAGGTTTGTTGGAGTTTCAATTCGGGCTCGCCACAGCGGTCGGAATATTCAAGGGAATCATTGGATTGTTCACTATTTGGCTGTCAAACTATATGGTCAAAAAAGTATCTGATTCTTCTCTGTTCTAAATAATAATAAGGAAATGAGGAGTAAAGTTTGTTTATTATACTGCTCATGTTCAATTATAGGGAGATGTCATGATGAAAGAATATAAAATGATGAAGGTAAAAGGTAGAGAAATTTATCTTACAGCTGGAGATTTCACATTTTATGTGATACTTGATATTTTTTTGGTTTTCATCTTGGTGATAGTTGCTGTTCCAATGTGGAGTGTTATCACATTGTCATTCCGTCCTAATGATTTTATCGGAAGTAACCTCGAAGGTATGTTTCTGGCACCGTGGAAATGGTCAACGGCTGCATATAAAGCGCTTCTTGGCAATAATGGGTTCTTGAATGCCTTTTTCAATAGTCTGAAGATTTTTGTGTTTGGTATAACAAGCGCTTTGTTTCTGACTGTTCCCCTTGCCTATGTGCTTTCGGTAAAATCCTTGCCTGGCAGAAAATTTCTGACAATACTTATCTTGATACCGTATCTTTTTAATGTAGGTATTATCCCATCCTACCTTGTGGTGACAAAACTGGGATTGACTAACCATTTGGCCGCCATCTTCCTGCCTGGGGCCATCAGTACTTACAACTGTCT
Organism: Treponema sp.; assembly: GCA_031255285.1. Lineage (GTDB taxonomy): Bacteria > Spirochaetota > Spirochaetia > Treponematales > Breznakiellaceae > JAIRKH01. Next base: position 26,733 of record JAIRSU010000109.1, on the reverse strand, counting down.
CATTATGCGGGGCTTCTTCGAGGGGATCCCCGATGAGTTGAAAGAATCGGCGCGTATTGATGGAGCTTCAGAGCTACGAGTACTTTTGAGTATCGTTTTGCCTGTGTCCAAGCCCATCTTACTGACTATCGGTCTCTACTATGGCGTTACTTTTTGGAATGATTTCTTCCATGCTATGCTCTACATTAATAACAACAGTCTGCAACCATTGCCTATACTACTTCGTAACATCCTCATGGCAAGCGGCATGAACGAGTTCGTCGAGGTTAGCGCTTTCGGTAATGCCAACGTGCAAGCAATTAAGGCGGCAAGTGTGTTTATGTCCGCCATTCCAATGATTATCGCATACCCATTCATCCAAAAATACTTTACGAAAGGAACGATGCTGGGTAGTGTAAAAGGATAAAGAAAAGGAGATTTTTTATGAAAAACATGAAAAAAATGATCGTTGTTATAGCAATGACAGCGGTGTGTTTTGGATGTTCCAAGAAGAATGTGGCAGGTGTAGAGTCTGATGCGCCGGTCACTATTGAATTGTGGTACGGGGCGGCTGTAACTGAAGCTGGACCTCCGCCGTCGGATTGGAAGGCACTTAAAATCATTAAAGAAAAACTCAACATCAATCTTGTACCTACTGCATTACCCTCTAATGAGTCTGATCAGGATGTGAAGATTCAAGCGGCGGGGGCTTCCAATACTCTGCCAGATTTGTTCATGGTACGTCGTGACCCGTGGCTCAATCTTATTCGCGCTGGACTTATCGCTACTGTAGATGACCTCTACGCACTCATGCCAACGCGGACCAAGGCGCAATATGACGCAGATGCACAGGCGTTTACTGTGGTGAATGGCAAATCCTATGGACTCGCTTCGCCCGGTACCATCGCCAAAAATGAAGGTGTCCTAATTCGCAAAGACTGGCTTGATAAGCTGGGTTTGCCAGTACCTGTATCTACAGAGGACTTCCTCGCTGTGATGAAAGCGTTTACCTTCAACGATCCAGATGGAAATGGTAGGGACGATACTTACGGATACGGAGCTTTCATTGAAATCAACAATTTTGAGGAGGGTTTAGGTCGGCGCTTTGATCCGTTAATGGGTGCTTTTGGTGTTGCTGGCACGTGGAATTTAACCGTATCTGACCCTGGACTCAATGTGCGGAAACCTGCTTACTTTGATGGCTTGAATTATGTCAAGCGCCTCGTGGACGAGGGAGTGATTGATCCCAATTGGTCGAGCTATGGCAAAGACGACTTCAGAGCGGCATGGAAACAAGGGCGTTTTGGTATCATGCGAGAGCAGAACAGCGCCTATGCATCTGAAGCTAATTACGCGCCTTTTGATAAGAATTTTCCCGATGGTGAATGGATAATTATTGACCCGCCAAAAGGTCCAACAGGTGAACAGTCGGTTGGTGTCTATTCCCAAGCCTATCGCATCTACGCCGTGTCCGCTAATGCTATGAAACAAGGCAAGGGACCGGCCATCGCTAAACTTTTAGAATGGATGTCTTCGGATGAAGGCTATTTTCTTCTTGGATGGGGCGAAGAAGGTGTAAATTACCTCTTGGACGCAGACGGCGTTCCTTCTGTGGAAGGCCTGCCGGACCAAAAACTTGGTTTTACTCAGCCGGAGATTCAGCCCTTGACTCAGCTTCGTAATATGGTTTTCTATAACGGAGAAGTAGAACTTGCGGCGCGTTATCCGACCTACAAAACGCCGACCTCCGGCAAAACTATGAGCGCGTTGACCGCCCTGCGAGATATGCAGTCGAAACCATGGACGCCCAATATTGGTGGAGACGCTCTCCTCTCGCCCAATGCTGATCTCAAACGCTTTTACGAGCAGGGAGTTGCAGAATTCCTCACTGGTAGACGACAACTGACTCGTGATAATTGGACCGCATGGGTAGCAGAATTTGACAAGCTCGGTGGGTTGGATTGGGAAGAAAAAGGCATCTCTGCCGCAAAAGCCGCTAGCTATCTCAAGTAAAAAATTAGTAATGGTGTAAAAGTAGTCCCCATAAGGAAGAAAGTTATCTTGGGGGGTGCTTGCTAATCTGAAGCAAAGTGGGGGCTTTATGGATACAACGAAACCAGTTCTTGAGCGTATAGTCTTATCAGTGATGAAACGTTATACGCAAGAACAGGTTAAATGGCATTATGAGCATGGGCTTGTCTTGCAAGCTATCCTCAAGACTGCTGATTTTCTGGATAATCCTACATATAAGGCGTGGGTAAAGTCCATGTTTGATACTAAAATCACCGAAGATGGCGACATTGTGAGTTATCGAGGGGACGAATTCAATCTTGACCAAATCAATATGGGCAAACTTTCCTTTGTTTTTTTTGCCAAAACAGGAGAAGAGAAGTACCGGAAGACACTTGATATCTTGAGAGAACAATTGAAAGAACAACCGCGGACAAAATCGGGAGGGTTTTGGCATAAACAGATTTATCCGTTTCAGATGTGGCTTGATGGACTTTATATGGCGGAACCATTTTACGCACAATACACGGCAGTTTTTAACCAAGAAAATAAAACTGCCCGTCTCATAGATTTTGACGACATTGTTCATCAATTTATCCTATTGGAATCAAAGGCGCGAGACTCTAAGACTGGACTTCTTTACCATGCATGGGACGAATCCTGCGTTCAAAAGTGGGCTAATCCAGAAACTGGTTGTTCTCCGCACTTCTGGGGCAGAGCTTTGGGTTGGTTCAGTATGGCGCTGGTTGATGTTCTTGACTTCATTCCATACGAATTATCCAGTCATAGACAAACTCTCTTGGATATAAGCGACCGTCTCATAGACCCTATTCTGCGGTATCAAGATATAGAAAGTGGATTGTGGTACCAGGTGCTTGATGCTGGCTCACGTTTTGGAAACTACCTCGAAACATCTTGTTCAGCGATGTTTACATATTTTCTCTATAAATTACTCAACAAAGGCTATACGAAACATTTAGAAGTTGTCAAAGCAGGCGCGGATTCAGGATTACGAGGACTTATGAGCCGCCTCAGAGAAGGTACTGAAGGAGAATTACACCTTGACGGTATTTGCGCGGTTGCCGGTCTGGGTGGTAATCCTTACCGTGATGGCTCGTTTGCTTACTATGTAGGCGAATCTGTGGTTGAAGATGATTTCAAAGGTGTGGGTCCATTCATACTAGCTTTGCTCGAAGCAAGTATTTCAAAAAAATTTAGTTAGAAACTAACAATTTTCCCAAAAAAGATGAGGGAACAGGCGGATAATATAAGGCTTTTACGTTATAATTCCTGTCCCCTATAGTTTTTAATAAAATAGATCTTACTGGAAGTTGCACACTGTGTCGACTATGTTTGCTTTACCGGCTTGGGCGTTAATCTTTTTTTCTACGGAACCGACTTTTACACTCCCCGCGTAGTAATTAACCGTTACAGTATATTCACCAGGGTCCATGGTGACACCGCCGGCATAGGCCTTATCGGGGAAGTAACGAGAAGAGCGTACATCCGCTTGAGCAAGTGCATCCGCACCTTTCTTTGCTCCAACAATCGCAGCTTTGACAGCTGCGTCGGCCATGGGAGAATCTCCTGCCTTCTCCTTAGCTTGTTTCCCAGCTACTTCAACCGCGATATAGCGTATCGCCGCCTGAATATAAGCCTTGTAGTAAATATCGTCGAACTTCTCGGCAAGCGTTGACTTCATTAGTTCACCGATGTCTTCGAGTAGATTAAGCGTAACGATTTCATCGTTGATCGTGATCTCCACTTTGTCAATCGTGCTGGCGCGGGGGACCAGAACCGGGACCGCGGCCCATCCCACGCCGAGCGTCGGGTCTACGGCACTTGCCTTTTCAGCGGCCTCGTGGATAGTCGGGAAGACATCAAGTGGAATAGTCTGTTTATACATTGCCTTTACAGGCGACAAGCCCGCGAAACCTATGACGTTGATACGCGCCTTTTCTGACGGGATATCAGATTCTTCGCTAGTGACGTCAAAGCCGAAAGTTTGGCTCAACACTTCAAGATCTATACGAGCGTCGTCGTCGTTACCCATACCGCGATAGAAAACCGCGGAAAGATAACGGGCGAGCGCAGAATCGACGATTTTCTTTCCAGTATCAGATTGTACCCACTGTATAAAGTCAGCACCCGGATCTCCGGGCACAACCTGTAAACTATGCACTGGTGAAGGCACCTGCAAATCTATTCCCAGCGTCAAACCGCCTTGCTCTGCAACTTCAACAGCCTCGGCAAAAAAAGTCATCAAGTCCGAAATCTCGAAACCGCTTTTTTCGTCAATCCCCTCAAAAGCGACAAGTTTTTCCGTCATTCGGCGAACCTCGACACCCGCGCCTTCAATATCGTCGTTGGCGTAATAATTCAGCGCGTTAAAGACATTAATATATAAGTCTTCATAGGTTTCGCCCGCATAGTCTTTCACATTGTCGTTCGCCAGATACGAGCTAATTTCCTGTGTGACGCTTTTGGTGAAAGCTTCTTCAATGAGTCGTTCCGCTTCTTCCAAATCTTTCGTTGATTCCTCGAAACTCCCTGCATAGTATTCAAGAATACCTCGATCAAGGTGAAGTAGAATAGTACTGTTTGCCTGATAAATCGGATTCATCGGCTTATCCTTGCCTTCCGGGATAGTCTGCGCCTCATTGATAGCTACTACCGCAGACGCATAATCGCCTGTCCTGATAGCCGCATCCGGTTTCGCGTAAACATTTGGATCAGTGGCGCAGGAAAAGATCACGGTCCCCATTCCTACAATTAATAATACAACAGACGTTTTCATTCTTAACGCCGTTCCTCGCAAAATACAACTTTTCATGTATTTTCTCCTAAAGAATAAAAGTCTCACCTACGCGCTCTGCTCGATTAACAATCGGCATCTTGACGATACAAGCTTTACTGATGGGACACTTCTGAGACCTTAACTGATAATACTACTACGTTCATTTAGTCTCATTATTCTAAACACTAGCAAAAAAAGAAGATGTTGTCAATAGACAACTTGTTTTTCTCGAGCTTTTTGACAGATATCCTCTTAAGAACTTTCTCGCTGAGATAAGAGGTAGGGGAAATATTAAAGCTTGTTACTCATCTCTCACTTTTTCAAGTAGAGTCTGCCAAATTCTTTCAAAATCCTTCCCGGAAATTCCTGTTCCATTATCAAATGCCGAATGGATGGGATAAATCATCCGGGGTTTGGGTTGTCAATAAACTGGAATCGGGCTTTTTAATAACGTGAGAACAATCCCTCCGCCAACATAACTGCTATGTTCGAGTTGTCTCCTTTGATACCAATGAGGGGACGAGTGAGATTTCCAAAGGGCGGATTCCTTCAATACCAAATCAAAACAAATGGTTATTATTCCCGATGATTTACCTTTTACTCAACAGCCTGATGCGAAGGGTCCCGACGGCGTTATACGGAGCGTTGTGTCCTTTGATGTGGAATTTCCTATGGATGAACGGATCCGAGATTGCTCAGATCGTCGGGGTTTCGGATTCAAACTATATGCTGGATACTAATCATGGAACAATTGCGTCCCTTCACAGATTAACGAGGCTTCATTATGCGGCTTCGGTAGACGAATCTTCTATTAACGAATCAAGGGCGGAATAATTATTTACACTTATTTTTGTCTCTTTCTTATCGACAGGGAATTAAAAAAACGAGGAGAAATCGTCTAATCCTGAAGTCCCCGAAGCCGAAGTTTCGGTCTCTTCTTAATTTACGGACACTCTCTTCCCTCCTTGCGGGATGTTTTGTTTACGAACAAGGCATCCCACTTTCAAGATAAAAAGTGGTACCTAAATTCATGATCTCTACGAATCAGAGTAGACCGAGGTAAATCGAAACAGGTGAATTTGTTTATTTTCTCTTGCAAAAAAGTGTAAACATTTTATTCTTGACTTATAGCGGTTTGCTATGGTTTACTGAGTTTTAGCCTTAAGGTCTGAAACACGCGAGGAGACTGTCTGCGAATGTGGAATGAGAATCATATTGACTGTCACGCGGATATAGATTACCATCCATTAGGATGGCATTTCCCATAATGAGAAAATATATATCAATTGCGTTTGTAATCTATTCCCGCTGAACGCTTATAGTCAAAATATCTCTATATCTTTTGACCCGTTCGCTATTGTAGGACTTTTGCTCCGCGTGGGCGATCAGAATCATATGGAACAGACGACTGATGTAGTGAATTTATGGCTTTGTATGGAAACTAACTAGGGGGACAAGCGATAAAAGATTGGATTGAGGATAGATTTTTTCGTGAATTAATTGAAAGAGCGCATAGAGAAAGAAAAGGCGCAATAATAGACATTCGCGACTCGCGTCCATTTTATTTCTAAAAGTTAAAGATTTGCCAGCGCATTTTCCGCCTTTACCGCAAGCGCTCCGTTCTTCTTATCGGTTAGGGTAGCGACTCGGTCTTTAAGCGAATAGAATTTATTGTTAAGCGTTATATCAATGGCGCATGATTTCTCTGGTGCGCCGCCCGTTGCAAAGAAACGCCGCGCAAGCTCTTCGAGTTTATTCGATTTCGCGGTGGAAAGCAGGCGCAAAAACCCGTTGTAAAGAGCATTTTGGCGTTTTTTCTGTGCATCATCCATTGCGGCTATGATAGTTCCAAGATATGTATCCAGTTTATTATTCAGCAGAGTTTCCGCCGCAAGAATACGGATTTTATCCGGGTTTCTCGATTCTTTGAAAAGAGCTTCGAGCGCGTCAATTGCAAAAGTGTCCCCTATCTCGCCCAAAGCCTTGACAGATTCTTCTTTCACCACAAGGGCTTCATCTTTTTCGGCACGGTATTTGAGGTAAGGTACCGCGGATACCAGCTTGCGCCGCCCGGCAGACTTTGCAGCGGCCACCCTGACACGGAAGAAGGAATCGCGGAAATTTTCAATAATGGTATCGTCGACTTGCGCCCCGGAAAACACCGCCAACGCTCCCACAGCCGCGGTTCGTACTAAAGGTTCTTGTGCAGACACCGCAGTCGTTATAGCGTCAAGCCCATCGCCTATTTTGGTGAGCGCATCTATAGCCGCGATACGCAGAGAAGAGCTTTCATCTGTATTCTCCACTATATTTGTCAGAAAGGAAGTCACGCTCTTGCAACCAGTTTCACCTAATGCCTCAATGAGCACACCATTGTTCCCAGGTCCCGGGTCGCGGTTTTCGTAAAGATCAATCAAATATGCGGCTATGTCTTCGGCATTGTCTTTATCCACAGTCTTGCCCAGAGCACGAATACTCGGTCCTCGAAAGTCAGGTAGACCATTATCGATGACATCTTTGAGAACCGAAACGGCTTTCCGGGCTTTTATTTTTCCCAAATAGTCGACAGCCGCGGAAATCGTTTCGGACGATTCGCTCTCGCGGTTCTCCAATATGGACAACGCTTTGTCTTCCAACTCGTCTTTACCTTTGCTTCCAAAAAACGACAGAAGCCCAGCGAGTATTTTCTGGTTTTTGGTATTCCGCGTCAAATCAATGAATTCAGAATCGAGCTCTCCAGAATACGCGGCATCCGTCTTCAATTTCTGAATCAGGGCAACGACTTCCGTTTCCGTGCCGAATTTAACGACATCCCACCACTCTTCATTTGAAGAAGCTTTGAAAGTGGCAAAAAAGACGAGCAAAAAAAGGAATATCCTCCAACGTTCTACTATCATAGTGTATAATACTATGAAAATCACACGTTTGTCAACGAAACTGCTTTAGGAAATAAGACGATTTCACCGCTTCGAAAATTGCCTGGAAATATGCCTTTTTTATCTACCCATGGGAAAAGGCAAAACACTGTCGATGGACGTTCTACCGGTTAAACTCATGATGAGCCTATCTATCCCCATGGCCACGCCTGAGCAACGAGGAAAATCAGTGAAGATTTGCCAGTAATTTTCGTCGATTTCGTGGGGAATAAGGCTATTGTTGTTTTTGACAACCGTTTCTTGTTTAAAATAGGTGTGAATATTGGTTGGATCCGTCTCTTCGGAATAACAGTTAGCAAGTTCAATACCTCTTACGTAGAGTTCCCACCTTTCTACCGACCTACCGCCCGGGCATTTTTGAGCGAGGCATGGCACGAAACTGGGATAATCCTTCAATATCACAGGTCTATCACGCGGTAAGTTCGGCTCGACCGCATGGATGAATATGAGGTCAAACAACGCCGCCGTATCAAGATATGGCGGCGGTTCAAGTCCCAGCCCACGAGCTTCCGCATCAAGCATATTCTTCTCGGCCGCGGCGTAGAGGCTGAAACCTGCGAAACACGAGAAAGCCTCATCCATACTGATTTGCTCAAAAGGCGGACGAATACTTTTTCGCGAGGTCTCATCTAAAAGAAAGGAGAATAAGTCCTCAGTTATACTGATAGAATCTTCATAGTCTGCGCCCATCGTGTAAAATTCAAGCATAGTGAATTCCGGACTGTGGAGCCTACCTGTTGATTCTACATTGCGAAAACAAGGACAGAGCTGGTAAATATCGGTCTTATGCGTGGATATGAGCTTTTTCATCCATATTTCAGGCGAAGGAACCAGATAAAACGATTGCTTTTCGCGTATTCTACTACCTATAGGCGGAACATAGCTTGTCTCAAATACTTCCAGACAGGTTTCTGGTATGAGGTTTGGCGACAGAACGGGTGTTACCGTCTCAAGATATCCACGTTCGTCAAAGAATTGCCTGATTTTCTTAAAAATATCCGCTTTTTCTCTCAAAAATTCTATATCCATATATCAATCCATCGGATAGTTTCTAATCGTTGCCTATTTCCGTCAGTTAGTGCAACTTTTTCACATTCAACACTGTCTTAAATGCGTGAATATAGACAAGAAATATCCGATTCCCCAGCCCTTGCCTTTTCAGACGGCGGGCGAGGAAATAGCCAACTCTATTTTACATGGATTAGGGGGGGGCTTGTCAATAGCTGGACTCGTGCTTCTATTGGCAAGAGCGAACGGTTTTATAGGTGGAAAAGGCGGCGGCACTCTTGCGGTTACTGCATACACCCTATTCATGTCGACCATGCTCTCTATGTTTCTCGCATCGACTCTCTACCACGCCATCTCCTACGAGCGCGCTAAACGAGTCTTTCGCGTGCTTGATCATTCCGCTATATACCTGCTCATCGCTGGTACCTACACGCCGTTTTGCCTCCTCTCTATTCAAGGCGCGTTAGGCTGGGTGTTTTTCACGTGCGAATGGGCTTTGGCGGCCACAGGCATAATCCTTTTCTCTATCGACAATAAAGTCATAAAGAAAGCCGAAGTCTTCGTCTATATCTTGATGGGATGGGCTATCGCCTTCGGTGCATTCCGCCTTTTCAAGGTTATCTCCGCTTTGAGCGTAGCGTTCCTCTTTGCAGGCGGACTCGCCTATACAGTGGGTGTGTTCTTTTACACGCAAAAACATCGGCGCGGATCCCATGTCGTCTGGCACATATTCGTACTTGCAGGTGCTTTCTGTCATTGGGAATCCATGTGGCTTATAAGTTAACAGACGCAACTTGCACTTGCCCCTGTTGAGAAGTCATCCAACAGACGAAGTCTGTTGGCCAATGACGATATATTGAATATCGCTCCAATGACCAAAGTTCCCTCTTCTCGTTCTGCCGGTAGGCAGCGTAGAAGAAGAAACAATCCTGTTTATCACTGCGGGAAATAAAAGAATCCCCACCCCTTGAGGCGAGTATTCTCTATTAAATATTTCTATTGTATCCACAAATATTATTTGCTTTGTTTTATTACTTTCATAAATAAAGTCCCTTAATGATTTACTTTTCTTATTTGAAAAATCTCCAAGAATTGCCATTCTTTTATTATAATTTGAAAACTTTTGTAATATCTCTCCGGCAATCTCTGTCGATAAATTGAAAAAATCACCTATAATATTTTCTCTTTTTAATATGGTAGTTAAACATTTGTGTGTAATAAATAATGTAAAAACGTCATCTGCATTATTGATAATCGTCTCATTATCGATAAATTCAATAATCTCATTTTTGTGAAATTTTATTCTCATAAGTGTAATTCCTCTGGTGAATCTTTATATAATCTTTAGAATATTGTCAACATCTATGATTTATATCATACCATTAATATATTTACAAGATAATTTTTTCACGTATCGTTTTCAATATCCGTGATGAGTTTATATTCAATAGAATCGACGAGAGCGGCTCTGCTCGCGTCAATGATGTCTGTGGAAACACCTACTGTCGTCCATGTGTTCATGCTGTCTGTTGATTCGATCAGTACTCGTACCTTTGCCGCGGTCGCAACTCTGCCGTCAATAACGCGTACTTTGTAGTCTGTGAGTCGTACCTGCTCCAGCTCCGGATAAAAGCGCTTGAGCGCACGTCTCAGTGCTGTATCAAGCGCGTTCACGGGTCCACCGCCTTCTGCTGCGGCTATCTCGTAGAGTCCGTCAACTAAAACTTTGACCCATGCGTGAGAGTATGCGCCTGCGTCTGGTGTGGGATGTTCGCTCACTACACGATAGGCGGCAATGGTGAAAAGGCTCTGATATTTGCCTAACTCCTGCCGTACAATCTTCTCGAAACTCGCGTCTGCTCCTTCAAATTGCCACCCTTCAGCCTCTAATTGCTTCAGTTTCGCGGCAAGTCTGATAACCACTGGGTTATCCTTGGTAACATCAGGCGTAAATTTTCGTACTCGTTCTGCGATTGCTGCTCGTCCGCCTACTTCACTTATGAGAAATTGTCGTCTGTTGCCTACTGTAGATGGGTCTATGTGTTCAAAAGAACGACGTGTCTTGAGAATGCCGTCTGTATGCATACCGGCTTTGTGGGAAAACGCAGACGCGCCGATGTAAGGCATGGCATCAGGAACCGCGACATTAGCGATCTCCGCGATCTTCCACGCGGTCCCATATAAGGTCTCTAGTTTGCCGTGGGGAAGACAGTGCAATCCTAGCTTTAGCTCGATGTTTGGGATGATTTCCGCAAGCGCTGCATTACCGCACCGTTCTCCGAAACCGAGAAGCGTCCCCTGTATGTGTGAACAGCCTGCCTGTACCGCAGCAATGGTATTCGCAGTCGCCATGCCGCAATCATCGTGAACGTGGACTCCGAGTCTGTCTGCACTACCAAGTATTTGGATTGCCACCGTTACTCCCGCAGTTATCGCATCCGAAAAACTGCCTCCATTTGTGTCGCATAACACGATGCGATCAGCTCCGGCTGAAAATGCGGCTTTAAGCGTGGAAAGAGCATATTGGCGGTTTGCAGTAAGTCCATCAAAGAAATGTTCCGCATCATAAATGACAAGACGTCCTCTTTCCTTCAAAAAGGCGATGGTTTCAGTAATCATAGCAAGGTTTTCCTCAAGGCTCGCACGGATGATTTCAGTAACATGTAAGTCCCAGCTTTTCCCGAAAACAACGACTGCTGGGGTCTCGGCTAATAATAGGCTCTGTAGTTGTGCGTCTTGAGTAGGCTTAACACCCTTTTTCCGCGTTGATCCGAATGCGGCGAGTTTCGCATTCTCTAACTTGAGATTCTGGGTTAGCACGAAAAATTCCAAGTCTTTGGGATTGCTTCCCGGATTTCCTGCTTCAATCCACTGTACGCCTAGTTCATCTAACGCCCGCACGGTCGCAGTTTTGTCTTGCACTGAAAAATTGATGCCTTTTCCCTGCGTTCCATCACGTAGGGTAGTGTCTAATATCTCAATCTTCTTCTTTCTACTCATATAAGGAGGAAGTATAGCATTTTTCGATTGATTTCCTCAATAACATGAACATGAAGTGGGGGCAGTAGAGATATTGACAGAGTGAAAGAAATTTATAATAATGACTCTAAACTTGGATTTAGGCCCGCTGAAATAACCACAGAGGACGCGGAATTCGTTGATAATGCTGAATCGGACTTTTAAGCTTGAATAATAGGCGTAGATCGAAAGAATATAAAGGAATAACCATGAGAAAATTATTTTCGCTTATAGCCGCCGTGGGATTGACGTTGTCGGCATGTGGGAGCACTCCCTATGAGGAAGTCGAATTGGACAATCAGTCTTCTTATACGGTTTCGTTTGTTCTATTATTTGATTCAATTAGTGAAACGCTTGAACCAGGTCAAACGATGTCTGTCGATATTAGTGGCGGTTTCCACGGCTTCAAATCGCTGTCGATAACGCCGAAATCCTGGGTGGAATATAAACAAGAAGGAAATACCGTCACTTTCACTGATATTGAGCCGATAACTTTAGAAGTTTTAAGCCTTTTCGGCGAAAATGTAACTTTACGCACAGGCGGCTATATGGAAATAGAGCCTATGACGGTAAAACCAAGTAAAGACAATCATAACAGAATTTATACTAAAACGCCGACTTTTAGTGTGTCCTACACATATCCTTCTACAGTAAACTTCCGCTATGATGCTGGAAGAAATACTATGTACGTTACGATACATTGATTATTGCCGAACGGTTATATTTTTCCAAGAATCCCCGTTTAAAAGCCGCAAAACATCCCTGTTCTATGGCGGCGGTGGCGTTCTTAACCAAGTTGTGTAGAAAATAGAGGTTATGGTAACTGGCAAGCATGGAACAGAGTATCTCATGCGCTTTGAAAAGATGCCGCATATAGGCTCTGCTATAGGTTCGGCAAACCTTGCAGGAACATTCTGCATCAATAGGGCTGAAGTCAAGCGCCTTGTCTAGCCTTTTTATGGAGAGTTCTCCGCTATGAGTAAAAACTCTGCCATTTCTGCCCACTCGTGTAGGAAAAACACAGTCAAACATATCAACCCCGTCTTCTATCGCGGCTAGAATATAGTCTGGTGTACCAATACCCATGACATAACGGGGTTTTTCACGGGGCAAAAGGCTGGTTGTCCACCCTAGAAAATCCAGAAATACCTCGCTTGGTTCACCCACAGACAGTCCGCCTATAGCTATGCCAGGTGTATCTGCGGCTATACACAGCTCTGTGCTCTGTCGTCGTAAATCTTTATAAAAATTGCCTTGAACGATTGAAAAAAGCTTTCCGGTATAGCCTTCGTCCATTCTCTTCCGCCATTGGTCTTTTGCTCGATCGAGCCATTGCGCGGTTATTTTTAAGGCTTGCGCCGCATCCTTCTCGGAAATCCCCCAAGGACTGCATACGTCCAGTTGCATCTGAATATCACTTTGGAGAATAGTTTGGATGTCTACGACTTTTTCGGGTGTTAAGAAATGATATGACCCATCAATGTGAGAACGAAATTTTACCCCCTGCTCCATGATTTTACGAAAGGGTGCAAGGGAAAAAACCTGAAATCCGCCTGAATCGGTAAGGATATTACGGTTCCAGCCCATGAATCGATGGAGACCGCCTGCGTTGTTGATGATTTCCATGCCTGGGCGTAGATAAAGATGATAAGTATTGGACAGGATGATTTCAAAGCCTATGTCAAAAAGGTCATCCTTGGACAGGGCTTTAACAGCTGCATTTGTACCGACCGGCATGAAAACCGGCGTCGAAATTACACCGTGTGGTAGCTTCATAATTCCTGTCCGCGCATTGCCATCCGTTTTGTTAATATTAAAGAAAGGTTGTTCCATGATAGTCTCAACTAACTTTCTACTTTCCAAATTGAAAGAAATAAGACTCTATTGCCCCATTGGTGATTTCTTTGCACGAGTCTGCCTTTCTACCGAAGAATGACTCAAAACCTGCATGGTCAGTAATGATACAAGTATTCCATCGTGGTAGTCTTCGGCAAAATACGCCTATTTGTCCATAAAGGGCTTCCGCATCTGTCTTTTCGCCTAATCGTCGCCCATAAGGAGGGTTGGTGATGATGTAGCCTCTTTCTTCTGTAGGTAGGTTCTCTCCTAATGGCGAAATTGTGAAGCGAGGTAAGAATGGCAACTCTTCGCGTATTCCCCCGGATAGTTTACGTCCCAGCGCTATCTCATAAGCACGTTTCAAGTTGGCTTTTGCCGCTTCTACCACGCCTTTATTGGAATCGTTTCCATAAATGGCTATAGTATGGTTGAAATCGACCTTTGCGGCAAGCGCCTCTCGCACATGGTTTTCAACCATTGTATCTGCAAAGGGTAGACGCGAAACTGCGAAATTCCGTCCTAGACCAGGCGCCATATTCCATGCATAGAGCGTGGCTTCTATGGCAATAGTGCCTGAACCACAAAAAGGGTCGAACAGCGGAGACTTCCTCCGCCATAACGATAGTAGGATGATAGCCGCGGCCGTTGTCTCCCGTAGCGGTGCAACACCGCCTTCTAAACGATACCCTCTTTTGAAAAGAGGATCGCCGCTTAAGTCAAGGAGCACAAAAATTTGATTTCTTTCAATATGAACCCTGATTTCAGCGTTTTTTTCGCTAGGAAGATAGTTTAGATGGCGTTTTTTACAGAGTCGTTCCACGGCCGCCTTGTGAACGACGGACTGAATGCTCACCTCAGAGTGCAGAATCGAATTTTTTGAACGAACTTTGGCGATATGTAAGCCTCTATCATTAGGAATAAAATTCTCCCACGGAATATTTCTAACACCTTCAAACAGGCTATCAAAACTATCGACTATCCAGCAACCTATCTCCAACAGTACTCGGTCCACAGTGCGCAAAGCTATGAGACTTGTATAAAGACCTTCAAGATCGGTTTGGAAACGCACTTTTCCAAAACTGCCTTCGACGAGCTTCATATTGGAGAGCTTTCTTAATTCGTTTGAAACAACTTTTTCAGCGCCCACGGCACATAGTGCCGTTAAAGAAAATTGCATAGGAAGATAATACCATAAAAACCTGTAATAGGGAAGGGCAGCTCTTTAGTCATTGATGGCGCTTGAACCGCCGATGATTTCTGTCATTTCCTGAGTGATTGCTGCTTGACGCACTCTGTTGTAGAAGACTTGTAGTTTAGCAAGCATATCTTCCGCATTTTTCGATGCCTCGTCCATTGCTATCATACGAGCGTTCTGCTCACTGGCGTAAGCTTCCACAAGCACCCCATAAACGATACCCTTGATGTAAATCGGCACAAGCGCATCAAACACTTCTTCTTCGGAAGGGATGAATTCAAATCGTAAATCAACTCGTTTTTCTTCACCTGTACGTACGATTTCTTCTTGTATTTTCTCCGCTGAAACGGGCAAGAGCTGAATAGTTTCAGGCATAAGCTTCACGGCACTGAACATATGGGTATATACAAGGTGAACTTCGTCAAAATAATTCCATAAATATTGAGAGATGATATAATCCGCTATTTCTTTGGCATCATCAAGCATGGGAAGCCGAGGCTTAAACGAAAAATTTTCCAAAACATCGAAAGAGCTATGGCTGAAATGTCTGGACGCAATGTTACCAATGGTTATCAGGAGAGGCGACTGCAAAGTTTCGCAGACCTTGTTCACTTGTCTAAACACATTAGCATTGTATCCGCCGGCAAGCCCTTTGTCGCTGGAAACAACTATCACTGCGGAATGTTTTATGTCTCTTCTTCCCAAGAAGTCACTCTTAACATTATCTATAGACGAGATAATATCAAACATGGATTTTTTTATTCGCATGAAATACGGCTCCGTATCCTCAAGCGCACGCCTACCCCTGCGCAATTTTGACGTGGATATGAGGTTCATCGCCTTCGTTACTTGTAAAGTTTGTCGAATCGCCCGCATTCGTAGGCGTGTATCCCTTAAATTTGCCATTATTCCTCCTGAAGACACGGCACCATTTCCCCATAATAATAAACCATCTGGAGTTTCCACTCAAATTTTATGGTTAAATCATACTTCCCAATCCATCCTCGTTTTAAGATACTACAGTTTATTCGTATCGGTGGTTTAATTATGGTTTAAACGTCGTTATTTTCCCTTGAACTCTTCTACAGCGTTCCGTATTTCTTCTTCAATTTCAAAGGAAATCTCTTTTTCTTTGGCAATAATTTTGAGAATGTCCGAATGATTTGTCTTAATATAATCCATAAAATCCTTGATAAAGACAGAGATTCCTTCCACTGGCGTGTCGAGTAGAAAACCGTTTGCCGCGACAAACAGAATGACAACTTCTTCTTCAACAGGATGCGGCACGAACTGAGGCTGTTTCAATGCCTCCATGAGGCGTACGCCATGGGCGAGCTTATCTTGAGTCGCCTTGTCGAGGTCGCTTCCGAACTGAGCAAATGCGGCCATTTCACGATATTGCGCTAAGTCTAAACGGAGTCTGCTGGAGATTTTACGGATAGCCTTAGTCTGCGCCGAGCTTCCTACACGGCTCACAGAAAGCCCCACGTCAACTGCGGGGCGGAAACCGGAATTGAACAGTTCCGAATCCAGAAATATCTGTCCGTCTGTGATTGAGATGACGTTTGTGGGAATATAAGAAGAAATGTCGCCAGCTTGAGTTTCCACGATAGGAAGAGCGGTGATAGAACCACCGCTCTTGAGCTTCGCAGCTCTTTCCAGCAACCGCGAGTGCAGATAGAATACATCGCCGGGAAAAGCTTCACGTCCGGGAGGACGGCGTAGGAGCAAGCTTATAGCGCGGTAGGCAACTGCGTGTTTAGAAAGGTCATCGTAAACCACAAGCATATCTTTTCCCATATGCATAAAGTGCTCAGCCATTGAAACCGCAGCGTAAGGCGCGAGGTATTGTAGTGCCGCGGAATCGGATGCTGAAGCTATCACCACAAAGGTATACTCCATTGCTCCAAATTTCTCCAGGTTTTTGATAATTGCCGCAACAGATGATGATTTCTGACCGATGGCGCAGTAAACACAAAGAACATTCTTACCTTTTTGGTTGACGATGGCGTCAACCGCAAGCGCGGTTTTTCCTGTCTGTCTGTCCCCTATGATGAGTTCTCTCTGCCCCCGTCCGATAGGAATCATCGCATCTATAGAGAGACAGCCCGTTTGCAAGGGCGTGTTCACGGATGCGCGATCAATGACCGGTGCAGCAGGCGACTCAATGGGCAAATACTTCTCCGCTTCAATGAGTCCCTTACCGTCAACAGGCTCACCCAAGGGATTCACCACTCTGCTCAAGAGAGCCTTTCCCGAAGGAATGGACAGTACCTTACCGGTGCCACGGACTTCTTCACCATCCTTGACGAGGTTTTCACCGGAAAGCAGAACCACCCCCACACCATCTTCGGTGAGATTCATCACCATACCGGTTGCACCAGACGCAAAGTCCACGAGCTCCCCGTAGAGTGCATCATCAAGTCCGTAGACCGTTGACACAGAGTCTCCAACATTAGTAACAAAACCCGCGGAACCAGAAGACACTCTGCCTTCCCAATGCCGTATCTCTTCTTCTAAAACTTTGGTTAAGTCATTCAAACTCATTTTTTTCCTATATTTATTAAGAAAATAGTGTAACGACGAACCTTCTAGTAAGGGCCGTTATTCTCTATATACATTCTCCTGTTGACAGCTTCTTCTCCATATCCCGCAAGAGAGTGGACAAGCTCGCATCAACAACAACATTACCGAGCACTAATCGATAACCGCCTAATAGTTCCGGCCGGGTAGTTTCGGAGAAACACACTGTCTTTGCACCAGTTCGTTGCATAACAGCAGACAGAAGCCTTTCCCGCGAGATAGCATTAAGGGGTAGGGCTGTTTCTACATTGACACGGACCATACCGTTCCTGTGGTCGATTTTTGCCCCGATTTGATCAACAAGAGCAGGTGCATATTTGAAAAGTCCTTTTTTCACCATCAAGGCAATGGTTCTGCACGCAATTTCTCCACCTTGAACGTTTGCTCTCTTCAGTGCCGCACGAATTTTTCTTTCCACAAAAGACGCGGCCATTGTCCCGGATATATACCCGTTTACAGATTCGATGACGGGAACCATGGACTTGAAGAGGGCAAATTCTGTATCAATATCCTTACAAACCATTATGAAAGCTTCCGACCATCTGTCTATACGCATACTAACTCCTCAATAAAGGGGGATTGGTATTGTTCGGAATATAACATTACCTAAAATCATAGAACCTCATCCGCTCGCTATTCCCTATTTTCCATCTCTTCCACGATGCGACCAGCGAGACGGAGGCTGTCCTCCGCGTTCACCTCTCGTTGGAGGAGACGGCTCGAGGCCGCTATGACCAGATGGGCCGCTTCGGCTTTGAACAAAAGTGTCGCGGCCTTTCGCTCGGACTCTATCTGTCTGCGAGCGTTGGCGATGAGGGTCTCGGCTTCTCGTCTGGTTTCCTCAAGCCGTATGGCGGCCATGACATCAGCCTGCTCCTGCGCCTGTCTGACAATAGCTACGGCATCTTCGCGAGCCGTCTTCAGCTTGTCCGCGTATTGTTCGAGCAAGACTTTTGCCGCGGCTCTATCCTTTTCTGCGGAGTCGATATCGTTGCGTATCTTAGCAGACCTCTCGTCCATGAATTTAGTAACAGGCTTGAAAAGGATCGCTCGTAAAATGAAGAACAGAATAACCAGATTAACGATAGTGATAGCAAAGGTAATGGTAAAGTCGAGCATTTTATGCCTTCAGATAGAGCAGAATGGCGATAACCAGACCGTAGATGGCTGTTGATTCTGCCAACGCCGCTCCCACGAAGAACCAAGGCATCACTTTATTCGCCGATTCTGGTTGCCGTGCTATAGCTTGGATAAGCCCTGATGTGGCGATACCAATACCAATACCAGCTCCCAAACCGGTAAGCACCGCTACACCTGCGCCAATTAACGCTAAATTCATATATCCTCCTTATGTCAGTAGTAAATATTGAAAGCACCTTAATGGTCTTTCTAACAATGATAATATCTCTTTCTCATTCAGTCTTTCTCCAGAGCTTCTGAGATATAAAGAACAGACAGAAATGTAAAAATCGCCGCCTGGACGAATCCGTCAAAAAAGTCAAAATAAAGACTGAACACCATGGGAACAGCCACCGGTACCAGCATTTCAATGAGATGCATGAGTATAAAACCACCCAGTATATTACCGAAGAGTCGCAGGCTCAGAGACAAGAGGCGGGTACCGTATTCCATAATATTGAACGGGAGCATGAAGCCGATTGGATACAAGAAATGTTTAATCCATCCAAGAAGTCCCTTTGCCTTGATGTTGCAAATCAACACCATCAGGATAGTAACAAGTGCAAGGGGCACAGAAACGTTTATGTCTCGCGTAGGAGGCTTGATGATAAAAGGCGGCTTAAAACCGAAAACTTCCACAGGTGAAAGCACCCCGATAATGTTTGCAAAAAGCAGAAAAAGAAAGAGTGTTCCTATATATGGCGCAAAAATTCCCGCGAATTTCCCAAACTGTTTTCGAGAAAAGTGGTTGAGAGCTTCCACCGTGGCCTCCAAGAGGGCTTGTACACCTCCAGGAATCCACTTCAGATCTCTCGTCAAAATGAAAGCAAGAGCAATGAGTATTGCCATCACAACCCATGAAATGATCACAGTCTCGGTAATAGGTATGCCTTGAGGAAACAGTTCCCGCAAAAACGGCAAATGGATGACAAATATCGTTTTTATATCAAGAATTTCCTCCATGATAAAATCCTTTAGTCATCAAAATTTAGAGCGAAACAAAAGTATACTACTCCTTTGTGATAGAACAAAAACAAGTGAAATATGGACTCATACTTTTTAAACCGCTTTCAGTATACTAATAAAGTATAATCTTTATTAGATAAATTGCAAGAGGGGAATCCCTTGTAATGCGATTTTCCACTCTATAAAACTAGAGCAATCTTTTTAACAAGACAAACAGGCTGACTGCGGTGATTATAAGCACCGCCATGTAAATGACATAGTTTTTATTCATCGGCTTCTCCATTTCTCTGGTATTCCGTAATAGCGGCAGTTATTACCGCAGTGATTTTCGTCTGTGTTGAATTGTTCGTTTTTTTCGATAGCTTATTTCTTGGTGGTATATCCTTATCCAAACCCAAGAAATGAACCATTTTACCGACCAAATTGATACAAATAATCATGAGCCACAAAAAAATAAAGACAGTGGCCATACCAAGCACGGTTAAGATTGCACTCTGCTGAAACATCTCTCCAATGGTCATACCGTCCTCCCGCATAGGTAAGTTTGGTCAAACCGACGCAGAACATCGTAGATTTCCTGGTTGGTCCTGGCCACCGTGATTTCGGAAAAGGCGTGTGAATTGCACAGGTTCAAAAGCCTGCTTAAAACGCGCAAATGTTTTTCACGATCAGCATTACCCATCAATAACATGAGAATGCAGTAGACTTTATTCGCCTCATAGTCAACGCCTGTATGAGAAATACCGATAACACCGATGATTCCCTTGAGTGTCCGGCAGTAACCGTGTGGCAGCGCGACACCGGGCATGACCGCAGTGTTCATCTGACTCTCCCGCGCTGTTATAGATTCAAGTGCCTCCCTGCGGTCGAGTTCCGGGTGCAGGGTAATAGCAGTCTCCATTAATTCCTCGAAAGCCTGGTCTCTTGTCGAGCTTTCAAGATTCAATTTTATGTGCTGTACATCGAACACATCGCTTAATAGCATAATTTGCCTCCTCATAAGAATAATTCTTGAAGGCATTTTGGAAGGTATGGTCTATCGCAAACTATTCGCGACAATGCGGAAAAGACTCCCGCATCTCTTCCAAAACGCCTCGAAACGGAAAGGGAGGCATCAGATTCGGAGTATTAGAGGGATAGCATTATTAAAATGTGCACGTGATATTCGGACGCACGGTGGAAGAGATGGTTGAACAAAAACATTTGCCATGCCGTTAGCCCCTCCAAAGAGGAAAGCGGCACGGTGAAACCCCATACGGAATGGAGAGAAAGGGGCTCTGTTTTTGTTGACAATGGCAGCCTCTTCACCTGTCGAATATTGGTCAACATAGTTCTCAGAAACGTCGAATATCGTGTCTGACACAGTTTTCAATTCAAAGACAATCGCACGAATCGGCTCAACCGCGGCCAGAGAAAACATCCCCATAACCGAAACTGCTACGCAAGCCAGCAATATACGAAAGGATTGTCTTTGAGTTAAAAATCGTACCATGATATTTTTATATCATAAAACGAATTTTTGTGCAAGGAGTGACAGACACTTTTCACATATTCTAAAAACGATATCTGACAAATTAGGGTAGAGCAGCCCTAGGAGGAAGTATACTTGTACGACGTGGGGAATTAACGTCTGTGGAATGAAAGAAACTGGCTCTTGGTAACAAGAGTAAAACTGTCGCAAGAATTCTGGTAACGGAAAAAAGTAGAAAACTTATAGAACAAGTTGAACAGCCAGCCCGAACTACAAGCCTCATACCTAAAGGTATGAGGCTTGCTGACAACATCTTTAGACTGATAACTCTACTTACTCATGCGGGATCACAAGATTCAAAACAATGCCGACAAGCGCCGAGACCGCAATAGCGCCAAGCTCAAAGACAAAGCCGCCTATGGGGAAGGCGATTCGACTACCACCCACGCCAAGGATAAAGATGATTGACGCAATAATGAGATTACGCTTATCGTCGAAATCAATCTTATTGACGACTAGTTGCTTCAAGCCATTGACAGCAATGCTTCCATAGAGCAGGATGCATACGCCGCCAAGTACCGGAGTGGGCAGGGCTTGCAGAAACGCGCCGAACTTGCCGAAAAGGGATAGCAGAATAGCGATAATTCCCGCGAATATGAAGACAAATACAGAATAGACCCTGGTCGTAGAAAGAACACCGAGCGATTCTCCGTAGGTTGTATTGCAGACTGAACCAGTGAGTCCTGCAAACGCAGTCGCCAGTCCGTCGCCCGTTATAGTACGGTGCAGTCCAGGGTCCTTCACATAGTCTCTGCCCACGATGTTGCCCGTTACAATGGTGTGTCCAATATGTTCACAGATGGTCGCAAGAGACACAATGGCAAAGGTAACAATTATCGCTAAATTGAATTCTGGAACGACGAATGTCGGCAGATTGATAGCAGGCGCATTTTTAATTACCTCAAAAGATATGAACTTGAACGATGGACTAACGAAGCCAAGCAAGAAGGTTACCAAATAGCCACCCCCGAGCCCGATGATGATAGAGATGCTTGACACAAATGGGATTTTAGAATAATTTGCCGCAATGGTGACGAGCAAGGTGATCGCCGCGATGATGAGCGCGTGGATACTATAATCACCGTCGACGCCAGTCGATGCCATATTTATGGCCGTTCCCGCAAGCGCAAGTCCAATGACCGCGACTACCGGACCAATGACCACCGGCGGTAGTATACGATGGATCCAGTTCGGACCAGCAAAGTATATCAACGCCGCAATAAGACAGTAGAACATACCGGACACAACCGCGCCACCCGCAAGATAACCGGGTCCGTATTGACCTAGCACTAGGACGGCGGGCGCGATAAAGGCAAAGGAACTACCGACGAAGTTCGGCACCTTAAATTTCGTGACGATAAGGTAGACAAGAGTACCAACACCTGCACTAAAGATGGCGTAAAGCGGATTTATACCGACCAAAATCGGCACAAGCACCGTCGCCCCGAAACACGCTAGTAGGTGTTGTAGACCGAAAAACACGCTCTGTACTACCGGCGGTCTGTCATCCACCTCGTAGTAAACCGGTCTTTCTGTAGTTGCCATTATTTCTCCTTTTCTGAAGGGAAGAGAACATCTTTCAAACATCACCATGCGCGGTCGCCTGCCGTCTGTCCTCTATGTTATAATTGCACTTACACAACTATAGCTCCCTTCAAAAAATAGAAACGGTAGATCGCGCACTCACTTGATCATGCCACAAACTGACTAGTATCACTAGAATATAAAAATCCGTATTTTTTGTCAAGGATCATGGGAGTAAGGAAAGGGCGGTCTGTTGCGGCGAATCGCAAGTTAAATCCACCGTGCGATGGTTCCGCCGCCCACAACCGCGTCTCCTTCGTAAAGCACGACTGCCTGACCTGGTGTAATAGCCCGCTGAGGTTCATCGAAAACCACACGCAATTCATCCGTGCCTGTCTGCTCTACCATTGCAGACTGTTCCTGCTGTAAGTAACGAGTTTTTGCCGTAACACGAAGCGGTTTGTCAAGCCTGTCGCAAACGATGAGGTTAATTGAAACCGCGACAAGACCTCTTGCCCAGAGAGACTCGTCTCTTCCAACCATAATCGTATTGTTTTCCGCGGATTTTGCGGTTACGTAAACACGCATCCCATACGCAAGCCCGAGTCCCCGCCTCTGTCCAATGGTATAGCGAATAAGCCCTCTATGCCTGCCCACAACCCTGCCGTCAAGATCAACAATATCGCCGCAAGGCGCGGCTTTGCCCCTCCATTTCTCGATAAAAGCCGCATAATCGCGGTCAGGGGCGAAGCAAATATCCTGGCTGTCACTCTTCGCCGCGTTCATAAAACCACTCTTCGCCGCAAGCTCCCTCACCTTCTCCTTGGTTAAGTCCCCCAGCGGGAAAACTGTACGCGCCAACTGCTCCTGCGTCAGCATATACAACACATAAGACTGATCCTTTTTCGCGTCGAGGGCTTTTTTTAATATGAAACGCCCGCCCGATTGCTCAATTTGTGCGTAATGACCCGTAGCGATATAGTCAAATTCAAGCCGACGCGCTCTTTGGAGGAGTTTTTCAAATTTAAGATACCGATTACATTCAATACATGGATTCGGAGTGCCGCCGTTTTCATAAGTCTCAACGAAATTGCGGATAACCAGCTCCTTGAAGTCGTCCGCAAAATTCAATACATAATGCGGCATATTCAGATGAAAAGCAACCGCTTTCGCATCTTCCACGTCAGACAGGGAACAGCATCCGCTCAGCGGCGCAGTTAAATCTTCCGAATCAAAAAGTTTCATCGTAACGCCGACACACTCATAACCGGACCGCAACATAAGCGCCGCCGCAACAGAACTGTCTACCCCGCCCGACATGGCGATAAGGGATTTTTTTTTTCTATAAAACATTATTTAAAATAGACAAACTTTGTTTATCATCCCGACTCTCTAGCTCCACTTAATCAATCCTGTTCGATAAGGATGAATCAAGGCGTCATGCTTGGGAAGGATACGCACCGTATGCCCTTGTATGCCTGTATTCGTACATTCAATACGTACTTGATACTGATATACGCCTCCTTCGCTGTTAATAGGCTTCATTTCGGAGTGATGGGCATTTTCAATCAGCCCATTCTTATTCGAGACTGCTCCATAGTAAAGTTCTACCTGAATCTCCTCAGGTCTGAGGGAGGCAAGATCGACAAACGCTTTCACCATCAAGGAGTCGCCTCTCTGCATAACCGGCTTTGCACTGGATTCGATACGGATAATTTTTAATTGATTCCATACCTGTTGAAGTTTGACCATATAAGCCGCTATTGATTTTGCCTCTGCATAATCGTCTCGTATCATACGCCGATAGTTCTTGAGCGAGGGGAAATAGAATTTATTAGAATAGTCCATGAGCATACGGTGGCAAGACATAGACTGCCCTATCTGTTTCATATCGGCTTTCATACGCTTTATCCACTCGCGGGGCAAGCCATCCCGACCACGATGGTAGAACAGAGGAATGATGTCTCGTTCAAGCAGGTCATAGAGCGCCCTGCTCTCCACATCGTCCTGTAAGTTGGTATCTGTATATTGTTCTCCCTGTCCAATCGCCCAGCCTACCTCAGGGGTGTAGGCTTCGTCCCACCATCCGTCTAGTATTGAGCAGTTCAGGACACCGTTCATAGCCGCCTTCATACCGCTAGTGCCGGAGGCTTCGAGAGGTCTACGCGGCGTGTTGAGCCACACATCCCCGCCACTGGTGAGATATTTAGCGACCGTCATGTCGTAGTTTTCGATGAAAACGATACGGCTGGCGACATCGTATTTTTCGGCGAAGTGGATGATTTCACGGATGATTTCTTTACCGGGCATATCGTGAGGATGAGCTTTCCCGGCGAAGATGAGCTGAATTGGATGCTTGTTATCCCTGACAAGGCGGAGTAAACGTTCAGGGTCGCGGAGCAGGAGGTTACCGCGCTTGTATGTGGCGAAACGCCGTGCAAAACAGAGAGTCAGAGCGTAGGGAGAGAGAGCGTCCTCAGCTTGATGGATTCTGCGTTCCACCGCACCGGTACGCTGAATGTGCCGCTTAATGCGGTCACGGGCAAAGGCGACCAGACGTTCACGGCGCCTTTCGTGTGTGCGCCACAGTTCTTCGTCTGATATGCGGTCGATGCGTTCCCATATACTCAAATCGGTCGGTTCATCCTGGAATCGGGGACCAAAGTAGCGGTCGAGTAACTCCGTCATGCTGTTGGAGAGCCATGTGCGAGGATGTACGCCATTAGTAACGTGGTGAATCGGCACTTCATTAAGTGGAAGACCAGGCCACAGATCCTTCCACATATCCCGCGACACAACGCCATGGAGTTTTGCGACTCCATTTGCATAAGCCGCCATTTTCAAGGCAAGCACAGTGAGACAGAAGGTTTCATTGTCATCGTTAGAGTTGACGCGGCCGAGCGCGAGGAAGTCCTTCCACGAGAGGCACAAAATGTCTGACCAGCCGCGGAAGTATTTTTCCATAAGTCCGATGTCGAAACGCTCGTTACCTGCCGGAACCGGCGTATGCGTGGTGAATATATTGGTGGGCCATATGGCTTCGCGGGCTTCATCGAAACTGAATCCCTTTTCCATCATGATCTCACGAATTCGTTCCAGTCCGAGGAATGCGGAATGCCCCTCGTTCATGTGAGTAACGGCTGGATTGATACCCAAGGCGCGAAGTGCACGGACGCCGCCGACGCCGAGCAGGATTTCCTGTTGAATACGAGTCTCTGCGTTCCCGCCATAGAGAGCTGCGGTAATGTTACGAATATCCGGCGCATTTTCGTCAATATTCGTATCCAAAAGGTAAAGCGAAGAACGCCCGACTTTGACCTCCCAAATCTGGGCGGCCGCGAGTCTGCCTGCTAAATCAACGGTAATCTTGATAGGGTTACCGTCCCTACCGACCTTTTTTTCGACAGGCATATTATACCAGTCGTTTTCAGGGTAACTCTCCTGCTGGAACCCGTCTGCATTCAGTTGCTGGACGAAGTAACCCTGCCGATAGAGGAGACCCACGCCTACGAGGGGGAGTCCCAAATCCGAAGCAGTCTTCATGTGGTCGCCGGAGAGGATACCCAAACCGCCTGAATAGATAGGCAGACTGACGTCCATGCCGTATTCCATGGAGAAATAGGCCACAACTTCACGCTTGACTCCCTTGTACCAGGTTTCTCCTTTCTTATACCTGAGAAATTTGGAGTAAACAGCGTTGAGAGCCGCAAGATAAGAGTCATCATTTGCGGCTTTTGCCAGGCGTTCCTGGCTTATCATGCCGAGCGAGCGGACAGGATTTTGTTGTGATTGGAGCCATGTATCGTAATCCAAACGGATGAAGAGCTGGACAGCGTCAAAATTCCATGATAACCAGAGGTTTCTGGCTATTTCCTCCAATGGCTTTAAAGCATTGGGGAGTTTCGGTTTAACCGTATATGTAGAAATATTCATAGCTATAGAGTATGATTATATCACAGAATTGTCAACTATTACGAAAAGATTTATTTGAAGCAGACTCGCCGTCAGCCCTCTGGAGCCACTCTAACGGCGAAGCATATACAGCCTCGTTAGACGACGTGGGACCTGTTACTATTTTGTTTTTTCTTATTTTCAAAATCTACTGCCATCTTATGTATTTCTTCTATGCTTTTATCTTTCCATAATTCCTTATGCCATTCAGTATAAT
>JAIRSU010000099.1 GCA_031255285.1 Treponema sp. | reverse complement strand
AAAACAGGCGAGAAGCCAGAGACCGCCCTGTGCCTTATCGGTGCGATGGGCACAGGAAAAACCGTTTTCGTTGATATGCTGGAGGAAATCGTCGGACATGACTTCTCCTACCGAACAGGCGATATGCGCGAATTAAGAAGCCAGTACACCGACACTCTGTCGGTGCCATACACTTTTCCGCCGACTTCATGCGGTGTAAGAAATCCAGAACAGGCGAAGTCTGTATTTGGTACCGCCTTGACGGGGACCGCAGAACTTCCGCGTATGCCCGTACTCGAGCCTCGATTCTTCCCATACGCGACGAAGTCTGTACCGAAATCTATGTCTGGCACCGCCAGTCGGGGACCACAGGACTTCCTTCGAACAACAACCGTTAAGAGGTCCAGAACAGACGAAGTCTGCGGGTGGGGTAGCGGGAGACGCAATGCGGATCCCGCGGGGGGGGGGTGGCGGCAAAAGAGTACTCCGTCTGCCTTTGGTGGTCTGGAAAGTGCGCCCCCCAGCTTTCATCAAATGAAATTGGTTGTTGGAGCTTAAGAAACGCTATTTTCTGCCGATATTAAAGTCTATGGATACAAATTATAAGCAAAAACGCCAAGTACTCGAACAAGAAAGCGGCATACTTGATAAAATAAGCGATACACAGTCTGCTATGCGCTCGGCGGTAACGAAACGTGAATGGGCAGATTTTGAAGGGCTTCTTCTTGCAATGAATGGCTATAAGGAGCAGTTCGAGGCGCTGGAAAAAGAGCGTATGGAGCTGTTTTCGGACTACATGGACGGCAAAGGAAATACGCCGCGCT
Source organism: Treponema sp. (assembly GCA_031255285.1). Classification (GTDB taxonomy): domain Bacteria; phylum Spirochaetota; class Spirochaetia; order Treponematales; family Breznakiellaceae; genus JAIRKH01. The sequence goes on along the minus strand of JAIRSU010000099.1, from coordinate 12,193 downwards.
TCTATACCCTCATAGCAAAGTTGCCTGAAGATGAACGCCGCCAGCTTGCAGATGTTTATCGTAAAATAAAAGAACGCGCACTCAAAGTGCGCCTCGCTAACGACAGTCTTGCTCTCTACCTCGAAGAAGCTAAAGCGACTTTAAATACCTTTATGAAGGCGGTTTTCCCCACCGCAAACGGAAATACCTATTCTCGAAAAGGTACAAAAATAGAAGCTGATATGTGTGCATTGGTAATAGACCATGTGCTGTAAAGACGGCTTGAAAAGTATGTCAATACCGCTGTCTACTTTCATTTAAGGAGTAAATATGACGTCTACATTCACCGGTATAGAAATCGGCAAACGTGCTGTGGGTGCAAACGAACAGGCGCTGAATACTACGGGGCATAATATTTCTAACACCTCTACAGAGGGTTATTCCCGTCAACGTGCACAGTTATCAACTTTTGCACCTATCTACCTTCCAGGATTGAATCGCGAGAGTTCCGCGGGGCAAATCGGCATGGGTGTAACAATCGAGCGTATTGAACGAGTGCGCGATCAATTGTTGGATAAGCGTATCGCATCCCAGTCAGGCAGGGAGGGCTATTGGCAAGCCCGCGACCCTTATATCCATATGCTGGAACAAGTCTACCTCGAACCAGGCGAAAACTCTATTCGCAGCAAAATGGACGCTTTCTGGGATTCTTGGCAGGAACTGGCGACTTATCCTACTGATACAGCGCCCCGTAATGCTGTCATTGAACGCGGCAAAACACTCGTAGACGCAGTCCATGATAGATACAGTAGTCTCAAAGGATTGCAGAATATGGCTAACGAGGATGTTGTTCTGCGGCTGGATCAGGTGAACAAGTTTTCCCGTGAAATCGCAGGACTAAATCGGCAGATACAGGAAGTTCGCGCTCAAGGCGACAACCCTAACGACCTCCTCGACCGTAGAGACCTCTTGATTGATAAGCTCTCAAACCTTGTGGATATTACTATTGATAACCGCGATCCGGACGAATTCATGGCGCATACCGCAGGCATGGTTCTGGTGCAGGGGAAAATCGGCAGGCAGTTCGTGCTTGAACCCGCGCCCGCCTTGCCTGACGGTACGCAGGGCTATCCTAAAATCACATGGGCGGACACGGGCGAGGATGTTTCCTTCAGAGGCGGCGCTGTCGCTGCGCTCGTGGATTTCCGCGACCAAACCATTGCCGAGGAAATTCGTAGCCTGGACTCTATGACAATGAATTTCACGGATCTAGTAAACGAGGTGCATCGCTCTGCATTTGGCTTGAATGGCGTAACAGGTGAAGATTTCTTTACTGAACACAACTTCGTTACTAATGTGAATGGTAATTACGATCGTGATGGAGACGGTGTTGAAGATTCATCATATATCTTTCGTATAAACGGAATGAATGTTCTCGAAGAACGGGCGCAAATTGGGCTTGAAGGAATACTCACCTTGTCCGCCGGTGAGGGCGTGATTGAAGTACAATACTATCCCACAGATACGGTTACAGACGTCGTCAGCCGCATCAATAATTCAGGTGCAGATATTGTTGCCCGCCTGAATCGCGAAGGACGGCTTTCTCTGAAAGGCACGCCGACCGTTGTTGCGGAACAGCCTGACTTTGTGATTCGGCATATTGAAGACTCCGGACGTTTTCTGAATGGATATGCAGGCGTACTAAACGCCAGTGGTCCTGACGGTGCTTTTGACTGGCAAAACGCGGATGCGGTCGCGGCTCTGCGAGGTGGAGTGCTAGACTATGCGGTATCGCCGATAGCGCACCCGTCTGGATGGCTTGATGTAAATCCAGCACTTATTAAAGATCCGTCGTCTGTAGCCGCGGGTTTCGGTATGAACGGACACCCTGCTAACGTGGGTAACGGAAGTGCTGCACTCGCCATTGCATCTATCCGCAACAATGAGGTTATGGTCGGTAAGCAGGGGACATTTGATGATTACTTCGCGGACGCAGTGGGGCGTGCAGGGCTCTTGGGTGAACAGAGCGGGCGTATGCTTGAAACCCAGAATCTCGTACTGAAACAATTAAACGATATGCGGCAGTCAGTCTCCGGTGTTAATATGGATGAAGAACTTGCTAATATGCTAAAGTACCAACACGGATACGAAGCGGCCGCTCGATTCATCAGTACTGTCAACTCTATGCTTGATGTAATCATCAATCGTCTTGGAGTGTGATTTACTGTTTTTTTGTCTAATTGCAATTATGCCGATTAGCCGCACCGTTTAGATAAGACTCGGTAGGAAACAGATTTATAAGCCAATGTTTCACGTGAAACATTGGCTTTTTTTGGGGAGGGCGAGAGTCTATACTATTATGACGAAGGGAGTGATTCAGAATGTATGAAGCAACTAAACAAATCCGTATTGATATAGCACCGTCTATTGCCACTAAACTGCAACTTACCCTAGCAGTTTTATCCTTTCTTTTCTTTTCAATCTCAAGGGTCATTCACTCGTGAGCCGTTTTAGTAGAGTATCATTGTTCCGCCAATCGTTAACGGTTTTGATACGAAGATCAAGCTCTATTTCCCAATCAAAGATGCGTTGTAATTCATCGAGGGCCGCAAGGCGAATGGATTTGACCATTTGTCCACCCTTGCCGATAAGTATACCTTTCTGAGACTCTCTTTCGGTGACGATAAACGCTCTTACCCACAGCTTCTTACTCATTTCAGTATCCTTGAATTCTGCATCTGCAATCTCCACGTAAATAGAGTGCGGCAATTCTTGCTTAAGCCTGTTTACCGCTTTTCCACGGATGATTTCAGCGATACGAAACTGAACGTTCTGGTCCGTATAACAGTCTGACGGATAGAAAGGTTGCTCGGTCGGAGCTATGTCAAATATCTTTTTTAATAAGGGATCCAACCCATCGTTTCGCATCGCAGAAATTCTGAAAATTCGGTTTTGAGGTAGGGCTGAAAAGCGATTCTTCAGGAAACTAATGGTTTCCGTGGTGTCAGTTTGGATATCTATCTTATTGACTGCGGCAACGAGCCTTTCGGAAAAACGCACTAGATAGTCTGCTACAGCAGACTCTTCGGTGCCTGGAACACGAGTCGCATCTAGTAGATAAAGTACAATATCCGCATCTTCAATGTTACGTCCCGATACTTCAAGCAATCTCCTATTAATTTTTTTTTTAGAGATGTGCCTGCCAGGTGTATCAACAAATACGAGCTGCCCTTCCGTCCTGTTCACAATGCCACGTATGGCGTTTCGCGTAGTTTGAGGCGATCGGCTTACGATAGAGACTTTCTCACCACACAGGCGGTTGATTAGAGTTGATTTTCCCACCGATGGTCTCCCCACAAGCGCCACAAACGCCGCCTTCTGTTCCACTTGGACATTTTCTTTCATCAAAATTTCCTACGGTATTCTTCATAGACAGTCAACATTGCTTTGATGAAGCGTTCCACCGAGTAGTTTCGAGATATTTCCACGGATCGCTCTCCCATGTTTTTCCTCGAATCAGGCGCATTTAGTACCTCAAGCGCTCTTTCCCAAAGATTATCATCATTTTCTATCTGCCAGCCATTTTCGTGATTGAGAACCATATCAGCGATACTTATATCTGTAGTTGCGACGATTGGGAGTCCGGACGCCATTGCTTCTATAAATGTTACTGGATGTACTTCGCTATGGGATGCACTCATGAACAGGTCTGAAGCCGCGTATGATATTTTGACTTCATTGGGCCATTGTAAATAGCCTGTAAAGATGATAGAGTCGGACAAACCCAGCTCGAAGGAGTAGGACTGAAGTGCATGACGATCTGGACCATCACCCACGAGAAGTAGTTTTACCTTTGAGTTTCTATCGTGTATTTTCTTAAAATTTTTAATTAAAGTGTAGATATTTTTTTCAATGCCTAATCTTCCGACAAAAATGACGAGTTTCTCGTCAGGAGTGATGGAAAACCTTTCACGGAACATCTTGGCAGAGTTCATCACCGCATCAGATCGGTCGTAGAATTGTGAAAGATCGATACCATTAGGTACAACTTTAATAATCTTATCATATCCTATACCGTCAAGAAAATTTTTCAACTTCCACGAAGGAGTAACTATACAATACTGATTCTTGAATACTCTTTTGAAGAAAGGATTCAAATGGACGATAGGCTTTAACAGAAGCGGAATATAGTAGAGATAATCTGGATAATATGTATGCAAGGTATGGATGAAAGGGATACCGAGTTTTCTACACACCCGTCGCGAAGCGAGATAAAGACTAAACTCAGTGTGAGTATGGACAATATCAAGTTTTAGAGATTTGGCGATGAAAATAAGTTCCTTTTCAAGAAAAAGTCCGACTCTGTGTTGAGGCTCTGTGGGGAATTGAAAAGATGCCACGCGAAAAACACCTTCTTCGTCAACGGCATTAGGATGTTGAACCGTAAAAATATAGACGCGGTGTCCCAACTTTTCCAATTCCATCTTCAATGTTCTCACAACAGTAACGATTCCATTGACTTGAGGAACATAAGTATCTGAAAAAATGCCGATATTCATAGTTTCCTACCTGTCTATAGTATATAACGGTTTCGGTTATTAATCAAGCTTTTCAGACCGCAAGAATTCTATTACACCATATAGAGCTATGGTTATTCTTTAGCGTTTTCTCTTTATTTCAGACTAAAATTAGATGGCTTGAATAGTTACCATCGCTTTTATACCACACATAATTATCAATACTATTCTTCTTCATCGTCTCCGACGAACAATTTCTTAAACCTTTCTTGGTCAGTAATGCTGTTAATTGAATATACTAGCTCTAAATTTTCTATTATTGAAGAATTATGGATATGCCCCTTCTTTTTGCTTTGATATAAAACGGATACATCTCGATTCCGTTTCAATAATTTTATTTCTTAAATCGTTTTAACAATACTTCATTTATCCATTTGGGGAACACATTTGAGCATTTTTCCCCATAGTCTACGAGTCTAATAATACTAAAAACAACAAAAATATGTTTGCCGACGGTCGGACTTGAACCGACATGTCCTTGCGGACAGTAGATTTTGAGTCTACCGTGTCTGCCATTTCACCACATCGGCTTTTCACAATAACAGAAAATAGTATAACAAAAAATAAAATATTACGCAAGAGGCAAACGTGTTTTTAGCGACAAAAATATTTCGCCGATTCAAGCATCTGATATGTCTCGCGCATTGGCAATCCTACGATGTTACTAAAAGAACCTTTGATACTACAGATAAAACAACCCGTCAAACCCTGTATCTTATAGGCTCCCGCGACACCTTCCCAGTCTCTACTATCGAGATACCATTCCATTTCCGCGTCAGACATATCAATGAATTCAACTTCGCTCTCAACCGAGTTACTCGCCAGCCCTCTATCGCTCATAAGAGCGATACCCGTCACAGCTCGATGCACACGCCCGTTTAGGACAGACAACATCCGTTTCGCGTCCGCCCTATCTTTAGGCTTACCAAACAGGAAATCATCAATACTAATAATAGTATCCGCACCAAAAATCCACATATCATCATCTGCGACTGCTAAAACTTTCTGAATCGCCAGCCGCTTCACTACCTGTCGAGGAGAAAGCCCTGTAGGGTATGTCTCTTCGACAGGTGGAAGACGAACAATAAAAGGCAACCCCATTACTTTAAAATACTCCTGTCTTTGTAGAGATGAGGACGCTAAAATAATGGTTTGCATATTTACTTATAAATGGAAGGTAGAGAATAGTAAACAGAAAACATATTCCGAAAGCCTAAACTTTCAAAATATATGCTATTAACTATTCTCTAATTAAATAACAGATACCTCTACTCAATGGTAGCAATAATATCCTGCATTTTGAGAATGAGGTATTCTTCGCCGTTGATTTTTACCTGTGTTCCCGCGTATTTGTCATGCATGACTTTTTGCCCCACAGACACCATAATCTTTTCTTTTTCGGTACCGGGACCAATCGCCGTCACAACGCCTATCTGGGTCTTTTCCTGCGCCGTATCAGGAATGATGATACCGCCTGAGGTCTTCGCCTCACTCTTTTCTGGTTTTACAACGACCCTATCAGCCAAAGGTTTTACATTCATATATAGCCTCCTAAAATTTTAAGGATGAGGGAGATTCTAATCCCTCTTTGAATAATAGTTAAATATACAAAAAAACCCTTTAACGGTCAAGAAAAAAATCGGCAATCTTACCTGAAAATTCTCATGTTTGAAAGGGTCAATCCTTAGGGTGCTTGTAGAATCTGCCTTGAATATGGTCAGTTCTCAATATATTGATAAAAGCGTCCGGGTCAATCTGTTTGATAGCTGTGGTAAGACGTTCATCTTCGTTTGCTGAAACCACCGAATAGAGCATAGTTTTTTCCGAGTTGCGGAACATGCCTATACCTTTGAAAGATGTCGCATCATGGCGAGTTGTATCGCGGATAAGAGGATAGATTTCATCTGGTTTACTTGTGATGATGAAAAGCGTCTTCTTTTGATAACCCTTGTAGAGAGAACCCAGTGCCATAGTTGTGGCGAATTGGAATATGATAGAGTAGAGAGCTTTTTCGAGAGAGAATAGAGATGCTGCGAGAATCAAAATCACGCAATTACCCACGAAGATATAATTCCATGCATCTCTGCTATATTTTTCAGAGATAAATATAGCGATAAAATCGGTGCCGCCGCTTGTCGCATCCGCGAAAAGACACATACTTATAGACACAGCATTGATGAGCCCGCCGAACACTGCGGAGAGAAGCGTGTCATGAACCTTGATATATTCTATGAACATCGGCGGCATACAATCAGTTAAAATGCCTGTCAGGAAAACCATAAGGCATGAAAGGAGAGTGAATCGTTTCCCGACAAACCTGAAGCAGACAGCAGCCGGTACTGCGTTAAGAATATATAGCAGAACGCTGAACGAAACTCGAATATTGAGAAATTTACGGAAACATTCCTGGGTGAGTAGAGCGAGTCCCGTGAATCCACCCGGGACAATCTCCCCGGCATTGATAAAAGTATTGATATTTAACGCCATCACAAAAGCTGCTACAGACACCATGATAAGCCGTCTCATCAAATGAACCGTCGACGCCTTTATTTTTGTTTGCATAGTTTTTTCCTTAAACTAACATACTCAGCGATGATTATATCGCAAACCTGTGTGAATGACAAGACAAATACGAGGAATGAGGCTTATTTCGAATTGTCCTGGTACCGTACAAAAAGACTCGAAAAACGTCAAATTTACCTTGACAATAGCTGAAAACAAGTCCATGATAGATAAATGAGTTTTTTTAAGGAGTTCCCATGAGTTATACTATTGATACTATCAAAAACGTTTCGATAGCCGGTCACGGAGGAACCGGCAAGACTACGTTGTTTGAACGTCTGCTTTTTACGGGCGGCGTTATTCATAAGCCGGAGGCAACTGAATCCGGCAAGACTGTTTCGGACTCAAGTCCTGAGGAAATTGAAAGGAAGATTTCGATTCACGCAGCTTTGGCGCACATTGAGCGAAATGGTAAGAAGCTTAACTTCTTCGATACACCCGGGTCGTCCGACTTTACCGGCGATGTGATACTGACGTTCAGATCCGCTGAATCCGTGCTTTTGACCATTGATGGGCGCTCCGGGGCGCAAATAGAGACCGTCAAGCTGTGGCGCAATTTAGGAACAAGGAATAAACCCCGCGGAATTTTTGTTACGTACCTTGACGATGACCGTACTGATTTCAATAGAGTCCTTGCGGATATAAAGGATAAATTTAAAGTAATACCGATTCCTTTCACCTTGCCTATGGGTACGGGCGCGGCGTTTAAAGGCGTGATTGACGTACTGAATGAAAAAGCTTACTCCATTCAGAAAGATGCTCTCGAAAAAGAAGTACCGATACCTGACGAATACAAAGACAGTCTTGCCGCCGCGCGTGAACACCTCGTTGAAGGAGCCGCAGAAGGTGATGACGAACTTATGGACAAGTATCTGGAAAACGGGACCCTTGATACTGACGAAGTCCATAGAGGACTCATTGAGGCGCTTGCTAACAATAAAATAGTACCGCTCTTTGCAGGTGCAATACTCAAAAATTCAGGACTTGTCCCACTATTGAATGCAGTTGCTGATGTGTTCCCTAGCCCTAAAACAGCGAAAGATGTGATAGTCGGCGTGGATGGCACACAAAAAGACGTGTCCCTTGATCCGAATAAACCCCTGTCCGGTCTTGTCATAAAGACCGTCTACGACCAATTCTCCGGCAAGCTCTCATGGATTAAGGTGATTACCGGAACCCTTTCCTCGGATTCTGAAATATTCAACGTGACGGAAAACAAGAAAGAGCGGGTTGGCAAGCTTTTTGTCTGTCAGGGGCGAAAGCTAGAGGAAATACGGGAGATTTGTACGGGCGACATTGGTATTATTGCTAAATCAGCCAGCCTCAAGACTAACGATACTATTCTTTCCGTGGGTACAGGCGATACATCCGGTACATTCCTGCCCTTACGCTTACCAGAGCCAGTTCATTCGGTTGCGGTCAACGCGATCGCCAAAAAAGACGAGGATAAGCTCGGCGAAGCCCTCATACGCGCCGCTGAAGAAGATCTCACTTTGAAATACTCTTTTAACAGTGAGACTAAAGAGGCGGTTGTTTCCGGTATGGGAGAGCTTCATGTGAATATGATTCTTGACAAAATCAAAGCCGCACATAAAATTGACGTGGAAACCCACATTCCTCGCGTGCCTTACCGCGAAACGATTACAAAGAAGTCCACCGCCGAATATACGCACAAGAAGCAAACAGGTGGACACGGGCAGTATGGCAAGGTGTTAATTGAAATCGCTCCCCTGCCCCGCGGTGAAAATTATCAGTTTATCAACGCCATCTTTGGCGGTTCTGTTCCCAAGAACTACATTCCGGGTGTTGAAAAAGGTATTGCTGAAGGTATGGCGCGAGGCGTTATGGCAGGCTATCCTGTGGTTGATGTGGAAGTGAAGCTCGTTGACGGTAAATACCACCCAGTTGATTCCTCGGAACTGTCCTTCAAACTTGCATCCCGTAACGCATTCCGCGAGGCGATGAAGCTCGCCGGACCGACTCTGCTTGAGCCTATCGTCAACCTGACGGTTTTTGTTGAGGACAAGTACCTCGGCGACGTGATGAGCGATCTTTCCAGCAAGCGTGGTAAGATTCTGGGACAGGACACAACCGGCGGCATTGATGAAATCCGAGCCCAAGTACCGCAGGCAGAACTCCTGCGCTATTCGATTGACCTGCGCTCTATCACCAGTGGTACCGGTTCCTTCACCGTAGAATTTGACCACTATGCGCCGATTTCCGGCAAGATAGCTGAAGATGTTATCAAGGCGGCGATAGCGTTTAAGGTACAGGATGAAGAGGAGTAGTCCGCAGGGCTTTTTCACTAATGAGAACTTTTCTGACATTTCTTTAATATTTTGGGAACAGGAGCGGGTCATTGGCTTGGCGGCATGGGGTTATGCATCTTAAACGATGCTGCATAACGGCGAATCCAGCTTCTGTTCCCCATTTTTTTGTTATAGCGGTGCGATAGGTTTTTCGAACCACTATCGCTTTATAGAAGAATAAAAAGATTACCCATAACGGCGGCGGAAATAAAGAACATTGATAATTTCCTCTTATGAGGTTTCATTTATCTAAATAATGAGGAATTTGAGAAACATCCCGAATATCGTTAGGTGAGGAGAATATGGATAACTTCACAAAATTCAAGAATTTATGCCTTATAGGATTGCTTTTCCTATTGACGGCCTGCGTCGGTGGGCTGAAAAGCCACGAGAAGCCAGAAGGCTTTGTCAGTCCAGTTGAAAAATACGGGAAAATCAGGCTCGTGGAGATAGACGGCAGACGGCGGCTCTGCAAAGAAAACGGCGAACCTGTTCAGCTAAAAGGCATGAGTACTATGGGGCTGCAATGGGAGGAGTGGATTCTAAGCGAAGAGGCGTTTGACGCGCTCGCGTATGACTGGCGCTGCGACGTTGTTCGGCTTGCCATGTATATTACCGAGGGCGGGTACAAAGACGACCCTTTCGGTATGCTTGCAAAGGTAGAGAAAGGCATAAAACTCGCCTCTGACAGAGGGTTGTATGTGATAGTGGATTGGCACGTTCTGACGCCCGGAGACCCCAATGCTAACGATTACCTTAATGCAGGGAAGAGCCTCAGTCAATATTCGGCAATTAAGAAAGACCATCCTGAATACAGCGGGCCGGAACTTTTCTTCGCGTATCTTTCCCAAAAATACGGTGATTTGCCAAACATCCTTTGGGAAACCGCCAACGAGCCAAACAAATTAAGCAAGAGCTGGTCTGAGTCGCTTTTACCTTATCACCAGAAGATACTTAACGCTGTAAGACTTTACGATAAAGACGGTTTAGGCGACAACATCGTCATTTGCGGAACCGGTACTTGGAGTCAGGAAGTGGACGCTCCCATAGGGAATGAAGCGTCCGACCCCGAAGGACAAGTGATGTACACCGTACATTTCTACGCTGGCACTCACGGACAATGGCTTATGGACAGAGTGAAAAACGCTCTGGACCGTGGGCTTGCGGTATTCTGTACAGAATGGGGAACGAGCGAGGCGGACGGCGGGCAGAATGGAAAGGTATACATCGCGGAGAGCGAGGACTGGCTTGATTTTTTTGAAGCAAACGGCGTTTCATGGTGCAACTGGTCTCTGGCGCGGGCGGCGCAGTCTTCAGCCGCGTTTAAGCCTAACGCTGCGTCCTTTCCCAAGGATCTAGACGGAGACGGCGTACCGAATTGGAAAGATTCCGACCTTTCTGCAAGCGGAACATACGTCAGGGGAAGGATTAGAGGGGAGTAAAAGGTATGACGACCCGCCAGTACCGCTGCCTTTTGTTCATTCCACTACTACTTATGCTTGCCAGTTGTATGACGATAGCGAATCCGCTCAAGGTCAATCCAATAATAGATATAACTGCGCCTTCAGCCGTTCAATGCCTTGCTTTCAGCCCGGACGGGTCCATTCTTGCAACAGGCTGCAAAGACGGCTATGTGCGCGTGTGGAACGCAGGGGACGGCGTTGCGCGATTGGCGAAATCAGCCCGCAGAGGACCTGTCAACGCCTTGACCTTCAGACCTGACGGGACAAGAATCGCGTTTCAGACAAGGGAAAATCTTAAAGTGTGGGATGCGGAAACAGGCGCGGAACTTTTAGACGTTCACGGCAGAGGCGGTGAATTCATCGAGTCCATAGACTACAACGCGGACGGCTCCCTGCTCTTATGCGGCGTCTTTACGTCTGAATATGACGACGCCGTATTGATCGATGCAGACGATGTTTACCGCTCGGAAACAACCTCCTCCCCGGTATATTACAGCGCCCCGGAGAAGAAAGAACAGACTTCTGCTTCAGGCTTCCTGCGCCTGTGGGATGCGTGGAACGGCATGGTTAGACAGACCATCAATCTTTTCAACAGGACGGCAATAGTAACAACCTATCGTTCTTCGCCGGGCGCATCAGAAGACACGCCCGATGTTGTCAATGACAACCAGTCTTGGCATACAGCCGGCGCGGCTCTCTACGAGGCTTATAGCAGAATGGCGAATAAAGCCGTATTCAGCCCGGACGGGACGCAGACAGCCGCAAGTTTCAACGACGGAGCCGTCAGGGTGTACGCCTTGAACGGGGCTTTACTCGCGGAGTTTCATAACAGGTCAAGCGCGTCAGCCATTGCGTTCAGCCCTGATGGGAAACGTCTGGCGGTAGGTTTTGACAACGGCAACATCGTAATATACAACATCGGGGAACGGAAGATGCGGCTTTTACAGCGGCATTACAAGAAGATAACCGCCCTTGTTTACAGCCCTGACGGAGCGTTTCTTGTCTCAGGCTCGGCAGACGCGACCATCCGATTCTGGAATGCGGACAGAGGCAAAGAGGAGGCAGGGACCATCCGCAACCACCGCAAGGCGGTTACCGCCCTGGCATATACGCAGGACGGCAGACGTTTAGCTTCCGCAGACGCGGATACCGTGAGAATATGGGACACAGCCGCTCTTGGTCTGCGTTGAAAGGACCGCGCCAGAGCGCCATAGGCCCGGATATTGCACGACGGCGCGGGTACACAGCGCTTGCCGCGGAAGTGGAAGCTGCATTTCACGATGAGTTCGAGAGACAAACCACT
>JAIRSU010000095.1 GCA_031255285.1 Treponema sp. | reverse complement strand
AGTGGTTTGTCTCTCGAACTCATCGTGAAATGCAGCTTCCACTTCCGCGGCAAGCGCTGTGTACCCGCGCCGTCGTGCAATATCCGGGCCTATGGCGCTCTGGCGCGGTCCTTTCAACGTCATAGACGCGAGCGCGTTTCCTGTCTTGTCGCTGATGATAAGGACGAGTTCTGGGTTGTAGAATGTGCCGACTTCTCGTCTCTCCGCACCCTCGTTAACGGTTGCAGAGCACACGGCTCCGGCCGCGTCCCGGTCCCCTGTTACCGGAAACCCTTCGGCGCTCAATGCCTTGGTCAATGCCGCGCGTATCGCGCCGTTCAGGTCCACAGGGCAGTCAATATACACGCTGGCTTCGAGTCTCGCCTGATTCAGCCGCTGGGCAAGGGCTCCGAGCGCGTCTCTGACTGGACTGAACGCCCCGGCGCGGGCTGGGTTGAGGGTCTGTGCAAAATCAAGATATGCGGACAGGTCCGCGCGCGCGGCTGCGCCCCGATAACACAGATACCGGCGCATCGGTTCCGCGTCCGCCTCTGCTGCCTGATAGAGCGCCATGAAGGGCGCGGTCTGGGACGCCAGGCGGGGCTCGAAGATTGCCCAGGCTTCCGCCCGGTCAATATACGCCGCTGTCTCCCATGTCTTGGTTGCGGGGTTCAGCCAGGGCTCCGCATAACGCACGGCAAAGAGCCGTGTTTCGGTTTGCACCAGAGTCTGCTGGTCTAAACTGACCCGCTGGGTCGCCGCCCCGTCTTGTTCAACGTAAGACTCCGCAAGCTCGCTCCTGCTCGAAACCTGAGTCTCAAAATAGAGCGACAGGGACCTGAGCGCGTCCTGTTCTAGGTTCTCCCGACTGCGGCTTGTCCCGCGTACCGCGATATACGCATCGGCTGGGAAGACGGACTCCACACTCTCTACCCATGCGGGCGCCTGGGTGTTTGCGGGCGTTCCTGCGCACGAACCGCATACCAGGATGGCAGAGACGGCGAGCAAGACCGGGAGATGCGGATAAAAAATGTTTAATGATTTATTCATGGTATCCTCCTCCCAGTAATATACGCCGTTTATGCGCTAACGTCAACGGGCGGAGCCTGTGGAACAAGACGGCTGGCAGTCAATCATCGTTCTATATGTCGTAATTATTATAATTGCCGCGATTCTTTCCACACCAACTTCACCCGCATTAAAATGATTGACAAAAGAAAGATATAGTATAATATAAATGACGGAGGAAAAAATGAAAGTAATTACAATATGCGGGAGTTTAAGATTTGAAGAGATTATGAAAAATTATGCTGAGAAACTGGAACTGGAGGGAAATTGTGTTTTAAGTGTTATTTATCCTGCTAAAGATAATAATAACTATACAGATGAAGAAATACATCATTTAGAAAATGGTCATTATAAAAAGATAGAATTATCAGATGCAATTTTTGTGGTAAATAAGAATGGATATATAGGAGAAGCAGTAAGGAAATAGATTACGCAAAAAAACGAAATAAAGAAATAATGTATTTGGAAAATACAATGGAGACTGAGAAAAAAGCCGAATAATATAGTAATTTGCGGCAGACCAAAAAGAGCTTTGGTATTCATCGAGTTTTCGCCTGTGTTCCCCTCCTAATAGCCCATCGCCCAGAATTCCCATCCATAACTTCTTCGCTTTCTGACACCTCTCGAATATTTTCACGCCGTTATACGCTTTGTTGTCCGTACTACCTGATCGGGAATGTACATCGGCGCCGATTGTACCAGAAAAATGCAATGGTCCCTTTATGTCTGCTTTTTTTTGAAAATATCCATTGTCAAAAGGCTGGGAGTATGCTAATATCGTAAGTATATCATTTTGAATGAGAGGTAAAAATGCCACGTGAAAATATTGCGCCTACTAAAAGTAATTTACTGAAAATTAAGGAAAAGCTCGCTACGGCCAAGGAGGGTTACGACTTACTGGAGCAGAAACGGGAGATTCTCGTGATGGAGTTGATGCGGAAGGTCGAAGATGTGAAGATGCTTGAGCGTGAACTGGATATTGCGATTGACAGAGCATACCCGATTCTTAAGCGGATGCTCGTTACGGTGGGTAGAGAGAAAGCAAATCGTCTTGCTGAAAATATACAATATCCGTTTGATGTGCATGAAAAGCGATTCATGATTGCAGGGATGAACCTTCCAGGACTTGAGGTAAAGGTACCGGATGCGGAATTGAAATATTCACCGGAGAATTCGTTTGCGGAATGTGATGAAACGGTGATAGAGTTCTTTAAGCTGTTGAAAATTTTGACAGAGCTCGCCGCCGTGCGAACCATTGCATGGCGGCTGGCGCGAGAGGTGCGTAAGACGCAGCGGCGAGTGAACGCGCTCGAAAAAATGGTGATTCCGACTGCTAACGCGACCATGGTATATATAGAAGCTGTATTAGAGGAAAAGGAACGCGATAGTTTCTTCACTAGTAAATTATTAAAAAAGAAGGCAGGAAAAGAGTGAAATCTTTGTTTTCCAACGTTGTGGTTGCTATCTCGGGGTCCAATGCGTCTATCATGGCGGCAAAATACGCCATTGTGATGGCAAAGTTCTACCATTGCAAGCTGACCGCTGTCTATGTCGTGGATACGGCTACTATAAGACAGCTTACGATGAGCAAGATCTTTGTGCAGCAGGAAAGTATGGAATATGAAAAGAGTCTTGAAGAGAATGGAACGCGGTATCTGGCTTTTATCGAAGAATTGGCAAAATCCAAGGGTATCAAGATTGAGAAGGAACTTCGTAAGGGGACCGTGTATACGGAAATTCTTTTGGAGGCTGAAGAAAAAGACGCGGACCTTATCATACTTGGCGGATGGGAAAAAAATAGAAGCACCCGCGATATCATCGGGCATAGCCACCATGAGATAATGGCAAATGCAAAATGTTCTGTCCTGCTGGTCAAAGACCCTGATATTGACATGATATTCAGGAACGCATAATGTTTGATCGAAAAGGTCGGAGAAATTACGCGAATGTACGCAAATAATATTTCTAAATCGTTTAGTGATTCATGTTAATTGCTCGACTCTTATTCTCGATTTTGTTTTTATGGCGAATCAAAATTTTCCGGACTGCCTTAAATGTGTCCACTTTAAAGTCACCTGGGAGAGGCGCTTTCCTCGATCCTGTCTCCTCTTTGGCATAAAGTCGCAGATTGTACCTTCAGTGGAGGTCTTTAGGGCGACGGGACGGGGTTGTCCGTCTTTTGAAGAGAAAAATAAGAGCGCCTTATGAAAAAGGAGTAGTAACATGAACGCGATTATAACGGTTGTTGGGAGCGATAAGGTCGGTATCATCGCCAAAGTCAGTACCTTTCTGGCGGAACGTGGTATCAATATCGTGGATATCAGCCAAACTGTGCTTTCCGGCAATTTCGTGATGATGATGATAGTCGCTATTGAAGAAAGTAGCGACTTATCTCTCGTAAAACAGGATCTGTCCACGCTTGGCGAGACGCTTGGCGTGTCTATCAGTCTTATGCACGAAAAAGTCTTTTCGGCAATGCACCGAATCTAGGAGGAAATAGGGAGTTGAGAATGAGGAAATATTGTTTGAAGTTTTTTCATTAACTTTCAAACAAACCACGCCTCTAGTCTCTCACTCCCAATCTCTATGCTATTCACTCCATTTGAGATAAAAGAAACGGTAGATATGTTTCTGCGGCACAAGCTCGATGTCAGGGCTATCACTATGGGCGTCTCCTTGCTTGATTGCGCGGCGTCTTCGGGTATAGAATGTAGGCGGCGGATTCGGAACAAGCTTATGAAAACTGCCGGCAGCTTGGTAGAAGTCGGGCGGAAAATCGAAACCGAATTCGGCGTGCCGATTATCAATAAGCGTATATCTGTTACGCCTGTCGCCTTGGTAGCTAGTGCGTCTGACGATGCGGACTACGTACCTTACGCACAAACTTTGGACGCGGTCGCCTGCGAGCTGGAAGTGGACTTCTTGGGTGGATTTTCCGCACTTGTGCAAAAGGGGGTTTCCAGTGGAGACAAGATTTTGCTTGATTCTATACCGGATGCTCTGGCTTCCACGAATCGTGTCTGCTCTTCTGTGAATGTCGCGAGTACCAAAAGCGGTATCAACATGGATGCTGTGCGGCGCATGGGCGAAATAATAAAAGCAACCGCAGAGAAGACCGCGGATCGCGATGGGCTAGGGTGCGCTAAACTCGTAACGTTTTGTAATGCGCCGGACGATAATCCATTCATGGCCGGTGCGTTTCACGGAATGGGTGAAGGCGAGTCTTGTCTCAATATAGGGGTGTCCGGCCCCGGTGTAATTAAAGCAGTACTCGAGTCGTACAGAGGGGCAAGCTTTGATGAAATTGCAGATGTTATCAAGAAGACCGCGTTCAAAATTACACGCATGGGGCAACTAGTCGGTATGGAAGCAGCGAAACGGTTGGGCGTTCCCTTTGGTATTTTGGACTTATCTCTCGCGCCTACTCCTTCCGTAGGCGACTCGGTAGCGCGTATCCTGGAAGAAATGGGACTTGGGGCGACCGGCGCTCACGGCACAACCGCAGCGCTTGCTATGCTAACCGATATGGTGAAGAAAGGCGGAGTCATGGCGTCGACTCATGTAGGCGGGTTTTCCGGCGCATTCATTCCGGTTTCTGAAGACGAAGGTATGGTTGCGGCCGTGCGGATCGGCTCTATAAGCTTGGACAAGCTCGAAGCTATGACAAGCGTCTGTTCCGTGGGTATTGACATGGTGGCATTACCGGGGGATATATCCCCGTCCACTATTTCCGCTATTATCGCGGACGAGATGGCTATCGGCATGGTAAATGGGAAGACGACCGCGGTACGCGTAATTCCCGTACCGGGTAAGAAAGCGGGCGACTGGGCTGAATTCGGCGGCTTGCTTGGCGGCGCTCCAATTATGGCGGTTAATCCCGCGTCCAGCTCTGCCTTCATCGCCCGCGGAGGGCACATCCCCGCTCCTATCCACTCATTTAGAAATTGAATTGATTTTAGATTCCCTGTCAATCATAAGCCTCCCCCCGCTCATTCATAGGAATTGATTTTGGTTTTAATTTGCTTGGCTGTGCGGCGTCTCATCCGCATCTTAAAGCATCACCGCTTTCGTATCTTGTAAATGAGGAGGAGTAGCTTATAGTAAAGGTAAGGGAATATACGAAAAAAGAGGAGTGGGTTCCTACAACAAAAGCCTATCCATTCAAACCCGTGTTCAAAAAAATAATCCGATGGGTGATGTCTTTTATTTGCGAAAACATCAAGGATGTCACTGCACCAGAGACGAATCCTGCATCCCATTACATCCGAATTCTTGTGTATCCACAATTCTTCGCCGTATGCACCTTTACCCACCAAAAGCAGAGACGGCGATGCTTTTCTGATAGCTTCGATGATATCGGACTCTTTATGTTTCTTGAAGTATCCAGGATGGCGGCCGATAATTTCCAGAAAGGGAAACGTCTGGCTGACATTAGATTCGGCTCTTTTGAGTGTTTTATTCTTTCCCCCGATTAAATACACGGAAAGCTCGCGGACCTCCAATATTGAAAGCAGTTTGATGATAAAATGAAAAGGCATATAACGAACCGCTTCCTTGCCCCGCAAAAAACGAGAACCGCTCACGAGACTCTTTGATATAGGTATGACCAGTGCCGCATTCGTAACATACGAACGGTAATCGCCGTTTCGTCGTGCCCGTAGTAAATCCCATAGAGACAAAAGTACTATATTCTTCGATCCCTTACTTGACAGCAATTCATTGATGACGAAGGAAAGATCATCTTCTTGCACAATATCAAGCGGAACATTTAATAGGCTTATCCTATCTCTTTTTATTTCTTTCTTATCCATTTCTCCGCCTCCAAAAGGATGGTCTTTACCGCACCTATAGCGTAAATACTTGCCGTTTCAACACGCATGACGCTTTGTCCCATGATAAGCGGGGTAAATCCCAAATTCATAAACAAGGCGGCTTCCCTTTCGGAAAAGCCGCCTTCCGGCCCGACAATTATCGCGACCGCGTCGCAATCTTCAAGCGATTGATGAAAACTGCCTTCGGCAAGCGGCGCCTGATGTAGTAAAAGCCCGGACGGTTTCCGATGCCTGCTTTTAAGCGCATCCCACCGCGCTGTCATTTCTTCTGTCGTGCAGACCTTACAAACCTCAGTCTCCACATTTGAACCACTCTGCTGCCGGGCTTCTCTTATGATGCGTCTCCATCTATCCAATCTTCCGTTCTTGCCTTCTCGTACCGAGTCTTGTTTGAGAATACAGTATTCCGAAATAAAGGGAATAATTTCACTCACTCCTGTTTCCACAGCCTGTCTGATTATCAGATCAATTTTCATGCCTCTAGGTAAAGCCTGAAAGAGCGTAATGGGGGGCAACGGCTGAGACGGCGAGGTCTCCTGTTCGAGACACTGACATATGAGTCGGAACCCGTCCAACTTCTGTACTAAAAGACGAATTTCCCTATGGTCCGGTAGAATCGCCCTAAAAATGCTGCCTTCTCTGCAACGCCTCACGTGTGCAAGATAGTGATAATCATTTCCTGTAAGGATAACGGTCCCATGCTCCGGTGCAACCGTCAACAAAAATTGCTTCATGTTCCCCTGTAGTAATACAAGTATATATAGCAGAGGGAAAACTGTCAAGAATGTTACGACTTTTATGAGGAATCTAAAGCGTCCTCTTGAAAAGAGCGTCTCAAATACCATATAGGGGATAGGTGCCGTATGTCTATTGTCCAAACACTAATTATCCCACCTATTTTACCGATAATAAATTATGACTTTTTTAAAATACATTAGTTTCTTCCACTTTTTAAAAGCTCTTATTATACTTGTTCTATGCTTTATACTTTCATTCTGCGGCTCAACCCCTCCTGTTGCGCCTGTGGAAGCTCCGTTGAAACCTCAAGAACAGACAACAGTATCACCCACACCGAAGTCTCAAGACGATGTCTGGAGTGTTCTGAGGACGGGCAATACAGAAAAATCAAAGGCTTTTTTTACTGGGGAAGTTGATGTCCATACGACAGATACCGAAGGTAAGACGCCGCTCCACTATGCGGCTGAGACAAAAAATTCCCAACTGGCGGCTTTTTTTCTTGCAATAGGCGCGGAAGTTGACGCGCTTGATAAGCAGCAACGTACGCCCCTCGCCATAAGTATAGGTCTGGAAGACCCTTCGGTAACGCGGATTCTCGTTGCCGGTGGAGCCGATATTTTTCACTCCATGCCCGGGAACACTACGCCTGCGGAAGAATCCCTCAAGAATTTAACTCTTTTGACAGAGGTCATCAGGACTGAATCATCAATTAAAAAGACTAGCGCCGAGGGCAAAAATCTCCTTGACATCGCCCTGTCTCATCCGGAATCTCTACTCTATATGCAATCCGCAGAACAGCTCATCCTTAAAGGCGCGTATTCCGGGGATCCGCTTTTCGCGTATCTTGCGCCTGCCGTGCGTACGTCGAACTATAATATCCGTATTGCGGACGGCATCACGCCTTTGCATTTCGCGGCACGCCAAGGCTACCTCGGACTCATCCAGTTCCTCATCGATAGAGATGCCGACGTTAACCTAAAGACCGCGTCCGGTTCGACAGCCCTCCACGAAGCCGCCATGTCCGGCAACATGAACGCTCTACGTATCCTCATTGAAAACGGCGCGGACATCAACGCTCAAGATGCAAAAGGCAATTCAGTTATGCACATTGCCATTCCCTTTGCCTCTCATCAAGCCATTCTCTCCCTTCTCTTGGAAAGTGGCGCGAACCCGAACCTCCGTGATGAACATGGAGAATCTCCACTGCACATCGTCATTAAACTGAACCGGGTGCCTGACACTCTCCAAACTCTTCTCAACGGCAAAGCTGATGTGTCAATCCGTAACATTGAAGGGAAAACGCCCCTTTTCCTCGCCATAGAAGAAGGCAAGGGTACCTATATCTCTCTACTGCTTGAGGCAAGAGCCGATATTTTCGCTGCGGATAATTCGGGACTGACCCCATTTGAAAAGGTTTTGACAGAGAAAAGCCCTCTGTTACCCTTACTTATCACGACAGAAACGGTTCTGCAAAGTGATGGAATGGGCAATACCATTCTTCATATTGCCGTAAAAAACCACGCTGACACCGGCACCATTTCTTCCATATTAGAAAAAGGCGCGTTCATTGATGCACGTAACAAGGAGGGGGATACGAGCCTCCACATCGCGGTTCAGCAAGATGATGAAAGAACAGGTTCTATTCTCCTTTCAAGGGGCGCCGATATTTTTGCGGCCAATGCAAGCGGCAACAGTCCGCTTTACACGGCGTTTTTCTCACCTGACCACAGAGTGCGGCAATGGCTTTTAACGAAAGACACCCTTACAGCACAGGACGGACTTGGAAACACCGCACTCCACTATGCAGCGCAGTGGAAACTAGACAGGTACATTCCGCTTATGGTGGAAATCGGTTCGAACATCGACGCACAAAATGCGACAGGCGAAACCCCTTTATTTACCGCAGTACGGTACAATTTACCATCAACAGTCAGGACTCTGACAACAAGTGGTGCGTTAATTAACAAACGGGACAAGGTCGGGAATACGGCGCTTCATGCAGCTATTCGGTGGAGATCCATGGATGCAGGAACGGCTCTCATCTCCTTGAATATAGATGTCAATGCCCATGCGCTCAATGGTAAAACCGCGCTTCACGATGCGGTCAGGCTCGGTTATACAGATATGGAGATACTTCTCATCGAAAATGGTGCGGACATTGATGTTAGAGATGCAGATGGTAACACTCCTCTTATGGAAGCTATAGCCGGCGGTTTCATTGAGCCGGTAAGACGGCTTACGGCTCTCGGCGCGGGGGTAAATGCGAGAAACACAACGGGTGATACTCCCTTACACATGGCCGTCAAGATGAACAGGCAAGATATTGCGACTGCGCTCCTCAATTTAAGCGCGTCCATTCACGCAAGGAACGCCCAAGCGCAGACCCCATTCCGCCTTGCCCTTATCACGTCTCCTGACATGACCGCTCTTCTCCTCGCCGACGATCGTGTGCTATTAGCGGACGATTACGGTCTTTCTCCTCTACACATCGCTATAAGCAACAAAGCGCCCGTGCCTATGATAGAAGCAATCATCGGTCAACACGCCGAGCTTTCCGCGGTTGACTCTGAAGGTAAAACTCCTCTGCGCCTTGCCATGGAACAGGCATATTGGGATATTGCGGCGGTGCTTGCCCAAGCTGGGTCAGACGTATTTGCAGATGCGGTTGACGGTAGGAACCCCGCACGGCTTTCTCTGGAACAGGGGAGAACCGCCATAGTTGCGCTTTTCTCAAACCAGGAGATTCACAAGACTGACCGGTCGGGTAATACCATTCTCCACTATGCGGCTCAATATGGAACTATCGAAGAAGTGAGGCAGCTTTTGGAATTAGGTGCGGATAAGACCATGCAAAACATCTCTGGCGACACACCCGCCGATATTGCCGCTCGATGGAAAAGACAGGA
>JAIRSU010000120.1 GCA_031255285.1 Treponema sp. | reverse complement strand
GCGGAGATGTGCATGGTGGCATTGGAGCAGGACAATGACGCGCTAGAGTACATACCCACCAAGTTGTTGATAGAGGCACTGCGTCTGCTTGCCGCACAGAAAGCGAAGGAGGAGTGATGACAAAAGAGCAAGCACTAGAGATGGTCAAGAAAGAAGGCAGGGCGTTGCGGGAAGTGCCTGAAGCGTTACGGACAATGGCAGTGTGCATGGAAGCGGTCAATCAGAACGGCAGGGCGCTTTGCTACGTGCCTGAAGAACTACGGACAGAAGCGGTGTGCCTCGCGGCGGTACAGCAGGACGGGTGGTCGTTGAGGTTTGTGCCTAAAGAGTTACGGACGGAGGCAGTGTGCGCGGCGGCGGTACAGCAGGACGGTATGGCGCTATATGATGTGCCTGATGAGTTAAAGACGGCGGCGATGTGCATGGCGGCGGTCAAGAAGAACGGGTGGGCGCTACAGTATGTGCCTGAAGAACTACGGACGGAGGAGATATGCCTAGCGGCGGTGAAGCGAAACGGCGAGGCACTATGCCACGTGCCCGAAAGATTGAAGACGGCGGAGTTGTGCATGGCGGCGGTACGGCAGAGCGGGTATGCGCTACGGTACGTGTCAGATAAGTTGAAGGACGAGGTAACGCGCAGGCTCAAGGAAGGCGCGGCGTAGGAAGAGGCGAAGGAGGCTAGATGATTGAGTTACTACGGGGGATAGACGGCGCGGTCGCAGGTTTAGTGGGAGCTGTCGTACTGGTGCTGGCGGCGTATCTGAACTGGCGGCAAGGGCGGCGGCGGAAATAGAAAAGGTTGGTTTATGGAAATGATACACGACCTCGCCGCGCCGCTGTATTACAAAGGGTGTACGGTTGACAAGGCGCAGGAAGAAACGGCAAGGCGCGAATATCCAAAGACTTTTGCGATTATGATGCACAACCTACGCCGTCTGTACAGATTCGCCGCGAAGGTAGAAGAGATGCGTCTGTTGCAAAAGCAATATATAACGACGCGGGATAACTTGACGCTTGCGAAGGCGAAAGACGCGGAGAGAGAAATAGACGCGCTAGTGAAACAGGTACTGCATGAAAGAGACGGCGTTTGAGGATGCGCGGCGTGAATACGACAGAGAAAATATCCATGAAGGAGGTGTTAAGGATATGTTTAACTATCAAGGGTTGATATTGCAGGCGAAAGAAGTTGGGATTAGCGAGGCAGATATAGGGACGTTGGTGTGTGCAGTATGCGCCTATGAGACGTCCGGGCTTGTAACGGCGTTTTCCAAACAAACGCTTGCATTTGGTTTTGTCATAGCAAAGAGCGCCGTTGACGCGGAACATTGCCGTGGCGGGCAAGGCGGGACAGAGTCCGTGCCGGCAAAGGCGGAGACCTTATCTGAGAAGCGAAGCCGCGCGGCGCGGGAGAGCTGGAAGAAGCGGCGGGCGCGGAAAGAGCGTGAAATCGTTTCATGTAAAATGATGCAAAATGATGCACCAGATTTGCATATTTTGCATCATTTGCAGTACGTACGTACTAACTCACGTACTGATTCTATACATTTAAATAATAGTGAGTCAGTAAGTGAGTCTGTAGATGCAAACCATGCAAAGATGCAGGACGCTGCACCCGCGCTTTTTGAAGATATACCGCTTGATGAGCCTGTCGCACTGCCGGTAGCTAACACTTCGGACATACCGGTGATCATCGGCGCGGCGGATGCGGTCGGGGTAAAAATCAGCCGAGCGCAAGCATCCAAGATAATACAGAGCAATATTCCGCGGGATTGGCTCTCTCCCCCGAAAAGTTTCTTAATGTTTATCGCGGAATATCTAAGACGGAATGACAAGTATAAGCGTCTCGAACATAGTGACCCGTTTCAGTTTCGGCGGCTTTTTATGAGTGCGGCGAGCAACAAACCCAGACGCGGCGGCGGTGACTGGTCTGATTTACGGGACGAGTACCTCGCGTGGCTTGATGACCAGCTAATGCGCGTAAAGGCAGAACAGGAAAAGACGGAACGTGAGAGAGCGGAACGTGAAAGGGCCGCGCAGGAGGAAACAGCGCGGAATAAATGGCTCGCCTCGTCAGACGTGCCGGACTTCATGGGCCATCTTAATAATCTTATCAAGCGAAAGAGAGAAAGAATTGACTCATAACCCCACTGAAGAGAGAACCTATACTTTCATAAAGCAGTTTATCGGAGTACGTAATTACGCGCCGACACAAAATGATATTGCAGAATACCTAGGCATAAGCCAACCTGCGGTAAGTCGGTATTTGCGTTCACTCCACGGCAAGGGATTAATTACCTATGAAAGATACCGGCATCGTGGAATCACTATCAAAGGAGAATGAAGCTTTCGCGAGACTGCAGGAGGAGTATATAAGACAGCGAGACGCTGATAAGGTATCCATGGATAAAGCGCTTGCGGAGATGTATAAGATATGCGTACGGCTTGCCCATCGTTATATAGCTGGCTACCGTCGGAGCAAGACGATATATCTTGATTTAAAAGAGAAATCACATGACGCGGCGATGTATTGCATAGAGCAGTATTTATCAAAGGCTGATTTTCGGATAGAAAAGATAGGCGTGTATATTCGTTTCGGCTGTCGGAAAGTATTGTTTCAAGACAAAGAACGAGAGACGCGAGAGGTGGAGTATGAGAAGGTATTTATGTAGAGCCGCGGGATGCGGAGTATTGTTAGCTAGTCCTGGCTATTGCACAGCGCATAAATGGACCAAAGAAGGCGGGACGAGTGCTTCGGGGAGGAAACCATTCGGGGGAGCGGTACGGGGGAATGAGGGACTATACAACACGTCAGAATGGCGGCGTCTTCGGCGCGCGGCGCTCAAAGACAATCCCCATTGCACCTTCTGTGGAATATCACGCAATGACGCTGGTGCGCCTCTTGAATTACACCACATCATTCCGCCGCGCGGCAACGAGACGCTTTTCTTTGACTCTGGAAACGTTCAAGTGGTATGCCATGCCTGCCACCAGAGGCTTACCCAACGCGAAATAGACTCGCGCAAACAGCGACAGAGAACCGTATAGGGGGGGGTCAAAATTCGCCTCTTAGGGGAATACCACTCATAGGGGAGTAAGGCGTCGCGTATGTATTTTATTTTTCTTTTGGGGGTGGGTGCGCGGGCGCGGATTTTCCCCGCTCTTTTTTGGATTTAAAGGCGTAAAAAAATGGGCAGACCGAGAAAAAAAATTGATGAGTTGAAAGAGTCCGGCACCTATCGCCCTTCTCTACATGACCGAAGAATCGTTACCGAGACCGTAAATAAAAACCTGATAGAGATGTTAAAAACAACATATGAGGAATTTAAATATATTCACGGCGAGATTGAAAAATTAAAAAAAACTGATATTACAAAGAAAATAGCAGTCTTTGAAAAGCTGGAGAAATTAAATCTCCAATTCGTAAAGACATATTATTCATTGAAAGAGCAGGCGGACTTTCCGAAGAAGGAAGAGAATAAAAAGGCAGACGGGATAGACGCTGTTTTGAGAGGTGAAAAGAAATGAGCCATTACATGGACGTAAAGAATTACTGTGCGGGAATCAAGAAAGGTAAAATCCGTGCAGGACTGTATTGCAAGAAAGCCGTAGACCGATTTCTCACAGATTTAAACCGCAAGAAGGATGAAGGCTTTGATTATGTGTTTCTTAAAGAGAAAGCAGACGAGGTCATAGACTTTGCCGAGAGCTTAATAATTCCCGATATAGAGACAGAAGACCATAAGTTAGAACTACTCCCGTGGATGAAGTTCATCTATTACCAGTTATTCGGCTGGTATCACAAAGAGAACACAAAGAAACGCCGCTTTCGCGGAGGATATATAGAAGTAGCCCGTAAGAACAGCAAGACCACATCACTCTTATTCCCCATAATCCTTTATGACTTCTTCACCACGCGCGCCGCCGAAGCCTACCTAGTCAGCAAAGACAATCTGCAAGCCGAGAAGACGTTCAAAGAGATAAAGATGATATTAAAAGCTGACCCGCGCCTATTGAAAGTGGTACACGAAACGATATACGACGTTATATATAAGAACAGCAGGATATCGTTTTTTTCGTCAGAGAGTATGTCGATTGACGGCTATCGCAATTCAGTTTCGCTCTTTGACGAGTTTCATTCATACACAGACGATAAAATCGTTTCGAGCTTTCGGTACGGGGCGCGGGCGCGGCTAAACACGCTTAACCTAATCATCACGTCCGCAGGACTGAATATAAGCGGTCCATGTTATGCAGAGAACGAGAAGGCGCGGAAAATCCTCAACAACGTTTCCAATGACGAGACGTATTTCGCGCTCATCTATGCGTATGACGAAGCAGATGACTGGAAGGATACGGAGAACTTTGTCAAAGCGAATCCAAGCCTCGGCGTTATACTAAGAAAAGAGACGCTCGTCAACGATTTAAACGATGCCCTCCTCTCTCCCAGCCGTCAGCCAGATTTCAAAGCAAAGACGTGCGGCATATGGACAAGCGGAGTATCAAACTGGATTTCCCAGCCGGTGATTGACTTCCTAAAGACAGTCCCTGTGAAAGAGTTTCACGATGCGGACTGTTGGGGAGGTTTTGACCTTTCCTCCGTGAACGATTTCACCGCGATGAGCGTATGCTTCAAGACCGATGACGGCTTATATCATTTGATGCATCGGTTTTTCATACCCGCGGAGACGTTTTCAGAAAGATACTCGAAAGAGAATATCAACCTGATAGACTGGGTAAACAAAGGGCTGGTAACGCTCATACCCGGCGCAAGCATTGACTATGATTATTTAGTAGATGCGTTTGTAAAAATAGCAAAGGATAATCGGTTAAAGGTAATTGCCTACGACCCCTGGCAAAACGTACAAGTTTTGAAACAACTAGAGAACGAGTTACCGGCGACCGCGCTCGTGGCGTTCAGCCAGACCATGAAACAAATGAGCCTGCCCACAAAAAACTTTGAGAAGTTGCTCATAGACAAGAGAGTCGTATGCGATAACCCTGTGTTTCATTGGATGCTCGGCAATGCGACCGTGCGGGCGGACGTGAACGGAAACTACAAGCCCTTGAAAGAGAACAAAAGCTCGCGCAACCGCATCGATGGAGTGATTAGTTCAATCATGGCTGTGCACATGGCTGACTCCCAAGAGGAGTCTCCGACCATGTCTTTCGATGACTTACTGGCGCTCTTTTAGAAGGGTCACCCAGCCCTCAAATTTTTTTCTCTTTTTTTTTAAAAAAAATACAAATTTCTCTCAAATTAGCCCAAAAAAACAGACTATATATCTAGAGAGATGTTTGAAAAAATTAAACGGTTCTTTAGAGCGCCGCCCAGGACAAAAATAAAATATACCGTATGGCAGGAACCCTACGCAGTAAAGATAGGCGAGGACGCCACCTCATTTGCGGCCATAGACCTCATTTGTTCCGCATTTGCGGGATTAGGTGGTGGATTCTACAGCAAGATAACACGCGGCGTAGCCAAACACTACATCAAGAACGTATTAGACGAACCGAATTATGACGATACCAAGTGGCAGTTCTTTTATAACTCCGCCAAAGATTACTTCGCCGGGAATGTCTACTGGTATAAATTTGACATAGACGGCAGAGTCGTAAGCTTATTCCGCTTGAATCCGCAAGAAGTACGGGTTGATAGAGACGCGCTCACAAACGAAAAATGCTTTTACTACAATGGAAACGTCTATACACGAGAAAAGATAATCCACATTCCCAGCCGTTTTAACTACGATGGACTAAAAGGCTATTCCATATTTGATACCAACCGGGTTGTCTTTGAAAATGCGGCTAAACTAGATAAATACGTCCAAAACTCATTCGACCAGAGCATAGGCAAAAGACTAGTCATAGATGTCAGCGGCGCGATGCCTGATATTGACAACGAACAAATAGCCGAAATGAAAGAGAAATTCATTAGAGGCTATGCAGGAGTTGAGAATTCAGGTGTGCCCGTAATACAAAAAAAAGGCATAAGCTACACCTCTGTAGACGCAGGCTCGAACGATAACCGCGCCATGCAATTATCAGAGACGCGGGATTTTCAGGAACGAGAAACAGCCAAGATATTCGGCGTTCCCCTCGCCATGCTGAACCCCACAAAAGGCGGGGACATGGAAACGCTCTACACACTATTCCTAGATAACGCCGTAAAACCCCTCGCGATGTCTTTTGAGCAAGCGGTAAATCAATATCTCTTAACTCCATTCGAACGCGAGGAGATTTATTTTGAATACAATTACAATTCGCTCTTACGAGTAAACGCCCAGACGCGAATAGACACCTACATCAAACAAATCAACGGCGGAATAAAGACCGTCAACGAGATTCGGAAGATGGAAAACAGCCCGATCGACGAGGCTGGAGACGTGCTCTTTGTACCCGCTAATCTAATGCCTCTCACCAAGGAAAACGTAGAAGCGTATATGGCAAAGAGCAAACAGGTGCTCAACAACATTGAACACCCGTCCGAGAGCGCACACAATCAAATCGTTGGAGACGATAAACTATAGGGGGAACACCATGGCGCAGGTAGAATACAAAAGAATAGCAATACGCAATGACGTGAAAGCAAACTGGATTCAGAATAATCCCGTATTATTGCGAGGCGAGCTAGGGATTGAGTTTATAGATGACGGCTCGACTCGGATAAAAATCGGAGACGGAGAA
Organism: Treponema sp.; assembly: GCA_031255285.1. Classification (GTDB taxonomy): domain Bacteria; phylum Spirochaetota; class Spirochaetia; order Treponematales; family Breznakiellaceae; genus JAIRKH01. The sequence goes on along the minus strand of JAIRSU010000120.1, from coordinate 1,067 downwards.
AAGCGATGGATAGACCTTGAGTACACGGTCAACCAGAAGGCGTTAGAAGCGGCGCTCACCGAAGAAGCGGAACGCGCGACTAACGCAGAAAACACGCTTGCTCAAGCCGTATCCGATAATGCCGATGCAATAACCGAAGAAGCGGAACGCGCGACTAACGCAGAAAACACGCTTGCTCAAGCCGTATCCCAGAAAATCCCAGACGCGCCGACTGACAGCAAACAATACGTCCGCAAAGACGGAGAATGGGAAGAAATCCATGTAAATACAGAGACCACGCTCGCAGAACCCACAGCAGACGAAACCCCGCCCGCCGCCGTAACGGAATTAACAGCAATAGCGAATATACTTCAAATATCATGGAACAAAATGAAGTACCTCTATGACTTCATCGCAAACTTCATAACCTATGTCTTCGATTTGTCTAATTGGGTGACAAAGCTGATGGAGAACAATGCTAGTTATAAATCCATTGTTTATGGAAACGACAAGTTTGTTGCAGTAGGCAATCAGGCAATCGCCTACAGTGAGGACGGAATAGACTGGACGACCATAAATACGTCTTATAGCAATTATGAATTCATCAGTTACTTGAACGGCAAGTTTATTATAGCGGGCGGTCTGGTAATTGCTTGTAGCACAGACGGTATAAACTGGAAGAAGATAATTACTACTGATGGCCTTTACCTCTCCGCCGCTTATGGTAACGGAATATTTGTTACAGTGGGTGTTTTTGGAAATGGTAATGGGTTAATCGCCTACAGTGAGGACGGAATAGACTGGACATACGTAGAGGATTTGAGCGGCTCCTATACCTCCGTTGTTTACGGGAATGGTGTGTTTGTCGCAGTGTCCGAGTACGGGGAAATTTCCCGTAGCGAGGACGGTATAAACTGGATCACGTTGAGCATGGGATATAAACAGTATTATTCCGTTGCTTACGGGAATGGTGTGTTTGTCGCAGTAGGCAGTCAGGTAATTTCCTACAGTGCGAACGGCATTAACTGGACGCACGTGGGAGATTTGAGTAGCTACTATCAAGCAGTTGTTTACGGGAACGGTGTGTT
>JAIRSU010000112.1 GCA_031255285.1 Treponema sp. | reverse complement strand
TATCGGAGATACGGCGGCGGGTAGTGCCGGTGAGGCCAAACCGCGAAGTAACGAGGAAAACATATCTGAAAAAACCGCATTTTCATCACAACCACAAATCCAACTGTTGAGGGGGAGGCAGGAGGGGAATAAGTCCCCGCTGTCCTTGTTTCTTAACTTGTTGACAGTGGTATAGAAAGCATTATCCAAATCTCACGGTGTTCCACTATCAATACTCGCTTGTTCTCAGGCTCGGACGCAACATCAGACGGTGACATATCCCGAATCGCCGCGGGTATTGACCGTGAATACACCTCCCTTTCCAGATCGATTCCGCGACAATACCACCGCCCACCATTCTACAGAGGCTATACGAGATGGCGAGTCCTAGTCCAGTACCTTCCAATGACGGCCGCGGTATTAGAAGGCGCGCTTTCCGCGCCTGAAAAAAGCATTTTCTGACGGGCGTCCCTGATAAAAACCGCTTGAAGCCATAATCAGCACAGCATAATGAGCACAAATAAAAGTTGTTTAAAATTTTGCTCTGCGATGTGTTTAAACACTACACTTTTTCGCGTGATTATAGTATCATAACGCAACTGTAAAAAAAACAAGCTTTTCAGAAAGGAATCTCTAAACCTGTAATTTTAGAATTCCTGTGAACAGGAGAATATATGACAGGAAGAACATTTATATTGATGGCGGTGGGGATATCCGTTTTCGCCATACTCATAGGATCTGCGGTTTTCTTTATCGCGGTACATGGAGTAGAACAAACCATGACGCCTGACGTAGTAGGAAAGGACCTTATAAGCGCCCTGCTCGAATTGCAGGAAAAAGAGCTGTATCCGCGACTCCAGATGAGATCGTCCCAGGAGAAGCGAGGTTCGATACTCGAACAGGAGCCGACGGCCGGCGCACTTGTCAAGGCTGGACGCCGTATCCGACTAGTCGTGAGCCAAGGAATCATCCTTAATACCATTGAGGATTACCGAGGACGTTCCATAGACGAGGTCCGGGCTGAAATCCAGACTCTATTCGCTTCAACCGATTTTCCGCTGCTCAACATAAAAGAGCCTTTCATGGCACAGTCTTCAAAAGAGCCGAGCGGAACCATCATAGAACAGAGACCCGAACCCGGAACGCCCGTGTCGAGCGCCGTAGCATTAGAATTCGTGGTGAGCAAAGGTGAGGAAAACGCAACGATGAAAGTCCCGAATTTCACAGGGCTGACAATGGAAGCTTGCCTCGAACAGATCAATAAGACAGACGTTGATTTTGCCTTTGATTCCAGACCCGCTCAAGACGGTGAAAAGAGCGGTATCGTCGCCTCGCAAACGCCGCTGCCGGATATTGAAACTGAAGAGTCGACCCGCATCAAACTGATGCTTACCGAACCTGAAATCCAAGAAGGGGAGACTTTCGGAATCTTTACCTATACCTTACCCAAAAACCCTTATCCCATCAGGATAGAGATTTCCGCCATAACGCCGGACGGTAGTAAGTTGAGCCTTTTAAAGGCTAATTTTCCAGGCGGCGATCTGTCCGTACCTTACAAAATTCCTATCGGCTCAACCTTGATCCTTTCTATGCTCGACCGCGAGCTATTCCGCAAAACAGTTTTCTAGTCTTTTTCAAACAGACTCTGTCTATTCCATGGCTTCACAATGGTTGTTGTACGAACCTTTCTCGATGATTATCAATACGATCTGATACCGGTCTATAAAGACTTGTCATTTCCCTCCATGTTAAGTATAATTCTGGGATAAGGAGTAAATATGGCCGAGCAAGGCAAAGCGACAATGGAAAAAATAACATCTCTGGCGAAACGCCGGGGATTCGTGTTTCAGTCTTCGGAAATATATGGAGGGCAGAACGGCGCGTGGGATTATGGTCCTCTGGGCGTCGAACTGAAAAACCGCATAGCGCAGAATTGGTGGAAAGAAATGACCCAATTGCACGACGAGATAGTCGGCGTAGACGCGGCGATTCTCATGCACCCGCGCGTATGGGAGGCGTCGGGACACGTGGAAAATTTCACGGACCCGCTTGTGGATTGTAAGAAATGTAATGCGCGCTTCCGCGCGGACCAGATTCCGCCGAAAAATCTGGAAGAGAAAAGATGCCCAGAATGTGAAGGCGAACTTACTGATGTGCGTAGATTCAACCTTATGTTCAAGACTAATATTGGTCCTGTCGCAGGCGGCGATAGTGTGATTTATTTGCGCCCGGAAACGGCACAAGGAATCTACGTCAATTACAAAAACGTAATCCAGAGTAATCGCGCAAAAATTCCATTCGGTATCGCTCAAATCGGCAAAGCTTTCCGCAATGAAATCGTTACGAAAAACTTCATTTTTCGTACCTGTGAATTTGAACAAATGGAAATGCAATATTTTGTGAAACCCGGCGCTTACGTTGAATGTTTAAACGATTGTAAAAAACGGCGGGGGGACTATTATGAACGACTCGGAATCAAGATGGAAAACCTTCGATGGCGCCAGCATGGGTCAGACGAGCTTGCCCATTATGCCAAAGATGCCTACGACATCGAATATCTCTTCCCTATGGGCTGGAAAGAACTTGAGGGTGTGCATAACCGCGGGCAATATGACCTTATGCGTCATATCCAGTTTTCCGGCAAAGATTTGCAATATATAGACCAAGACGACGGCAACAAGAAGTATATTCCGTTCATCATTGAGACGTCCGCGGGACTCACGCGCTCCCTGCTAATGCTGTTATGCGACGCCTATGACGAGGAAAAAGTAGCGGACAAGGGAGACGCTGACGATTACCGTACGGTATTGCGGTTCCACCCAAACATTGCGCCGATAACAGCCGCGATTCTGCCGCTCCAGAAAAAGGACGGACTGGCGGAGCTGGCACAGAATATCCGCGCCGAACTAATGAGCGACTTCGCCACAGGCTATGATCAAGGCGGGGCTATCGGCAGACGCTACCGCCGCCAAGACGAAGTTGGTACGCCTTTCTGTATAACCGTTGACTACCAGACAAAAGAAGACAACACAGTAACGCTCCGTTTCCGCGATAGCATGAAGCAAATCCGCGTACCCCGGTCAGAGCTTCCAGAGCGTATTCGACGGGAAATCAAGGCGTATAAGCGGACTATCTAACTTAGACTTTCGGGGGGGGGAGAGGAAATAAGGCGCAGAATGCCGCATCTCTTGGAATACGCAAACGTTGTTCCCTTATTTCCCCCCAAATCTGTTTTATTAAATAAAAAACTTCTCAGGGCTCCTTCCTTACTATCGACTATCAATCGAAGCTGTTGACCATGAGCGCGGGCTGATGAGTAGCGTCTAGGGTATCGCGCCAGAGACTACTCTCCGGGTCCACGCGGTTGCGATGCGAGACGACTGCTTTCATTGGGATATGCACGAATTCGTTATTGACAAGCCCGATAACAACCTTGGTTTTGCCTGCCATAGCCGCATGGGCGGCCGCGTTGCCCAACCGTTCGCAGTAAATAGAGTCAATCGGCGATGCGGGCGCGGAACGGATGATGTAACTAGGGTCGATGTACTTGAGATTGATTTCAATCTTCGGGTGTTTCAGAGCTGCGAAGTGTTTCACAATGCGGTCTCGGAGATAGATACCAGCGTCTCCCAGCTTGCGGTTGCCTCCCGCGTCTTTTTCATCGTTTCCTAGTTGATCCTGAAATACGCCCTCGGCGACGATGATAACCGCATGGTGGCGGGCTTCGATTCTTCTCTCCAGATGGTGGAAGAAGCCGTTGTAGCCTTCAAGATTGAAAGGTACTTCCGGAATAAGGACGAAGTTGACTTCATGGCTTGCCAGCGCCGCATGAGCCGCAATGAAGCCGGATTCGCGCCCCATGAGCTTCACCAGCCCGATGCCGTTATGTTGAGAACTAGCTTCCATATGCGCGGAGGCTAGAACATCGACAGCTTTAGATACTGCGGTGTCAAAGCCAAAAGACTTTTGGATAAAGGCAAAGTCGTTATCAACGGTTTTCGGGATGCCAATCATAGCTATCTTGAGTCTTCGACGTTCAATCTCTTCAGCAATTTCCAGAGAACCCCGTTGTGTGCCGTCTCCCCCAATGGTAAACAGCATATTAAGGTTCAACCGCTCTATAGCATCCACGATTTCGCTCACCTTGTCGCCGCCGCCCCGCGCGCTTCCGAGGTATGTGCCGCCAAGCTTATGGATATTATCAACACGGGACGGGTCAAGAAACTTCGGCGTGTAGTTATATTCGGGAAGGAATCCTCTATATCCGTAGCGTATACCACTTATACGATGGACTCCATAACGATCATAGAGACATCGCACGATAGCGCGAATCACGTCGTTGATACCAGGGCAGAGCCCGCCGCAACTCACTATACCCGCATGAACGTGGGATGATTGGAAGTATATCATCTCGCGCGGACCCGCCAGCTCCAGTACCTGGCTTCGTTTGAGCGACGGTTGAGCGCCCAGATTCACGCCTGCATCGAGACGGACAAACTGGTCATCCCTTACGTAATTCGCTATGGAATCACCCAGTTCTTTTGACATGACGATAGGTGATTTAATATTCCGTTTTCCCAGTTCTTCAATGGTGAAATCAAATGTTTCCGGCTTAATATCATTCATAAAAATCTCCTTACGATTTAGTATCTGACGATAATTCTCATTATATATGATTCTTTTATATGACGCAATAGGAAAACAGAAAATCATCTCCTTGTGCTACAGCCTTAACAGCGCGCCTGCGAGACCGGCGGCGGCGATATAGACAACAGGATGTAATTTGAAGATGCGGATGAGGATAAAGATACCCGCAAAAAGGAGGCATTCTTTCCAACGGAACATATCAAACCATGCAGATACAGCCTCGTTCCACAAGGACAGCTTTATGACGCCGAATCCTGCGGCGGCGAGAAGCCCGGTTGCAGCTGGACGCATTCCGGAAAACACCGCTTGAACGCTGGTATTTCCTTTGAAAGCATCCAACGCGCGCGCCACAAGGCTTATGATGACGACAGCCGGCGTAATCTCCCCCAAAACGGCAAACAACGCCCCGGCGACACCCGCCGCGTAAAAACCGACGCCAGCCGCCGTATTGACGCCGATAGCGCCGGGCATGGATTGGGCTATAGCCTGAGTGGTCGTCACTGTTTCCAGAGTTAACCATGGATACTTATCGGCAAGCTGAAAGAGAAAAGGAATGGTCGCCAGCCCTCCGCCGACTGCAAAAAGCCCGATTTTGAAGAATTCCGCAACGATGATTAGACAAATCATATCAATGTTTTTTTCGAGGACTGTAAAGGAAAAATCCTCCAAGCCCTGCGGCGGCGATAAGCAGAACCGGGCTTGCGCTCAAAAAAGCGGACAAGGCGAACGCCGTTAGGAAGAAGACGATTTCTTTCCCAATCTTGAAATACCCCTTGCAGAGTTTGATTGTTGTGTTCAGGATGAGTGCGCCGACCGCGACTCTGACGCCGGCAATGGTATGCCTGACCACAGGGAGGCTTGAGAATCGGCTCAAACAAAACGCGGCTATTGTAACAAGCGTGACTCCGGGCAATACAAAGCTCAACGTAGAGACGATACCGCCCAATAAACCGCACCGCTTATAGCCTATGAAGGTTGAGACATTGACCGCAATGACGCCGGGCGTTACCTGAGCAATCGTATAATAGTCCATAACCTCTTCCATAGTAATCCAGCCTTTTTTGGCGATGATTTCCCGCTCCAGAACAGAGACCATGGCATACCCGCCCCCGAATGTGAGGCAACCCATTTTAAGAAAAGTGATAGACAGGTCGAACAAAGGTTTCAATTTAGTTACAGGTTATACAAACAGTTGAACTATGTCAATATGCCGCAGGAGCATGCGAGTTTTTACGGATGGGAAAGCCCTGCACTGTCAACAAGTTAAGAAACGTAGACAGCAGGGACTTGTCCCCCTCCTGCCTCCCCTTCAACAGTTCGATTTGTGATTGTGATGGAAATGCGGTTTTTTCAAATATGTCTTCCTCGTTACTTCGCGGTTTGGCCTCACCGGCACCACCCGCCGCCGTATCTCC
>JAIRSU010000081.1 GCA_031255285.1 Treponema sp. | reverse complement strand
AAGAAAGCGAAGCGGAAGTTCCGTTTCCAATTATGGGACTTCTGCGTCATGGGAAATCACATCCATTTCTTGATAAAGCCGGGAGAGGATGGCAATTTATCTGAGATAATGCAGTGGATAAAATGTAATTTCGCTAAGGCGTGGAACAAAGCGCATGGACGCAAGGGGCATGTGTGGGGAGAACGCTTCTATTCGCGGATAATCAGCGGTATAACGGACTTTTTGCGGGTACGGGAATACATAGCGGATAATCCTGTGAAGGCTGGGCTTGTGGAGCGAGCCGCGGAGTGGATGTTCGGGAGCCTATACCACCGTCTGCATCGGAGGTCTGATTTACTAGATGAACCTGATATCGCCAGTGTCTGACACCGATACCCCAGTGTCTGACACCGATACCTTGCTTGCAAGCGGGGACCGCGGGACACCTTCGAATAACGCCTCGTTGAGAAGTCGAAGTCTGTGTCTGGCACCACGTGATGCAGACGCTCTGTTGCAAGTGCTGGAGACGCTCGTCTCCAGGTACTGGATATGTCCGTCTCCAGGTGCTGGAGACGCACGTCTCCTGATGCTGGAGGTCCACGCTCGTCCTTATGCCGCGCCGCCGTACCGCCCAATTGAAATTACCTGACTTTTTGTATAGTATAGAGGCATGGAAATTCTATTATTGGGCAATGAATCGCTCAAGCAAAAAGCGGCTCCTGTCAAGGATATTACCGCGGAAACCGCGATATTCGCGGAGGAGCTTATAGCCCTTATGCACAAGGGTAGGGGTATCGGGCTCGCGGCCCCGCAGGTCGGCGTTATGGAGAGGATTTTCGTGACTCACGCGGCGGGCGACGAACCGCGCGTGTTCATCAATCCGTCTATTCTGTCGACGTCTAAACAAACGTCCAAACGTGAAGAGGGCTGCTTGTCAATTCCCGGTGTATGGGCGAATGTTGTCAGGTCCGAGAAGATCACGGTGCAGGCGTGGAATGAAAAGGCGCGCCCTTTTACGGTGGAACTGGACGGGGTTCTGGCGCGGATCGTCTTGCACGAATATGACCATTTGGACGGCGTTCTCTTCATAGACAGGCTTTCAGAACCAGCGCGGAATAAGCTTGTCGCTAAATACGAAAGGAAACGGTAATGCGCGTTCTGTTTGCCGGAAATCCGTCTATTGCGGTTCCCGCGCTTGAGCGGGTCTTCAGCCTCCCGAAGCATATCTGCGAGCTGGCGGGTGTTTTGACAAACTGCGACGCTCCCAGCGGGAAGGGTTGCCGACTCGAGGCGACCGATGTGGGCAGGACCGCCGCCCAATGGGGAACGCCTGTTCTCAAGGTGGAAAAACTCGATGCCTCTGCACGCGAGGCCGTGTCCGCCCTGCATCCTGACTTGCTTGTATCCTTTGCTTACGGGCGCCTGTTCGGACCCAAGTTCCTTAGCCTCTTCCCCTGCGGAGGCGTCAATGTACACCCAAGCCTCCTGCCCAAGTACCGCGGTCCCAGCCCTATTCAGACGGCTATCCTCAACAGGGACGCGGAAACCGGTATCAGCATCCAGCGGCTGGCGCGGGAAATGGACAGCGGGGATATTCTGCTTCAAGAGAAGATCCCCCTCTCAGGGCGGGAGAATACCGGAGGCTTGAGCGAAATCGCGGCGCGGAAAGCCGCAGACTTGCTGGAACGGGCGCTTGCAGGCATCAGCGACCGCTCTATAACCGATACGCCCCAGAACACGGCAGACGCTACCTTCTGCCACGTCTTTACCAAGGAAGACGCGCGTATAGACTGGACAATGAGCGCACGGGTCATTGACGCGCAGGTCCGCGCCTTTAACCCCTGGCCTATGGCATGGACCCGGTATAACGGGGCGCGGCTCTTCATCCTGGAAGCCCGTTTCTTGGATGCAGAGGCGCCGGGCGCACCGGGGCTTGTCCTCCGCGCGGATAAACAGGACGGTATTCTGGTCAATACCGGGAAGGGTCTCCTCGCCGTAACGCGGCTACAGCTTGAAACAAAAAAGGCTCTTGACTGGCGGTCATTCTTGAACGGCGCAAGGGGTTTCTTGGAGGTGCAATTTGAAACGAATTGATTTGATGACTAATGAAGAGATGCTGGGCTTTGTGGACCATACCGCGCTCAAGGCGGCGGTCTCATGGCTTGAAATCGAAAAGGTCTGCGGCGAGGCTCTTGCTTATAAAATGGCGGCTGCCTGCATTCCGCCGAGTTACATTGCGCGGGCTTCCGCGGCGTTTCCCACGCTCAACCTGTGCACCGTCGTCGGGTTTCCCCTGGGGTACAGCGTTTTAAGCGCAAAGGAAAGGGAAACGGAAGCGGCTCTGGCGGACGGGGCTTCCGAAATTGATATGGTTATCAATATCGGAGCAGTAAAAGATAACGACTGTCTGGCGGTTGAACGGGAAATCACCGCACTGAAGCGTATCTGCGGGGAGAGGGTTCTCAAGGTGATTGTGGAAACCTGCTGGCTCACGCAGGAAGAAAAGAAGAGCCTCTGCGTAATTGTTACGAACGGGGGCGCAGACTATATCAAGACCTCCACGGGCTTTGGGAGCGCGGGCGCGGCGCTTGACGATATTGCTTTGTTCAAGAGGTATATAGGGGCGGGTGTGAAAATCAAGGCGGCAGGCGGCATACGGACAAAAGAAGCTTTCTCCGCCTTTCTTGCCGCGGGTTGTTCCCGTATAGGCTCAAGCTCCGCGGCGGACGTTTTGCTTTCCCACTCTTAACCTGGCGCATCTGCGGCTATTCTCCCAAGAATTGCTTTATGAGTTCCAGTTTTAGACGGCGGAGGTTTTCTGTGATTGACACCTTGTAGACGTGGGGGTTTAGGAATCGTTTGTAGCTTGCGTCAAAGCTGTCGAGTTCGGCGCGGGTCTTTCTCTGTATCTCTGTCAATTTCACCTGCGGACCTATGAGTTTACCGTTTTCTATGCGCTTTGTGAGGAGCGGGACCGCGCTTCCGTCCAAGTAATGGCGGAAATGCCGGTAATCGCCGGAAGTATGCCAGAACGAGTACTGTTTTCCCTTTTCCAGAGCATCCACCCCTTCAAGCCCAAGTACATCCGCAACAGCCATGCCTGATGCGTCCTTGATGCGCCATACTTGTTTTACGCCCGGAGTCGTGGTTTTCTCCGGGTTGTCGGAGAACTTCATAGCTGGGGAAAAGCCGCCCGCGCCGCTGCTGCGCGCCGCAAGTTTGTAAACGCCGCCGAACGCCGACTCGCCGCCGCCTGTTACCATGTGCGTGCCTACGCCCCATATATCGACAGGCGCGCGCCTGCTGGTGAGGGCTTCGATGATGTATTCGTCAAGCTCGTTTGAAACAGTTATAGTAGCCTTTTCGCATCCGGCCGCATTGAGCATATTCCGTACCTGCATAGAAAGATAGTGAATATCTCCAGAATCAAGCCGTACACCAAAGCTTTTCCCTTCTGCGAGTAGCTTCTTTCCCACTTTGATGGCGTTAGGCGTACCGCTTTTTAGGGTGTCGTAGGTGTCGATCAGGAAAACGGTCTTGTCCGGGTAGAGGTCCGCGTATGCGGAGAACGCCTCTTCTTCACTGTCGTGAGCCATGATCCATGAATGGGCCATGGTGCCAAGCGGTGGTATGCCGAAGGCTTTGCCTGCCAGTGTGTTGCTCGTACCAGCCGCGCCGCCTATGAAAGCAGCGCGTGAAGCGCTCATCGCCCCGTCCGGACCGTGAGCGCGGCGCAGTCCGAACTCCATGATAGAGCCCTTGCCCGAGGCGAGAAAGACGCGGGCGGTTTTCGTGGCGATGAGGCTCTGAAAGTTTATGATGTTAAGAAGCATAGCTTCTAGTAACTGGCATTCAATAAGACTGCCCTGCACCCTGATAAGCGGTTCCTGCGGAAACACGACGGTTCCTTCATCCATAGCCCAGAGCGAACCGTTGAAACGGAAGTCCCTTAAATAAGCGAGAAACTCCTGCTCGAAAAGCCCCAGGCTTTCAAGGTAAGCGACGTCGTCTTCGGAAAACGTCCAGTCCTCCAGACTGTGTAAGAGCGTCTCAAGCCCGGCGAAGATAGAAAAACCGCCGTTGAAGGGGTGGCGCCTGAAGAACATTTCAAAGACGTTTTCGCCTTCCATACGGTTCTTCCAGAAGCCGCGCGCCATGGTGAGAGCGTAAAAGTCTGTCAAGAGAGCGGAATTCATGCTTTATGTTCCCCGCCTAGTATCTCTTGGGAAGTTATCAGGTTAACCCCGCTCATCTTCATGACGTTCAGGGAATGCTGCGTAGAACCCTCTGGGTATCCCACGCCGCGGATGGCGTCTGTTAGTACATAGGTTTTATAGCGCAGTCTTGTCCCGTCCAGCGCCGAGTAAAGCACGCAGTAATCGGTTGCAAGTCCGCCTATGAAGATGTCGGTGATAAGGAGGGATCTCAGATAACCGTCGAGTCCAGTCGAGCTTTGCCCGTCATTTTCAAAAAAGGTCGAGTAAGCGTCCAAGTCTACTCGGCACCCCTTGTGGATGATAAGGTTAATCGATTCGACATTTAAGCCCTCATGAAAATCAGCGCCATATGTTCCTTGAATACAATGGTCAGGCCACAGAGCCTGGTCCCTTGCGGCTCCAGAGTCGATGGAATCGCCGAATTTCTTGTCTGGGAAAGACGAAACAAAGGATATATGGCCTTTGGGATGCCAGTCTTTAGTTGCTACGACCTTGCCGCCGTTTTGCGCGAATCTTTTTGACAGTGCGTTGAGCGGTGCGCAGATTTCACCGCCTCCGTCAACAGCAAGCGCCCCGCACGGCGTCTCTTCCCCCCGCTTATTGATATAAGCGGGACAGAAATCATTCTGCATGTCAACGATGATGAGAACCGATTTTGTATAATCTATAAACATAGTCCTAATTATATGTTAAGGAGTGATAAAACACAAGTACCGCCGAGTCAAAGCATATACTGCACGCATACGTCAACCCATTCCTTGTTTCTTGAATATTCTTCGAGTTCGTTCAGAGTCAATTCAATAGCCGAATTATTACTGCCACAGGCGGGGAATACGGTATGGAATCGCTTGAGAGACAGGTCCAAGAATACCGCTACTTCGACGGGGAGCCCGAAGGGGCAGATCCCACCGACCGGATGTCCGGTTATTGCGAGAGCTTCTTGCGGCGTGAGCATATTCACTCTCACGCCGAATTTGTCCTTGTATTTATGATTGTCGAGTTTCACGTCTCCAGACGTTACGATAACCGCCGCGGCTGCTCCTTGTTTCACTGAGATAGTTTTAGCTATGCGCGCTGGAACGACCCCTAACGCGGCCGCCGCCGAGCTTACGGTCGCCGTTGATTCTGATAACTCAATAATATCCTTATCGCGGTTCCATTTCGCCAGATAAGAACGCACTGTTTCTATGGACATACATTTCTCCGCTGTTGAATATAACAAAATATACCGAAAAGAGCAAGAAAGAATGCGTTACCGTAACGCACGAATGATATTTAACGAAAGATCCACGCGGTAAAGCTGGACATGGGAAACGTTAGCGAATTCCGTTCAGACTGCGGCGTACACGCTTGAATCTCCCCTCATCTTTCGTTATACTATAACAATGATTATGCGCCGTTCCTTGTCGGGAACTATTCTGAAATACATCATAGGGGAAACCCTTTTCTCTTTCCTCGTCTCCTTTCTCTTTTTCTTCGGCATTTTTTTTATCAACCAGCTTTTGCTTTTGGCGCAGACTATACTGACAAAGAGGGTACCGTTTTATCAGGTGGGGCTCTTGGTGCTTTACGCGATACCTTCCATTATCTCCCTATCCGCGCCTTTCGCTGCGCTCGTGGGCGTCCTGATGACCATCGGCCGCCTATCCTCGGATAACGAAGTGCTGGTCATGTTGTCCTCCGGACTTTCCTACCGTAACATATTCGTCCCTGCCATCGGAGTTGGAGTCGCCATAGCGACCCTTTCCTTTTTGACAAACGACGTGCTTTTACCCGCTGGGACCCTGCAATTCAACAAGCTCTACCGCCGTATTCTCGTCTCAACGCCTGCATTGGAACTCGGCGCTAACTCGGTCAAGCGGTACCGCGATACGGTGATTATTACCGGGGACGTATCCGGCAATTCCATCAATAATATATTCATCATAGACAGGACCGGTCAAGGCGAGCGCAGGCTCATTATGGCAAGAGAAGCGCAGCTGCGGGACGCGGGTAAAGAAGGGTTGAGTCTTGATTTGACCAATGCCTTCATTCAATCGTCAAAAGAGATTGCCCGTCTTGATTACGACTACGCCTCAAGCGGGTTTCTGCGCTATTGGGTGCCCCAGGAGGATTTGATACAGGCGACCGCGTCCATAGGTCCGCGGGAGATGAGTTCGGTGGACGTTGCCAAGGATATCAAACGGCAGGAAATGGAGTTACAGGAACGGCTTGACGAACAGTACAACGCGCTCTTGAAACAAGCCCTGTCTCTGGAAACATCCCTGCGGGAAGGTCCCAAGAGCCCGTCATGGAACCGCCGCGGTTCCGTGCTTGCCGAAATGAAGAAAAACGTAGAGTCGGCAAGAATCACCAGAAAAGACCGCAATCTCTCCATATACCGTCTTGAATATTACAAAAAATTCTCCATGCCGGCAGGCGCGCTCGCGTTCGTATTCCTCGCTGTACCGCTGGGCTTGTTCGCCAAGCGGAGCGGGCAGACGGTGGGTTTCCTACTGGGAGTCGTCATATCGGTCATTTACTGGGTGCTTCTCTTCGGGGGACAGACGCTCGGTTTACGTGCGGACTTCTCGCCGTTCTGGACCATGTGGCTTCCTGATATACTCACGTTCGGCATAGGATTAGTTCTGTGCGGCTTGAGAGTACGGAAATAGGAAGATAGACAGGATGATACTAGACCGTTACCTTGTGAAACAATTCATACCAATTTTTATCATAGCCTCTCTCATGTTCGTGATGATAATCCTTCTCCTCGACCTTTTCACTAATCTTTGGCGTTATTTGAACAATCAGGTATCGATAAGGGAGATTCTCACTGTTTCTTACTATTACATACCCAAAAGTTTCTCTTACGCCCTCCCCGTATCTCTTCTCTTCGCGGCCGCCTATACATTAGGCGACCTCTATGGCAGGAACGAATTGACGTCTATTTTTTCCTCCGGCATCCCGTTTTTTCGATTCACTTTACCATTGGTGGTAATTGGGTTTGCAGCTTCGTTTTTTGCCTTTAACTTTGATGATAAGGTTGTCATTCCCACTCTGAAAACGAAAAACGATATGGCGCGCAGGCTATTGCATCAGTCCACGACAGAAAACAATTCGGACATCGTCATCAAGTCGAAAGGCGGCGCCCTTATCTATTCGGTTGATTATTACGATTACAAGCAATTCGTCTTAAACGGCTTGAGTATTGTTGAGCAAAATGAGGACGGTTCCTTTGCATCTCTGGTACGCGCCCCGAAAGCAAAATGGAACAACGAGTACTGGGAGCTTACAGATGCGGTTGTCTACAAATGGAACGAAGGCTTTCTGCGCACGTCTCCATTGGAGAACAGCACCATATACCGCGAAAGCCCTGACACGTTTCGCCGAAACGCTGTAAAATCAGAAGAGCTTCCAGCAAGTGAAGTGGGCTTCTTAGTCGAAGACCTCAAGAATGCAGGACTTCCCTTCATTTCAGCGCAGGCTGATTACTACCACCGCTATTCTTTTTCCGCGGTTTCCTTCATTGTAATGATTCTTTCAATCTCAATGGGTGGACGATTCCGCAAGAACATCCTGCTGATGACCCTCTTATCGAGTCTGGCGGCCGCAGTGGTCTTTTATGTCATGGAGATGATAACAATGATGATGGCACGGCTCGGTTACATCCCGACTTTTGTGGGCGCCTGGCTTCCTGTATTTACATTTTTGCTTCTAGGCGCTCTACTGTTACGGAACGCAAAAACATAGCCGCGTGTCTTGTGGAAGGTTACTTTTCGCGGTAGATTATCCGCCCGCGGGTCAAGTCATAGGGGGATAGCGCCATCTTTACCCTGTCGCCGGGGACTATACGGATATAGTGCTTGCGCATCTTGCCTGAAAGGTGCGCTAATATGAGGTGTCCGTTCTGATTGTCAAGCTCCACTCTAAACATAGTGTTCGGCAGAGCTTCTCTCACAACGCCTTGTACTTCAATAGCTTCTTCTTTTGCCACATGAAACTCCTTTTATTTTAAAAAATAGTAGTCTATCGTAAGAATAGAGTCAAGTAGGCGGTTGGAGCGGGGGGTGTCAGAGATGGAAAATGGCGCCTACTGCAACTGTCATTATTAACCGTTGCATGGTTCTGGTTTTGCGTTGGATAGTCGATTCGTTCTTTCGCCGGCCCATTTAATCACTATAGGGTTTAATCTGCCCAGAGAAATCCTCAATACCCCGTCATTCATAGCAAGGGTTCTTTATTTTTCTACCAATATAAAAGACATAGCCATAATATTGTTTGTATTTTGAATACAACTCATCCTCACGGTTCATCAATTCAATAAAACTTTCTGCATTTTTATTTCCAGTATGTTTCTCCAAAAATGTTTTTTGTACTGCTTTTTGCGGTATAAAATAATTATCCGTCCAGCATTTCTCAGACAATGTAAATGCAGCAACAGGAACATAACCTGCTTTTTGCATTATCAAAATATTATGCCCTATTGTGCTTATTTCAGGAACAGCATCAATCCACCATTTTTCAATTTCAGCAGGGCGTTCATCAGTAAACCATGATTCATATGTTACAGCAACATAGCCGTTTTTCTTGATAAAGCCATTCCAATAATTCAATCCTTTTTCAAAACCTATATTGGCTATAGCGCCTTCAGACCATATAAGATCAAATTCGTCATTCTGAAACGGTAAACTATCCATTGAACCGACAATGCCTTTCACTCTGTCTTGAATTTTTAATTTTTTGGCATTATTGTTAAAAATATCGATGAAACTCGGGAAACGGTCTACGCCGGTAATATTTCCAGCGACATTATTTTGTGCAAGTATCATTGTCTGACCGCCGGTTCCACACCCCAAATCGGCAATTTTTGGTTGCTTTGAAAGACCGTCGATAAAACTTAATGCTTTCATGGTTGACTCGGGACTGCCAGGACCCTGTCGTTCCAGTCCTGCAAAATATTCACAAATTAAGTTTATATCAAAATCATGAACCGATGATTGTTCATTTTCCATGTGCAACTCCTTAATCTAATATATCAGGTATTCTTTTTCTGTCAATATGGTTTCCAACCGATTTATCCGCCATTTCGCATAGTGTTTCGGCTGTATGCGGCGTTCCAGCATTGTGAATATTTCAAAACTATTTCTAACGGCTATCGTGCATATCAAAAAATCTATATTTGATCCTTGTGTTCCATGCTTTCTGCATATATTCGAATATTCATCCGTCAATTCATAATCTGTTGTTTCTATTGGAGAATCATTAAAATACTCCATTTTTCCTTTCAATTCATTGAAAGTATTCTCATTGGATATTCCTGATAATAATTCTTGCCGAATCGGGCCAATGATTACCTCCATAAATTCACTTATTAAATATTTCAAACTATCAATAATATTTTTATCATCAAAATTTATTTTTTGTGTCTGAATGCTTTTGACTAAATTGGGGGTATCTATTAATATTCTCATCTTTTTCCACGCGACTTTTTGTAGTCATAATTTTAATCAAATACTATCTTTCCGAATAGTTCAACAACCTCCTACCGTTTTCTTCTTTGGATAAATTCATCCAATGCCATGTTTACCGTGTCTTTTTTGGTTCTCAGCCCGCCAATGATCAACGCCCGCTCTAATAAATTATCATCAATTGCTAAATTTGTCGTCATTTCTATCCTCCCTTGGGGTAAATACCCCGCCCTTGGGCGGTTAAAACTGGGGGTGTGGGGGATTTGTTCTCCCGCATACGCAAAGGTTTTACGGGAGAAATCTTCAATACCCCGCCGCAAGCGGCGGGGATTTTTATTACCTTTTAAGA
>JAIRSU010000061.1 GCA_031255285.1 Treponema sp. | reverse complement strand
GTGTTTGTCGCAGTAGGCAGTCAGGTAATTTCCTACAGTGCGAACGGCATTAACTGGACGCACGTGGGAGATTTGAGTAGCTACTATCAAGCAGTTGTTTACGGGAACGGTGTGTTTGTCGCAGTAGGCAGTCAGGTAATTTCCTACAGTGCGGACGGCGTAAACTGGACGCACGTAGAGGATTTGATCGGCTCCTATACCTCCGTTGCTTATGGTGGCGGTGCGTTTGTTACATCGGGTAACAACGGAGAAATCGCGTACAGTACAGACGGCGTAAACTGGGAAACGCTGACAGTGGGGAATAGCACTTATGAATGTGTTGCTTATGGTGGCGGTGCGTTTGTTACATCGGGTAACAACGGAGAAATCGCGTACTGTGCTCCTAAGAAGAAATACAAAGTGCCTGAGTCCTGGCTTCCCGAGCAAAAGGAAATCGCATGATACGGCGAAAGACCTATATAGACAAGGTAAACTATCGCTCTACAGAGAAAGACGGCAGGCGGATAATAGAAGCCGTGATACCCTACAATTCGCCGTCTGTGGATTTAGGCGGGTTTCGAGAAATAATACTGCCGAGCGCGTTTAAGAAGACGCTCGGCGACAAATGCAATGTATACGCGCTCTACAACCACGATGACGGGAAAGTATTAGGTTCAACTAAATCAGGAACATTCGAGTTGCGCTCCGAGAAGAGCGGACTGCTATGCAAACTTTTACTAGGCAACTCCACGTGGGCTAACGACGCCTGGGATGTAGTAAACCGCGGGGACTGTTCAACCATGTCCTTCGGCTTTATTTCATGGGACGTGGAGAACAAAGGAAACATACGCTACTTGAAGAGCGTGCAATTAGAAGAGGTGTCTTTTTGCGTGTCGCATCCCGCATATAGGGAGGCGACAAGCGTTGCATATAAAAGATATAAAAGGAGTTTGGCTATGGTAAAACGAAAAATAGACGTTGACGTACTGAACGATATACTCGTGAAAGAGACGTTGACAGAAGATGACCTGCTAATCGTCAAGAGCTACATTGAAGAGTTGCAAAAACTCATTCCGGCAGGAGGAGAATCCCAAACGGGGGAGCATGACCCCCCCGCGGCTCCGGCCCCCAAGAAGGAAAAGGAGAGGGAAAACCCCACCGAAACAGAGGCGCTCAAAAAAATAGCGGAACTTGAAGAGAAGGTCAAGCAAATGGAAGATTCGCAAAAACAAACGCAAGAAGCCGCGATGGAATCCATTCAAAAAGAAATCGAGGAGGAATTGGAAAAAGAACTCCTCGAAGAAGAAGAAGCCGCGTAGCGGCAAGGAGGGAAACAAAGAAATGCTAGAGAAAGAACTACTCGAAAACAAAATTGAGTTTCGCAAACTGAATGATAATATATCCGAGAAAAAGATAAGCGTTGCGGACGCGGTCAAGAAATTAAATGAACTGCGGACCAAACGCGCCGAGCTTGAGAAGAAAATCGCTCTGCGGGGAAAACCCAAGTCAAAGGGTGAAGGCTCTGCAAATTTCGCGGATGTAAAGAAAGCGATGGTAGAGAAACGTGCAGTAACCCTGAATGAGACTGGAGCGATTAACCAAATAAAAGAACTGACCAAGGAGTTGCAGAAGAAGACGCCGGTCTTGAACATGGTAAGATATTTCTACGGGCCAAATGCGTCAACCAACATTCCAATATGGGGTCCTACCATAGCGGAGCCTGGCGGTTACGCAGAAGGCGCATCCGCGATTGCAGAAGACACGCAGGGCAGTCTAGGTGAAAAGATGCTCCAGCCTCGCGCCTTTGTATCACTGCTGAAAGTATCCGCAGAAGCGATTAACTTAGGGAGCGTCAACATCGAATCTGAACTACCCACGATTTTTGCGGACGCTTTCGCGCAAGCATTTCACAATCAGATTCTCACCGGAAGCGGCGCGGGAAACAATTTCAAGGGCATTTTTACCACCACGGCGGCTAACAGCGCAAACATCATGGGAAACGCGACTGTAATGAACTTAGTTAATCTTGCGCTCATATTACAAGACTACATGGACGATGCGGTCATCATCATGCATCCCACGATATATTCCACGATAATGCAAGATATAACAAGCCGCAACGCGGATGTATACCAAGAAGAAATAGCGCGGTCAAAGACCATCGAAGGAGTAAAATTAATACTCACGACAGCCGCGCCCAATTCTCAGGCAAGCGGTAGTGTGATTGCGGTCGGCGGCCGCGGCGCAAACTTCGGATTCGCCATGGCAAGCGAGATTCAGATAGAACCGATAAGAGTCAAAGGCGACACCAACACCTACTTCCAGGCTATGGTTTTTGCAAATGGCGGAACAATCATTGACAAAGAATTTATTGGTTTGCAAGTAGACGATGACGAATAACCAGTAAAAGGAGGAATCTATGGCAAAGCAAGAAACAGAACAAGAAACAGAACAAGAAACAAAGCAAGAGAAGAAACAAGAAACAAAGAAAACCTATGTCGAGGACAAGGAATATACGTTTTTACGAACCTATATCGGCAAACACGGCGTTTTCCATTCCGGGCGCAAGTACAAACTGAAAAAAGAACAGTTTGAAGCGACCAAAGAGGACCTGAAGGAGTAACCATGCTCATATCGGCCGCGGAATTACAAAAATACACCGGTACTCTCTCCAATGATACAGGCTTACAAGAGCTCTTCTGCCAATCCGCGACCGATATTATCGGGGAATATCTAGGATATTCACCCGAACTTGCGTATAGAAGCGAATATCATATCGGTACAGGCGATGCAAAACTACAGCTATGCAGTAAACCAATATATTACCTGGTGAACATTCGTTCAAAAAACAAAAATATAGTGTTTCAAAAACATGACGTTCACGAGAGATATACCATAAGAGAAGAGTTTGTGGAACTAGCGGATGAGATATTCGAGCGGACGAATCTAGAGGTAGAATACATCAGCGGCTATGGAGAGAAGCGGTTTGGAATACATGAGATATGCGGAGGTTTATCCTACAGCGAAATTAACGAAATAATAGACGCGGGGAATGCGTACACAAACGGCGGCGGATATTACAGCGGCGGCGATGCGGACGCACAATCTCTCGAAATAAACATCAATGCGCCCATGCCTCTCATATTCAGACAAACCGCGCTCCGCATCGCCGCGCTCTTACAGACCGAGAGCCAGAACAACATCGGCGTTTCCGGCGTGAGCTTCGGCGAAAGTGGAAGCAGGTCATTCATCAACTATACCAACTTCGATAAATATCTATCCCCGCTCAGCCGCTATCGGCTTCTAATAATTTAGGAGAATGAAATGTTAATGATAAAATTTGACGCAGATGACTGGATGAAGCGCACAGAGAAAGTCAGGAAAGAACTGCCCAAAGTCGGCAAAAAAATGATGGCCGCGGTCTTCTCTCGGATACGCCGAGACGTTAGAACTAATATACGAGCCAATTTCAAACGCGACACAGGCTTCTTGTATAAAAACATAAACTACTATGCGTTTGAAGATTTCGGTGGAATGATCACCACGATGGACGGCAAAAGCGAGGAAAAAAGAAAAATCACCTTTTATGCGTCGTTCTTGGAACACGGCTTCAGTGTATCCCCAAAGGGAGATGGCTATTTAACCATCCCGCATAAAAAAGGCGGAGTTTTCGCTGGATTTCGCAAGGAAAGGTCATTTACTGTTCCCCCGCGTCCTTTCTTTGAACCAGTCGTTAACGATTGGTTCAGCGGTCGCGGCGGCAAAGCCGAGCGGTTGATGGATGAAATACTCCAAAAGGAAATAAACAAGTACGTTGAGAAACGAGGGACCGGTGCGCCGGCACTGCGGGATTGAGGCGCCGGATAATGGACTATCGCGCAAAAGAAAACGCGGTTCTTGAATTCATCAAGACGCACCTCAACGAATATACCGTAGACCTTGATGCGGTTACGCATTTTTATAATGAATGGCTTGACCTAAGCCGGTATAACTTTGATGTAACGCTGTGGACAGATTTCAACGCCTATGCCTATCAAGACTTATCCAGCCAGAGCCGTCTGGAGACCGGAAGCCTCGTAGTATACATCGTGTGCCGTAACGCGGTGGAACAGGTCTTACACGACAGACTGCGGGATTATACCAGTGCGTTCTTTAATATGTTTGAAGATACCGGGTGTAACTTCGGCGGACACGCCGATTACGGAATAATTGAATCCGTTAAATTCTTTGACGCGGCTGAAGGAAACCCCACGTTAAAAGTTGCGGAGATGACCATAACTTTTTACAAAGAGGAGGATTAAATGTTAAGTGGAAACAGAGCGGTTTTACAAATCGCAAAACAATCGGCGTGGAAAACGCCGTCTACGCAATCGCCACGGCAGATTCGATTCGTCAGCGAGTCGCTCGAATCAGTGGTAAGCCGGGCGCAGGAACCGGTTATGACCGGCGCAATCGGACCGAGCAGGTACGATGTCATGGGTATCCGTGCTGAAGGAAACATCTCGATTCTTGCGCGTCCAGATGATATCGGATTCTTCCTGCTCATGGCTGTCGGACAGCAAGATACGTATGTATCAGGAAGTAAGAAACATACTTTCACCCCAGCTCAGGACAGCCTTCCGTCTTTTTCAGCTTACGTCAAACGTTCTGGTACGCATACAGACCGCATAATAGGCTGCAAAATCAACACCATCAGCTTTAGCGCCGCGCCGGAAGATTATCTCGCGCTCGAACTTGGCATCGTGGCTCATAAAAAAGACTCTAGCGCCCTCCCCTCCACAGAAGTAACTCCTTCTGCTCAAAAGGCGTTCAAATTTAAACAAGGCAAAATTTTTATCACAAGACCTAGTGGAACCAGCACTGAAATTCAAAAAATCACGAACATCAGTCTTACCTATAACAACAATCTGGAAGCGGGAATCCAAACCACTACTTCCGAAGGACATTACGAAGAGCCGATGCCCAACACGCGGCAAATCACCGTAGACATGGAATTCTTACGGGAATCTAACGTAGTCACTGGTATCTCCTATTCAGAATTCGAACTCCAAGATATAGAATACGAGGTTCAACTCACCTTTACCGATGAATCCGAATTCAACCTCGATTTCTTAATCCCGCATATGCAGGTAACATCATTTGCTTCACCCGTAAGCGATGCAAACGCGCAGAAAGTAAGTGTAACGCTCGAAGCCTTTGACAACGGCTCAGACCCGCTCATTACGATTACACTCAATAACAACGTCAACGCCGCGTATTAAGGAGGACACATGAATATTTCAGAAAGCAGAGAGAGATTCATATTTCGAGCGAAAATAGATTTAGGAGACGGAGAATATATCCTCTTCCGTGAACCGTTCATCAATGAAGTATATGAAATACGGCGGCTCAAAATGGGAGATGACGAAGCGTCTACCGGGAATGAGAACGAGGGAAGCTTAAAAGTCATTTCCAACATTTTCGAAAATTGCATCATCGGCTCATCGTTCACGCTAGACGATGGGAAGCCGGCGCCCACAGACCAGGTGCTTGCTCTTCTAAAAGATTCAGGATCGCTCTACATGAAAGCTTTCCAAGGATGGCAAGAAAGTCTCCCTTTAGCTTATCGCGCTCCCAAAGAGCAAGCATCAGAAACGTCTACAAAATAATGTTGTTAGGCGGCGACCCCATGTTCCAGCCGGAGACCGCATACGACTACCGCAAGTTTAAGATAATATTCGATATATTCGAGATAATAATCGACGTCCGTTACGGTAACTTCTTACACCTGCCCTTTGAAGGCGGAGCCGCGGAACAGCCGGCAAAGACCATGGAGGCGCTCTCTTTAATCAGGGCTCTATTCCGCCAATATATAGCGAGTAGACAGAGAGATGAAATGGAAAAAATCAAAAGACAGAATCCACCGCATAGATTCAGGAGGTAAACATGGCGGTTATCACTTATTCCATAAAAGGCAAAGCCGATACCAAGCCGATGGAAAAAACAAAAAAGGAAATGAAAGGACTCTTTGACCAGACAAAAAAGCTTGATAATATCATGGAAGGCTTTACCGGCATAAAAGTTTTCGCAAGTATGTTCAACAAAGTAAAAGACTGCATGAAAGCTTACGATGAATTCGCAAGCGCGACAAAGAAAGAACTCCCCATAAAGAAACAATTCGCCGAAATCGAACGCACATTCAGCGCGACCCTTGGCACCGTGCGGGACGCGCTCATAACCTCTTTCACTTCAGCAGAAGATAAGATGAACGGTATAAGCGGTAAGTTATCGGACATAGCAACTTCTTTAATACCCAAAATCGGCGCGGGAATCGGCGCGGCATTCCTCACAGGCAAAGAAATCGTAGAAGCCATCGCGGAAAACTTTAACAACCTTTCAAAAGCGGAAAACTGGGGTCCCCTTTTAGACGGCTTGGCGATAGGATTCCTAAAAATAGTCGATGGTATAAAAGAACTTTTTAAGTCGCTCTTCTCAATCTACTTACTCAACTTATGGAAGGCTTGGGCGTCTATAGTAGGGCAAGGAATATATGGGCTAGGGGAATTGATTTCTAGGTACATCTTGCGAAACGATGAACTTGCCGACAAATTAAAAGGGTACCGAGAAAAATTGAAAGAACATACCATTGAAGCCGCGGAGCAAGCCCTGCAAGGCGTGCTAGCCGGCTTTAGAGGGTATGCGCAAGGTGTCATTGACGGACTCGGAGACATCGGCGGCGGTCTCTTCAACTCGCTCACAGGCGGCTTTGATGTCAAAGATACATTCTCAAAACATAACGCGGATATCTTAACAGAAATAAATAATAATATCGCAGGTATGCGCGCGCTGAGCGAATCAGATGATTCGAAGGATTCGAAGGACAAGACAGTGGCACCCACAACTATATTCGCAGAAGTCTATCAGGGAATCGCGGAGATGGAAAAGTCTGCCGAATCCCTGTCAGACAAAATCTCCGTGAAAATAAATGACGTATTTAGTAATTTATTTTCATCGCTTGGACAAATCGGGTCAACAATCAATTCTTTCCGTACACGTGCGGATGCCGAGAAATCCGCGCAAAAGGAACTCAAAGACCTATACGTTGATTACTACAACCAAGCCGCAAGACTAGAAACAGAACGTATGAACACCCTCAATCAAGCCGAAGCGGACAGAATAAATGCAATAAATAAACTCGATACAGCAATGGCTAACGGTACAGAAAGCGCGGAGAGCTATGCGAATAAACTAGCCGATATTAACAACAAATACGACCTCGCCGCCGAAGCCGCGCAGAATAAATACAACCAGGACTCTGAAAACAACGAATCATCCTATACCAAAGGCAAACAAGACGTAAACGATAATCTTGCGCTCTCCCAGATACAGCCCGGATTGGATATTATAACCACGATAGTATCAGGAGTACTTAATGCTTTCACCAGTCTGGAAAGCGTAAGTAAAGTACTTAACGCGGTATCCACAGTCGCCGCGTCAATCGTACAAGTGCTTGCACCTCTGATAGACAGCATCTTCATTCCCATCGGCGCGGCGCTTGAATCCATCGGACGCATCATTGGCCTCGTTCTCGCGCCGGCGCTCACTCTCGTAAACGCAGTCCTCACCCCCATCATGGAAGTCGTTATACTCGTCCTGGACGTACTAGAACCGATAATCGGAGTATTCTCTACACTGGCCGGACTCCTCATTGAAATGAATCCCTTAATTAAAATCTTTTCCATCGCGCTCAACACGGTCGGAGCAGTCATAAAATTCATCTACAATTACATCCTGGTACCAGTCGTGAATTTCTTCGTGAAAATATTTTTAACCGCCTATAATTTCGTTGTGGGTATTTGGAATGAAATTGTAAACTTTCTGAACGGAATTAGCATCTTCGGCTGGCACCCCTTTAATTTATCCAAAGGCGAAAAATTAGACGAGGACAATTATCTGTTGCAAACAATCCCGGACCAGGGAAGCGGCGATGACGATGAAACATTCAATAATTCCGCATCGTATAATGTACAAGGAGACCTCTACATCAACATCAATTACTACAACTCATACGTAAACGGCGATGCGGAATTGATAGCCGTCTCGCTCTGGGCGGAAATCCGCCGCGCCCAAGCCATGGGAAGAGCGTAATGTTCGATAGCGGCGTCAACTATCTTTTAGATATAAAATCAGGAACTCAAACCATTTCCAACACGCCCATAATGAAAGATTCGTTGAGCATGACGGAAATATACCACAACAACTTAGAACCCGCGGATAGCAGTATTCGGCTCACTATCCCCTGGAATCAGAACATCGCGGATTTTCTCAAAACGTACCGAAACGATGCAATAAACGGCAGAGTCTATCACAGACTTCCCAGCGGCTCAAATAGCGCTATCTTTCATGGACTTATAGAAGGCTCCTATACGCTGACCAAATCTCAAAGACTCGAACCCATAGCGATAGAGATAACATCCTATTCAATGAGCCTCAAACGGAACATCGGCAAGCGGCTGAATTACCTGAATACCAGCATAGGGAAAATCTTGAATAACCTGTTGAGCGGAGCGGGGTGTTCTGTCGCTCAATCCTACATAAATTCCTTCCCGTTTGCAACTAAGACACTGCCGATTTTCACAGTGGAAGCGGATGAAGAGTGGCATGAAACCATCCGTACCCTGCTCTTTGAATACGGATACACCTTTCATTTCACAATGACGAGCGCATGGGACAGCGGCGTTAGATTTATCCCGCTCTTTAATATGCCGCCGTCAGACCCCAAAAACATAACGCAAGTCTTTGACGGCTCGAATATACGTTCCCAAGTTCAGGTAACCTTTGAAAAGACGGAATACAAGAACACCCGGGTAAAATGGAACAGCATCGCCGTAACGCCCAATGATAGAGTCTTCTTTGACAATACCGGAAAAGAGGTGCCGGCGAATAAATACTTCGGACACGAAAGCGAATCCGGGGCAGAGGCGGATATCGTAGACAAAGGCGCGGTAACCATAGAGTACGCCTCGAAGGTCGGCGAAGTCTTACACGCAGAAGTTGCCGAAACCGCCTTTACCGTGAAAACCACTCCAACAGGCGGCTGGACCACCGCAAAGAGCGGTACAGGATTAGGAAATGGAGGAGTCGGATTTACTTTCAAACTAAAAAACAATAATAGTTACACGGCAAAAGTAGAAGAAATCAAAGCCATCGGAACATCATACTGCATATCCGCGATAAACGAAGAGAATATAAGCGCCGATACAGATTCTGTATTTGAATATGAGGCGGCTCATATCCATTCGCGAGAAGACGCGATAGCACTCTGTCAGAATATTTATAACTACTATCAATACTCAAACATAGATTTAATACTCGAATCCTACGATGATTTCACCTGCGGCACTTTCGTGCGCGTAACAGAGAAAGGAATCGGAACCATCGTTGCGCGAATCCTTCAAAAGCAGGGCGGATTAAACAGACTCATCCATTACACGCTCGAAGCGGTAACCGACTTTAACCCAGGAAACGTGAGCGCGGAAAAACGCACAGTCACGGTAGACAGCACATTACGCGGTACCGGTATTTCCGCAGAAAAAACACCGGACGCCCAAGGCAACATCTCAGGCGGTAATATCTCTGCAGAAGGTAATATATCCGTCCAGGGCAGTATTACGGTAGGCGGGAAATCAGTCCTAGCCACTGGATTTAAAAACGTTTCTTTCAGTATTGCCGATGCTAGTAAAACGCTTGAATTCGATTTTCCAGGGCAGTGGATACATTTAGAGCTTACGGGTTTTGACTCGGGAAGGTATGTTTATCTTCCCAGTAAGGGACATTATCTTGTCATCGGCGGAAGCGGCTTTGATAGAGGCGCATCAGACGGCTATAAAATGGATATTCTGTATACGCTTTATAACGGCGGAGAGACCATTGATATTTATAGAGCTCCCTCCGAGTACCTCATCCTGAAACTAGATTAACCATCCTCACAGCTTGTTATAAAATTATAACAAAGATTTTTTAAAAAAAGAATAAAAAACTCAAATTTGCCTCAAATCAGCCCTAAAAAATAGACTATATATTAGAGGAGTATTATGGAAATTCAAGGAATATTACCCTTTGTAAGCATCGGCTCAACGATAGCCGCCATCGTAGTCGCTTTCATGCGCGTAAAACACTCAAGCGAGGAAAACAAAAACGCCATAACGCGCATCGAAGGAAGCATCAAGGATCGCATCGTTTCATTAGAGAAACGCATAGACGAAAACGACAAACTCACAAACGATGTGCAATTAAAACTCACGCGGATAGAAGTACAGTTGCAAAACATAGAAAATATGCAGTCGGAACTAAAAGACAATATTAAACAACTACTCTTACGGTAGGAGGAGGAATACTTGAAGTATGTACAGCGGGTTTTGATAAAACTAGGAAGCGTGAAAACATGGGCGGCGCTATGGAGCATGGGACTGCTGACGTATCTGGCAGGCGTGGACAGATTAGACAACGGAGTGGCGCCGATACTGGCGGGCGCGGTCGTCGCCTTCATCGGCGCAAACGTCGCCCAGA
>JAIRSU010000005.1 GCA_031255285.1 Treponema sp. | reverse complement strand
TCCCCATTTTCAAGTCTTACCAATGTAGAAGCGTGACAGCTTTTAAAATACTCGTTATCTGCCACAATAAATTCTTTTATGCTTTCCGTTATAATCAGATTGTTAATTCCATTCTGATCCACTTCGGTTATACCACCCATGGACTGCTCACAGCTCGAAAAAAGAAGACATAACGCCAGAAGTCCTAAACCGCCGATATGCCTTGTTGGTTTCACGGAATACTTCAAAGTTTTCCTCTGTAGATAGATTTAGCAGTATTTGTCTTTACATATTGCTATCAATAAAAAAGGCAAATAAATTATAACCAAAAAATAACTATAGACATTCTATATGTCTTATATTAATATTGTATCCACAGGGGGAATTTATTCATGGTTTTTGATAGTATTGAATATGCCGGTCATTATTTTGGACTAGACCTTGGTTTTCGGTTTACCGTGATATTCAATTTTTATACTTGCACTTCCACAAAGTTTGTATTTCATATATTTCTCCTCTCAACCATTGAGAAATCGTTAAGCAAGCAGGGCGTGTTGGAAACGGGAGGGGGTGATAAAGGATATGTCTTTTATCCTCGTGGTTTTCAGGAAGTCGGTAAACAGACGTTCTATTTCGACGTTCATGCGGGCGTAATCTTGATACCCATTGCTTTCCATTTCTGTAATCGCATAGTTACTTGCAGCCAAGTCAAAGCCGTCAAAGCCGGCGAGCGCAACCCGTTCCACGCCCGCTATATTGAGAAGACGCAACAGCATGATGACCGAGTTGTCTAAATTGTTCCACCCGGTCTTGACCAAACGATGAAACGATATGACGAAGTCTGTTGAACCAACATCCGTTACGTTTGACGTAAAGATTTTCCCTATAGAGTTAAAATTTTTATCGCGCTTCCAGTAGTCGTAGCGGTGCAGATTACTGAAATACAGATAGTCGGTTTTGGACAGTTGGGGAATGAAGTTGACCGCTATAACAAGCGGGCGCTCCCGCTCGATGAACGCTTCTATCATTTCGCTTTTATCCACCACGCTTTTTCCTGGCGTAACGACCAGGACCGTCTTGTCGCGAACCAAGGCCTGAAAACGGTTAATATCGTCCGTATCGTCAATGTCTGAACGCATATATTCAAGATATAATTCTTCAAGACGCACGTAGTCATAGCGCTTGCGCTCCAGCGCGCTTAATTCGTTCAAAATAAAACGTAAATCGGCGAACCGCAGAGTCGGTTTCTGAAGCAAATAATTGACGTTGTTCACATGGGAACTATAACAGCCGGATAGAAACATTGGCACGTCGTAACCCCAGGAGTACCGCGCTTTAATACCCATCATATAGCTGTCTATCACATCCAGCACCGCATCAAGATTATACGCGCCGCCCATTTTGGCGTTGACAAACTGTACGATAAGTTCGGTCGGCGTGTTGCCCGCGCCCCGCCCCATGCCCAAACAAGTAGCGTCTACCACGACATTGCGCTTTTGAGAAAGCGACAGAAACTCCTGAGACAATGCACTGGACATTTGTAAATTGTTGTGGGAATGAAAGCCAATTTTAGTCTTTGGATTAAGATTGTGGTGAATGACGCTGAACACGGTCTGTAAGTCATCTAAATACATCGAACCATAGGTGTCTACGATGGAAAAACATTCGGGTTCAATCTGATTAATATCGTTTATCAAGTCCAACAGTTCTATATGTTGATACCCCAGAATATCCACGGGCTGAATAAAGAGCTTATAACCCTTCTCCACGATTGTGCGAAGGAAAGGCAGTACGTCTTTACGCTCATGCTTGAAAAAACAGGCTCTAATCGCATCAAACGACTTACCATCGCAAACGTCCAGATTGAACACGGAGTATCGGCTGTAATCCGCAAGCACGGTATAAAGCGTGTTATTTTTCTCCTGCGGAATCCACTTCCTTGCGGCTTCCGAGTTTTGAAAGACGGTGGACTCGCCCTTTGAAACATCGTCTTGCAGAAAGCCGATCTCCACAAATTCCAAGCCTGCCGATGTCAGTCCATTGATCACGCCGTACATGATGTTATCGCTGAACTGCTTATTTACGAGATACCCTCCGTCTCGGAGAGTACAATCAAGAATTGCTATGCGTCCCATAATTTATTTTATTTCATTCCTTTCAAATAAGGAATTTTCCAACATTGTTTCTTATATGGCAGGGGGTAAACAGGTGTCGTCTGTTTTATGACTCCCCAACGGGGCTTTGTCTACGGACGTTTCCTGTCTCTTGCGGAAGATGCCTTGATATATCAGATCGGCCAACATAAAATCTTCAGGGTAATCAATGTCTATATGTTCAAGTCCCGATATTTCCGTTATATGTGGCTTTACGCCGACACGCCTGTTCAGACTTTGAAAGACTTCTTTTTTAAACACGTAAGCGGCTGAATTCTCCGCGAAAATCGGCGCAAGGTCCTGCGTTCTTGGAACGTCCTCCGCGTTAAAATTGAGCGGCTTTCCGTCTCTCCACAATAGTTTCTGTATTCGTTGTCCGGTGAAAGAGGAATCAAAACCATCCTCCATAACGGCTTTGATACATTCTTCAAAATGCTCTATCGTTACAAAAGGAGAGGTAACATGAGAAATCATATAAACGTCCGCATCTATTCGCAGTATAAACTCTCTGATTATGTCCTGCGGAGTCGCGTCTTGCGTATCTAAATATTCAGGGCGTTGCAAGAATGTAACGTCTTGAGGCAAGTATTTCTCTACATCCGCGTTACTGCAAAAACAATATACATCATTCAGTCTTTTCAAGCGCAATAGCTTCTGTACGCAGTATGTTAAAAGGGGTGTCCCGTCAAAGAACTGCCTGGTGTTTTTTCCCGGGAATCGCTCATTATTCAATTTGATCGGTATCATGCAAACGATTTTCATCACGCCGCCTCCTTTTCGTAAAAGGAGGACAGCGCCAAAAAGCGCCTCAGCCACTTATTGCTTCTGCGCCAATTGGGGGGGGAT
>JAIRSU010000047.1 GCA_031255285.1 Treponema sp. | reverse complement strand
ACGAAAAGCTTGTGGATACAGACGGACAGCCGGTAACCAACTTTATGGTCAATGTAGATACCATCTACCAGATAACGGTTACGGGAACTGTGAATCAGGGAACTTTCAAGATGACATGGGACGGACCGCAAGGCTCGGTAACGTTAGACGATTTGACCGTCGAACAAGACTAATAGGAAGGATTTGTATAAACCGTCTTCGTATTCGTAAACCGGGGACGGTTTTCTGAATTCAGTAAAACGATTTTAAGAAGGGATAAACGTATGCGAAAAATATTTTTATACGGGGCGCTTGGAATTGTTCTCTTGACGGCCGCGGGATGCCGCGACTATCTCGATTTTTCCAACGAAGACGAGAAAGGAATAAAAGCAAAAGGTACTCAGGCAGAGACGTTCATCGTTTTTGATAATAGAGGAGCGGATAATATTGTTCCTGTGAAAATATACTCCAATGCAAACCGGGCGGAGGGTGATCATATTGCGACCATCCCTAAAAACAGCCAGTCCTCACCACAAATATGGGAGCCTGCGCCGAATGGATACAATTTTTATATTAGTTATGATTTGTACTTCCGTGACGATATTTTCTCAAGTGGAAATATAAATATTACTTATCCTCTCAACGATGCGGTGTCTGTCCGCATAGACGCGGCGAAAACCACTCCTGTCTTGATTCCTTCTTTGGCTTCAAAGACAGGCGGCGATAAAGACGCCCCGCTGTTCCAAGATAAATACCTTGTGATAAAAGCCAACGGTGAGGGCTTCCAGTTGAGAAGGGGTAATACTAATATAACGCCAATAAACAACACGGCTACACTGATAAATGCGGGTGAGACCGCGGTCTACAGATTGTCTTCGAGTGAAAGCCTAGTTTC
Organism: Treponema sp.; assembly: GCA_031255285.1. GTDB lineage: Bacteria > Spirochaetota > Spirochaetia > Treponematales > Breznakiellaceae > JAIRKH01. The sequence goes on along the minus strand of JAIRSU010000047.1, from coordinate 15,143 downwards.
TTATTCAATCAGCGGCAAGCCGTTCCCGGATGACGCACCGCTCCAGAACGGATATATCTTCTTCTTTTCATTCAACGGCTCTACAATAAGCTATCGCGATAGCAAAGCTATTACAGTCAACAATCTAAACGCCACGCTGTAACCTTCCTGACTAACTACAAACCCGCGATTGACCGCCGCCGCGGGTTTTTTTATTTCCAAATGAACAGCTTCCTCAAGCGTCTCTAAAACGAGCAACGTTAGTCTTCAAGAACCACCAATTCTAGCACGGAAATAGACACAGCTACAGACATATCAAGGCGTTGCAAACACCTTTTCCTCTCATGTATAACCCATTCCCGCGAGTTCTTACCGACGGCGGTCCCCTGCGCTGGGGGGCGTCATTGCGACTTGCGCATCTCTCGACTACGACTTGCGCATCTCTCGGCTACGACTTGCGCATCTCTCGGCTACGACTTGCGTATCTCTCGGCTACGACTTCAGCATCTCTCGGCTACGACTTCAGCATCTCTTGGCTATGACTTCAGCATCTCTCGACTGCGACTTCAGCATCTCTTGGCTACGACTTCAGCATCTCTCGGCTATGACTTCAGCATCTCTCGACTATGACTTCAGCATCTCTCAACTACGACTTGCGTATCTCTTGACTACGACTTGCGCATCTCTTGACTACGACTTGCGCATCTCTCGACTATGACTTGCGCATCTCTCGGCTACGACTTCAGCATCTCTTGGCTACGACTTTAGCATCTCTCGGCTACAACTTCAGCATCTCTCGACTATGACTTGCGCGGGCTTCGCAGACTTCGTCTGTTAAACAACTTCTTACCGGGTGTTGTCTGAAAGGGTGTTCCGCGGTCCCCGTCTTGATGGTTGCGCCTACGGAGACACTTTCACGGTACTTCGTCTGCTGGACGACTTCTTAACGGGGCGTTATTCGAAAGAGGGCGCCGCGGTCCCCGTCAAGATGGCGCCAGACACAGGCTGCGCCTATGACTTCCCAACAGGGTTTTGAGAGAAGCGACATAGAAAAACGGCTTGACAGTTTAAAAAACAGTGTATGCACTTGGGAAGCAATGGTTTTTTATGTTAAAATTGGAAAAAATATTCGGAGGAAATTAAGGAAAACGTGGTGTACGTCCCAACTTCGCCTAACAGGGCTGTGCAGGCATAGCCTGTTCTGTGACTTCGCACGGGGGTGTTGTTTGAAGAGGCGCCACTGTCCTCGTCTTGCATGGGAGGAGGTGCGGTGCCAGACAAAGGCGTTCTGATCAGAGACTACATGATTCAGATTCAGAAGATTTGCGCTAGTTCGCCTGATGAGCGGCCGAAAATCTCCGGCTCATACATACACTCGGCTTGAACAGGCGGAGTTGGATAGACGCCCGGCATTACCGCACGGAAGCGGAACGTTACCTCTTCCCTGCCCGCGCTGAAATAATCCCAGTGAAACCGAACCTCGTCGTCCATGATGAACCGTTGAAACCTTGTCCGCCAAGTCCGCCAGACATCCTCGTTCTCTGATGGAGGAACTGTGGAACTTGTTACAAAGGAAGCATCCACGATTTCACAGCCAGAGGGAACAGGCGCACGCATGGCAAGAAAGGTACGAACGCGGGAAGAGGAGACCACTACACGGCGTATATACGTCTTGCCTAAGGCGAGGTTCCCTTTCACCGCATTGCCGTTCTCATCAAGGGTCTCCACAAATACGCCGATTCCCTCGTCCCGTGCACCCGCAAGTTCCACCGGGACGCCGTAACGCAGACTCGCGGCATAGTAGAGATTGCCCGCGCCTTCGCTCTCAATACGCAGAGGAATCACCGCATCTCGCCTTGCGTCCGTAAGGGGATACTCTGCAAAAGTATATCGCGCCGTTACAGGAAGCCCTCCGTGAGACTTCCATTCCGCCTTGAGAAAAGATTTTCTGTCAAGCTTAACAGACGCCTGCAAGTCTATTGACGTCCTAGCCTCCTCGTCTGCAATGAAACCGAGCGCCAGAACAGCCCAGAATGAAGACGCTGTGCTGCTCCAGACGCCCTGACGCTGAAGGTCAAGCAGGGACTGGACAAGGCGGGGCGTCATGTGGTCAGACGGCGCAAGCGATTGGAAGAGCATCAGCGCGAGCGCATAACGATCTGACGCGCCGCCCCAGAAGGAAGTCTGCTCGTACGTATCGGTCAAGTCAACCGTGCGCGTACCGGGAACAAGGAAGCGTTTGATACGGTCAAGCGCCTGTGTAGCCGTCTTCTTGTCGTCGTACATGAACGCGGCTAGTCCTGCAAAGGCATACCCAGAAATACCCAGTGCATCGCCTGTTTCAAGGAATCTCTGTACCGCGCTCCTACCACTTTCAAGGGATTTTCCGCGAAGCGCCTGTATATAATGCCAATATCCCACCAGAAAGGGATCCTGCTTGTTTTCAAAGAAATTCTTATCCGCTTCCTCTTCCAAATGCGGAATCGCATCCAGAATTCTTTGCACGTCCAGTTCTTCGGGGACTTTATAGCCTTTCTGTCTTGCCAAGAGCGTAATATGCGCGACTCGTAGAGATACCAGAGCGTCCCCTCTAGCCCCTCCGGGCCAATAAGGATATGCGCCGTCCTTGAGCTGTTGCATGGCGATGAAAGATAGTTCTTTTTCTATGGTCTCTGCGGGGTTTACCGGCGAATCGATCTGAAAGTTGTCCAAATATCCGCCAAATGTTATCAGAGGCAGTAATGCAGCGGTTCTCTGTTCGAGGCAGCCATAGGGGTAGTTCAATAGATAACGGACAGACTCCTTGAGTTGCACCAGCCGAGACGCGGCGAGAGTAACGCTTAAGCTTCCGGTTCCTTCAGGAACAAAGGAAGGCATGACAATACCTTCTTCAACGAAGTTATCCCGGGCGGATGCGCCTAAAGTCCCAACACTGGTAACGGTTTCGTACACGACCGGACGGTCAACAGTCAGAAGCTTGACTATCCGCTCGTTTATCACGGGTGAGCGCAGGGTCCACACGAGCTTTGCCTCCCCTGAACTCACCGCAGCTACCTTGAATTGAACTTCCTGAGTCTGTCCGGCCGGTATATTCACGGTTTTAGACGACTCGCCGTCCATCTCAAGAACGCGCCCTGCGGATTCTCCTTCGTTGTTCACGGAGTCTTCTATTTCGAGTGAGACTTTAGCTTCAACCGAACTCTTTTCGAGATTCGTCAATACTAATGAAACGGTACCGGTGTCGCGCCATCGGAGCTTTCGGGGGATGACCGGGGTCACTGTTAAGGGCGCGCTTACCCGCAGTTCCTCCTCGGCTAGTCCGAAGTCCCGCTCTCCAAACACGACCGCAGTACACCGATACGTGGTGAGAGAAGAGGGTAATTTGAACGTAACCGTAACGGTTCCGTCTAACCCAGTGACAAGAAACGGCTCAAATACCGCGGTGGGCGTCCAGTCTGAACGCTCATCCAGCTTGCCGCCGTCAGCCGTACCGTTGTCCCCTCCCTGCAAATCCGTGAGCGAATAAGCCACCGGGTCCAAGAGTAAGGAACGGCTGTCCCCACCCTTCACCGCGTAAGGGAAATTCCACGGCGCATAGAAGAACTCCAGCGGGTCAGGTATATGGTAGTCAATGAGGTCAACCACGCCTCGGTCGACGGCTAAAAAAGTAACTTCCGCGCCTGGGACCGGTCTGCCTTTGTTTGTTACCTTGAGTTTCACTTCCGCAGTCTCTCCGGGCGCAAAGACCGCCTTCTGCGGCTCAATCTCAACCGCGTACCGCCGCGTCTCCGTGTCAATTCGCAGCCGCGCAAGCCCGAAAACACCGTGAGGTTTATCCATGTCAGGGTCATAGTAGGTGTTTCCAGGTGGTCCTGAACGTACCGAGTAACTACACAGAGCTATATAAACAATCGGTACGTAATCTTCTTCAATGGGAATATCTATGATGCGACTGGACCCATCCATTTCAATAATTCTCTCCAAATCCTTCTTGAAAATGCCTTCTCTTTCTATGGTCAGCAGGTATTTGCCCTTAGGCAAGGGTGAACGTACCATGAGTTTAGCAGTTTCACCGACAGAGTAGACCGGCTTATCCGGCGTGAACTGTATCGCGTCAACATCGTCAGCCCTCCAGCGTACCCAGCCGCCGCCACTCACATAAAAACCCAGCCCAGTTACGGCTGTCCTGCCTTCCGCGTCCTTACCTCTGAGTCGCACTGACCATTCACCGCTCTTGTCCGGCGTGAACGCAAGGATTCCCTGTGGACCTTTGTCTGTGTCAACGGTCTCTTCCCGAACAATTTCCTCGACTCGCTGCCATGACACATTGACGCGCCCGCCTACGCCGGCCTGCCGTGCTTGCTTCCACTCGTAACGGATGAATTGAGCCGTAAGCGGTCCTGTTTGTTTCGCCAGAGCCCCATCGGGCTCAACCAGAGCCCAACTCAAAACCGCAGGCTTGCCGACAGGTAGAAACCACGCGGAATACGCGGAGTCATCCACGTCAGACGGAACGTTTATTCTGCCGTTGGCGTTCTCATCGACTCGCGCTCCTATATAAAAAGCGGCGGGATGAACCGTAACATTCGCCCTGCTTGCAACCTCCTGCCGCGCCGCATCCTGCGCGGAAACTTCGAGACTGTAGGTATAGGCCGCGCCTTCTACGACATCGTCAGCCGTCTTCTGGGTAATAGACGCGGTTCCATCCTGTCCAAGAATGCCCGCACCGCTTCCCACATAACTACGGTTATCCGAATTCTCTGGACCAAAGCGCCACCTTTCCCACCTTGCACTGTCTGTTCCCTTGGGGAGAAACCAAAAATTCTCCCGTGTCCAGTGATACCTGTAAGGAGCGCCGTCAAGAGCGCCGCCGGCGAGATAGGACGCTGTGAATCGCATGGAAAGGACGTCTCCGTGATAGAAAGTTGTGGCAGGAGTAGACAGAGAAGTCTCAAACCGCAGAGCCTGAAAATTCGCCACGGTGAAGGTAAGGGTTTCCCCCGCACCGCCGTCCCCATCGCGGACATAACGGAGGGTATATGTTCCGGGATTGGTATCCGCGGGAATGGAAAATGAGCCGTAACTACCACCGTTCTTCGTTGTCAGTCCATTCAGCGTGATGGATGGTTTATCGCTGTTATAATCGGTTTTCACCTCAACCATGTAGGGTCCGGTATAAGCTCGAAATTTCCCAAGGGAAAGCGTTCTGTCCACACCGCGGAATGAAACAGTCTCGCCTGGTCTGTACACCCCTCTGTCCGTGAACAAGAATATGAGCGGACGGGATTCCTCGGCTGTCCGCGGCTCCGCGTAGCCTTCTATCCCAAAGCGCCAAATATTGTGGCTGGCGTTAGGTATGAATTCTGCTTCGTCTCCGCCATTCATCGCGCCGCCCTTTTCAACTACCTTGATGCATAGTTGTTCCTGACTCTGGTAATATTTGCCATTATCTCCTTTCAAAAGAGGGAATTTATTCACGAATTCACCGTCTTGAAAATCAAATACCGCGAGTCCTTGAGCGTCTGTTTTCCCGATTAGTAAAGGCGTTTCGTTATTGAAGAGTGTTACATCGGCGTCAGGTATAGGCGCGCCTGTCGATAGGCGGGTCGCCCATACTATCACACTGTTGTAGGCGTACCGTGTTGTTATACCGATGTCTGTCACCTGCACGGTGAGGCGTTTCTCACGCCTTGCTTGTCGTCCATTCCAGTCTTCCTCCCGGTAAGTCCATTGCAGTCCTACCGTGCCTTTGCCAGATGCCCCCAAATAAGGGGAAAGGTCCTCCATAAAGAAAAACTTCTTGTTGCGGGGGATCTTTTGAATATCAATTTCGGTTTTCTGGAGGGTCGATTCAATAGGCGGCTTGTAGAGACTGTCCGCCTTGCCGATGAATTTTATGATGGGCGGGGGATTGAGGACCTCCCATGGGTACCGGGGCGGATAAGCCGCCTCCATTGTGTGAAACCCCTGGTCATAAATCGATACATAGCTATTGGCAAGCCCTGTATGGACTGTATTCTTGCTTTCGATTCCAAGAGTCCTGCCTCGTGCGTCTTTCAGGTCCGCGGAGACGACTACGGTATACCGACTTTCGTAATTCAGAGACAACCCATTCAGCACAACCCTGTTTCCATAAACATTCACGTTCTCCTTTGTCAGTGGAGGGAAGCCTTCAACCATGAAGTATTTTTCCGCGCCTTTCTCTTCCACATCGTAGTTAAAATAAAGGCGTACCGGAATATCCTCGTATTCTCGTGAACGTGGGCTGAAATAAGCACGGGTTTCGGTATGGGTGAGGGCAAATGGTTTCAATGTGTGAAAAGTGAAAACAGAACCTTGCTTTGCGCCGAGCCAACCCGACTTCGATCGCGCACCGTCCTTGAGGTTGACGGTCAGCTGGGTGTTGAGCGGAGGCTCTTCTTTCATGGTGATGAGCACGGATTGTCCATCCCTGATATTACTGTACTGGTTATAGTAATAAGAATCAGGTGAATCTTCCTGCTTTCTATAGGATAGAGTAAAATCAAAAGCCTTGCCGCTGCCTCGTATTTCTATCCATTTGGCGATCTCATCCAAATCAACCGGATAGGAGAACATAACGCTTATGTTACGAGACAGCTCTGGTTCCGCATCGTATGGATTTATCCATGTGTTCCCGTCTCCAAGTTCCCAGTTTAACACACTCAAACGCTCGGTTTCAAAGGAAAACATTCTTTCCCCTGTAAGGGGTTTCCCGCCCAGTGATTTGATAGTATCTGACACTGTGATGGTGTATTTTTGCTGTGGGAGGAACTCAGACGGTTCAAACGCGAGGAGTTTCGCGCCGTACCACCGGTAAACGCCTGAGAGTCTCGGCTCTATGGTAAAGAAGCCTGCATCTTCGGTGAAAGGTTCGCCAAGCTGCGCCAACGGGACCACCGCGTGTGAGAATACCGCGTAAATGGAAGGTTTCTGGATTTCAGAAGGCAGTTCGTTCTGGGGACCAAAAGCAGTTATGGTGAATGGTTCGGCGTTTTCAGTAATAGTGTCGAGAGGGGCGTCTGTCGATGGATCATAGTAGGCGATACGATATCCGACTAAATCCGGGGAAGCCCTTCCGGGAACCACAACGGAACTTGAGAACGAGACGCCCGTACTTTCGGGATATGCAGGTTTTTTCGCGCATGATATTAAAAGCGCGGCAATGCAAAAAAGGAGGATGTATTTTTTCATGGCTAATCCTTTGTATTTAAAATATAATCATGTGGCATTTTATAATTGTTCTTGTACAGCCCGCTGAAACTGAAAAAGCATATTTCTTTTTCGTCTCGACTCGCGTCCGCGCACCCTACCCTGCCCACAGGACGCAGATTATCTAGTCACACTGTCTCCGTCATGTCTTTGGGTAAGGCTACAGGTCTTTTCATATAGCAGCATGGAGCGTTATCAATGAATCTCCTGATTCCCCGCACTTTCGTTGGCGAGCAACTCCTTTATCTGTTCCAGCGTATACCCTTCCTCCAGAAGCCTCATTATCCGCTCTTGTCCCCTGCGCTCACCTTGCTGTATCCCCTGCTGGACGCCCTGTTGAACGCCTTGCTGTATTCCTTGCTGGACGCCCTGTTGTATGCCGGCTTGAAAATAATCTTTCCAATGAATCTTCAACCGCTCTTCTAATTGCATATACACCTCCTTGAATTCTTTATATGGACTATATAACTCTCTATACATTTGCGCCGTTCGCTCGTAGATTACCGTCGCGTCTTCCCTGCTTATCTTCCCAGACTTTCTCCCTCTCTCTATTACCCCTTCCACTTCCCCCAACAGTTCTTTCATCCGCTCCGCCAGTTTCCGCCGCCTTTCCACCGTTGCCCCGCTCTTCTTTACCTCGCGGCGGAACTTTAACAGGTAAAACGGAAGCAACAGCACCATGTCCCGCTCCCCTAACGCTTCCACACTCTGCTCTAACACCTTAAATGTTTTCACTTCATACATGTGAACCGTCTTATCCGGAAATATAATCCGTAGGGTCACTTGGTTCGGCGTTCTCCTGCTTGTCTCCCAATAGACTATCCGTGTGTCGGGCATAGTCAGCGTGATGCTCTCGTCCGCCTCTATCACTCTCATCTGCCGTGCATATGCAAACCCGTATTGAAACACTCTCAGGGCAATATTCTCATCATCGTTTATCTGCGCTTCAATGAGATACGCATCTTCGCCTATGGTCAAAACCATATCGGACGTTATCTTTTCTAGTTTTTCATCATCTGCACCCACGCTTTCGGTCGCGTTGAACATCACCGCGCTGTCAGGCGGGTAATTCTTCCCGAAAAGCCCGTTGATAAAATGGACGAGCGCCGTTGGACTTGCCTCTTTGAGGATGTGTTTAAACATGAGGTCGAATAGTTGAAGCGTTTCCCGTTCTTTATGGATAATAGACTCCTTTTTACAAGAGTATGTTATAATCACGGGCTTCTGTCAACACGGCGTTGTTATCTTGAATAACCGCGCCATATGCGGGTCTTTAAAGGCTTGATGTCACGGTATGTCTGTCGGCGCTTCCTCTACGTCTCTTGCCACAGGCGCGGCGTTGACAAACTCCTCATAAAAAGGTTCAATCCCGTTCGTGAGTTTTGGTATAGACAGAAGGTACATATCGCCCTTGAGGGGCAGAGTAAAAGTCTTGATGAAAGGCGGCGTCCCGTCCGTGTATTCCACTGTAATGCGGTGCTTGCCGCCGCCGACTTTAAAGATAGCGCGGTCGCCCCGGAGGAATTCTGTGGATTTGCCTTTATCAACCGTTACGGTAATGAGGTCAGGCGCGCGGATATTCAACGCCGCGACGTTGCGGTTGTCGACGAGCAGAGAATGTCCCCTGCTCGTTACAAAAAGAATGCCGCCCAGTCCTATCCATGTAATCACAATGGCGGCGCGTATGATTAACCGCCGTTTTTTCATCTCCATAAATTCCCCTTGTTTAGTAAAAATGACAATCAATTCGATTATCAAGTCGCTTCGCTTTTATTTCCCCTTAATTCCGACCGCGCGGCTTCAGCGTTGGCGCGCTTGCGCCATGCGTGAATCACGAGGGCTAGGGCGATGACAGCGTAGCTAAAGGCGTCACGAAAATATTCGCCGATTTGGGCGCTTCCGAAAAGGTTTGTACCCGCGCGTGGAACCACTATGTACATTAGATGCAGGATGATAGTGCCGACGAACACGTTAGTGATGCTTGCTCTGGAAACAGACGCGCCTCCCACAAGGATGGCGGCCGCCGCGAAAAAGCCGGTTTGTCGGTGAGCGTTGTATGTAGCGATGTTGCCCATGTTCTGTAGGAAGATAATTTGTCCTAGACTTGCCAGAATCGTCGAGATGATGATGGCGATGATGCGGGTGCGGTCAACAGGAATGCCCGCAGAATGGGCAACCGCTTGGTTCTGACCAACCGCCCTCATGTCCTGCCCCAACTTGGTGCGTCTGAACCAGATAATAAACAGACAGAGAATCCCAATAACCAGGTAGTTCATCACCGGAAGCGTTACGGCGCCAATCCGCAGGGGGATGAGAGAATCCAATGACTGACGAACCGAGTCGAGTGTGACGGTGTTCCGAATGCCGTAACCACGCGAGAGTACGATATTCAACGAATGAATGGGTATGACTGATCCCATGAGGTAAAGCACGATGAACTGATAGAATCCGTCCATGAAGAAACCCAGCACATAACCGGTAACCATCTCTCTGCCGCGAGCGCGGTTGAGGATTTCACCGGCCAGCCACCCCAACAGCGACGCAATGGGAACAGCGATAAGGCTTGCGAAAACCAGCCCGGGTACGCCGACGATGTTCCAGTCAACCGCGAAGATGAGTCCAATTTGCCCCGCCATCGCGCCAAGCACCATGCCGAAGTTAATACCCATACCGGCCATAATTGGCAGAATCAGGCTGAATACCAGGAAGCAGTTGCGTCCCATGCGGGTCAGAATCTCCTGCAAAATCGCAGTAATCGGCAGGCGCGATACTGGTACTGCCGCTATCGTGATAAGCAAAAATATGAATACCACCGCATTGTCCGCCAGGAAAGTTTTTCCGTTGATTTTGTTAATTTTTCGCCTCCTTTGAATGCTAGAAAATAATGACCGTTGTTAGGAAGTTTAGCGATAAATTTCTTAACAATGATTACTCGCTATTCCTTTTCTTACTTTGTCGTCTTTGTTTTTCTGGTCAGGGCATAGATAATCATCCCGTTAGAGATGAGGATTCTGATCACCTCGGACATATCAGTTTTCAGTATATTGTTGATGACTGAAGGGGTCATGGTGAGGATGCTCTGGAAGAGAAAGGTGCCGATAACCGCGTTGAGAATGCTTGCTTTGTTCACGGACGCGCCGCCCAGAAGGATTGCCGCGACCGCCGGGAATGCCATATAAAGAGGCGCGTTATAGAGCTGAATGAAGCCGAAACCCTGCTGGTATGTGAGGATGCCGATTGCCCCGTAAACTGAGGAAAGCATCACGCCGATAATTCTGCACCGGTCTACCGAAACGCCGCCTGCACGGGCGAATCCGGGGTTTGAGCCAACCGCTGTGAGCGCCGTACCGGTTCTGCTCCGCATGAAAACCCACATCAAGAACGCCATAAGTACAAAAAAGAGTATCGCGCCTGTGGGAAATTCAAAAAACGGTCCAATCCTGATTGCCAGAAAGTTGTTGAGTATGCGCGACCAATAACCATCAAGGGTGATGGTGGTACGGAGTCCCGCTCCTGTATAGCTCCACACCATCGTGGGGTTTGAGAATGGCAGGATAAGCCACATGATTGACATGAACGTGACGATTGAAAAACCCACGTACATAGCGATGGTCATTTCCTCGCCCTTGACTTTATTGAGAAGCATGCCATAAAGCCATCCGAAAAGCGTCGCAAAGGGCAGAGCAAGCAAAGCCGCGCCGAAAAATCCCATAAACCCGGTAAGCCCGCACTGCATTGCTATTGTAGAACCAAGAAGCCCGGCGACTATGCCAACCGGAAGCCCGAAGTTAAGCCCGCTCCCGGCTTGCATCATCGGTACCATAGCCAAAACCATCACGCCATTCTGCCCGAAGCGGGACAATACATCCGATAATGAGGCGTCCGTTCTCACGCCCACGAAAGGCGTGGCAAGAAACAGCGCTGCGACAAAGAAAAAAATGATGAGCCGCGGCCATCCAAAATCCGTGATGAATCCCTTTACCTTGCTTCCCCAATTTATCATGTCTATCTCCTTCTTAATTCTTTGGCAGCCTTTCTTATAGAGCGCGATTTGAGTTCTGCTTTCACGCTCCTGAATGCGGCGTTCAACGCTTTTTACGTTCGAATCTTTTCATGCTGTTCCTATGCCGGACATGAGACGTCCGAATTCCGCCGCAGGTTCATCCGCGTTTAGGATGCCTGCGATGCGCCCTTCGTCAACGATGGCAATACGGTCGCAGATGGAGCGTAGTTCTTCGAGCTCACTCGACACCATCATGATGGTCATTCCCTGTTCGCGATTATAGCGCTTTAGAGTATCCAGCACGATTTTCTTCGCGCCCACGTCGATACCCCGTGTGGGTTCAGACACGAAGAGAAGACGCGGATTCAAGGCAAAAGCTTTGGCCAGACAAACTTTCTGTTGATTGCCGCCGGAGAGTTCCTTTGCAGGCTGTTTTGCGCCCACACATTTGATTTCTAGTTTGCGGATGTATCCCTCCGCGACAGATCGCATGGACTTCTCGTCTCTAATGCCGAACAATCCGCCGAAAAACATTCGTAAATATTCCTTTTTTAACTGCATCGCGGTAAAGGCGATGTTCCAATCAAGGCTTTCGTCAAGGAGCAAGCCCACGCTGCGGCGGTCTTCCGAGACAAAGGCGACGCCCGCGTCCAACATGGACTTTGGGTTTCCGACAGGGATCTTCTTCCCTTCGATGAAAACGGAACCGCCTGCTGCGTAGAGTCCCATCACTCCGTTGGGGATACCGAGCTTACCCTGTCCCGCAAGTCCGCCTATGCCGAAGATTTCCCCGCTCCGCATAGAAAACGACACATCCTGCACGGTTTCACCGGGCATATCAACCCATAGATGATCCACACGAAACCCTTCGCCCGCAAGTTTCCGTTTCTCCGTTTTATGCGATGTGTCAATTTCTCTGCCAACCATCCATGTGGTGACGTCCGTCACCGAGACGCCTTTGTTCGGCGTATCTTTGACGACTTGTCCATCACGAAGCACCACGATGCTGTCCGCGACTTGAATTACCTCGCGCAGGCGGTGGGAGATGAATATGATGGAGATACCTTCGGATGCGAGCCGCCTGAGCGCTGACAAGAGGATTTCCGCCTCGCTTTCAGCGAGAACCGCTGTCGGCTCGTCAAGCACTATGAGTTTCACATAGTCGCGGTCAATTTCTCTGGCGATTTCGGTGAACTGCTTATGCGCGACCGTCATTTCCTCGACAATGGTATCTGGCGCGATATTGACGCCGAGTTTAGCGATAGTTTTCTCCGCGCGTTTTTGCATTACATCCCGTTGCAGCGTTGCGAAACGACTGCCGAATACCTCAACTATAGGATTCGGCTTGGATGGCTCTCGATTCAGCATGATATTCTCATAAGCCGTAAAGCCCGGTATGAGCGAAAATTCCTGGTGAACCATGCCGAGCCCCGCGTCCAGCGCCTCAAACGGCGTTTTGAATCGTACAGGCTCGCCGTCAAAGTAGACCCGGCCGCCGTAACCGCCAGTATCCACTATATCGGACATACCAAAGAGAATATGCATAAGGGTTGTTTTACCCGCGCCATTTTCGCCGACAAGCCCAAGTATCGTCCCTTTTTCAAGAGAGAAGTTCACGCTTGATAAAACCGTATTACCATAAAAATCTTTTGAAACGTTTTCCAGTTTCAACAAAGGGACTACACTCATACTAGAATTTCCTCAAAACAAGCGCTGTTTCAGAAAAATATGATATTCAACAAGAATCGCAGGATAGGGAATGGGAATAGAAAGCAGGCTTGTTGTTTGCGCGCGTCTCTATTCCCATTCAACTCTATTGCTGTTGGAACTTTATCTGGTAGTACTTCTCCGGTACGACCTGCTCTGTGGTGGGGAGGAAGCCCTTGCCGAATATATAAGTATCCATATAGACGAGCAATTGGTTCTGGGCGCGGACGCCGGTGTTAGCGTCTATATAGTAACCGCCGTTCCATCTTGCGCCCGGGGTGAATTCGCCCAGAGCCGCGTAGAGGTCTGACGCCTTTTCAACGTTAGCCTTGCCGTCAAGGATACGCTTGGCAAATTCGCCGAGTCCGGCGGAAACCGCGAAACCGTAGGAGAATGCCCATGTACCGAAACGTTCACTCCCGCCCTTATCGAGGACGGACTGTTCAACTTTCTTGAGGATGGCTGGGAAATCGCCCGCTTCTGCGGAAAGGTCTATGCCGAGCGCGCCTGGATAGCCCATAAGAGGGCTGGGCAGGTCTGCTTCTATGAACATTCCGCCGTATTGAAGCAGTTGTTTAAGAAGCGGCTCGGTATGCGCGTCATTAGTGCAAAAGAACGCTGCGTTTTTGCCGTATTGAGAAACCCATTGCGGCGTTTGTTCAAGGATGTACTGTTGTGCGCCCGCCACGCCGACGTCTGATGTTGGGTCCGGAGCCGTGACAAACACGAATCGAATTCCTAGGTCGTTGCATGCGGCTTCCATGATTTGTCGGCGTAAGCCCAGCGATTCATAGCTCATGTGCCTGGGGAAAGAAATGTGGACGAATGTATCCGCGCCGAGTTGTTTTGCAGCCCAAATGATAGTATATCCGCGGGAGATGAAGTCCGCGCTCATCGCGAGCGTAGCTGATTCCTGAATGACCAGAGGGTCTTCGTGAGGTTCGCCTGCGAAAAGCAAAATATCTGGACGGGACGCTTTGACGCGCTTAAAGGCTTCGGCTGTGCCGGGAATCGCCTGATTCACGATGATAGCCTTCATCAAAGGGTCGGCTGCCAGCGTAGTGATTTGCGTGATGGTAACTTCCTGTTGGTCCATGAAGCTATCAGGATACGTAAGGTGTTGAATAATTCCGCCTGAAGAAACCGAGCCGTAGCGCTTGATGAGTTCTTCCGCTCCCCTTAAATCATCTTCTGACTGGGAGACTGTTCCAGTCATAATGCCGATATGATAGGCGGGCGTTGCCGCCTGCGCCTCTTGCGCGGGTTGCTGCGTCTGAGCCGAAGGCTGCGAAGACTGGGTTTTTTTGCAACCCGTGAGAACCACGATAGCGCCCGTCATCAGGATAAGCGCAGTTAAACCGATTCTTTTCATTAGAATCCTCCTTGAATAAGAAACTTTACAGAATGAGCATATATTGTCTCCTGTTTAGATATATGTATCCTAGTCTGATTTGCGCTTTTTGTCAAGGAGAACTGCGAATTACTCCGTTTAATTGTCCGCTGCCTGCCGCCTTTCTGGAAAAAAGATTTGACTGAATGAAAAGCATATATTACTATAATAATAAAGAGCGGGCGGACAAGCGGATAAGTTGAAGGCAGCTTAGTTCAAGAGGCAGCGTCAGCATATTTTTCAAGATATATTTTTACGCAATTATATCATCACGTATACCACAGTCATATATAATAAAGCGAGCCTGTTCCATCTGTTTTGGAACAGCTTCTATATATAATTGCTTATTACATTCCATTATCAACAATTACAGCAAACACTTGCCGCTCTTTCCCACTAGGAGATAATGTACCAAATACTTTGGCACGGACGGTTCCTGTTATTATATTCCACCGCGTTTACAATAATACATGGAGCCGTCAAGGTCTTTTTTGTTTTAAATATCACGCCTTTTCGCCCTGATTTATCATTCGTTTTTTGAAATGTATTTTTTTCCGCCACTCCAATTATTTTCTAGCGCTTTGACAGAGATAAGTGGCATAGGTGAAGGTATAACTTGTACCGGTAAAAGCATACGTTTGATTCCCGTCTTTCATAGATACGTCAAAGCCGGCTCCTTCCGGCAAAAATGACGCTGGCTTTGGGATTCCTCTTTTTCGCTATCCAGTGTCCAAAGTCGGTTACTTTGCGGACAGCCCGCCCATACGGGCAAAGGTTCCTGTGTTAAAACGGGACCTACGCCAACACCAAAGATGGTACGGCTGTATAGCGACA
>JAIRSU010000106.1 GCA_031255285.1 Treponema sp. | reverse complement strand
TCGTAAACAGACAGATCCATGTCGAGGATGGCGTTCTCGAAGCACACCACCCACCGCTTTTTTTTGACGCCGACTGACCGAGCTTTATTGGTCATCATGCCCTGACATTCTTCAGCCATGCTTATCACCTCTGAGTTTTTTCAATTTCCGCGATGGCGCGAAAACAGGGTACGCCTGTGCCGGTACGACCGCGTTACCCAGGGCTCGCAGACGCGCCGCCCTGTTTTTCACGCCTTTCGCCTCGCCATCCTTGGTATGCCGGGTTCATTCAGCCAATATCCGCTGTCCAGCCAATGGGAAACCCATCAGCCACTCCACTTCAGCGGCTAAATCAAGCCCGCCAACGTCAAATGCCTGAGAACAATGACAACGCTGTCGTCGTTTCAGGCATTTTTCATCACCTCTCTTTCATCGGAGAGTGCCGGAAACGGCAAAATTTGGTGGCTCCCCGCACAAACCTTCTCCTCGAAGAACGTGCTGAACCGTTGGTTGTTGTCGAGCCAGTTGTCCAAATCCTTGACCGGATACGCGATGAATTTGTTCCCGATCCTGATGTACTTGGGTCCGGCGTCGGTTTGCCCGCGCTTTGCCTTGTAACGGCACGTGCGGAGGAATGAGACCGACCTGCCTATGTACTTAGCCGCGTCCTTCTCGTTAAGCAGCTTTGGAGCGGCGTTAGCCGTTTGGCCTGCCGTCATCTGCTCCTCTCCCAAAAGCTGGGCGTTCAGTTCGCCGAAAATTTTCTCGATGGCCTCTCTTGCCCTCGCGACTGGAATCCTGGCGCTTATCAGGAAAACACCTTTCTCGAACTTGATGCTTATGTCATTTTTCACTGACCTCACCACCTGTTAGGGTAAATTTGACGTTCGGATGGCCTTGCATATAAAAAAACGCGGGCCTGCCCAGACATCAAACTCAGTCTACGCACACTTTTCCGAACGAATACAAATTTGAGGGGTGAGTGTCCCGACCCGCTTCTGAAACCGTTTAACGCAAGCAGGGTAAGGGTGCTTGAACCTGCGGAGAAGTAAAAATAGCGTTTATGCTAACAACATGCGTCGCCGTATAAAAAAACGCGGTTATCTCTAAAGAAAACGAACATGCGATAAGATACTGTGAAGCACTCGAAAATACCGGAGACATTCGGCGGCTTTGCCGGTCTCAAGCCCTTCATGGTCAAAAAATCCCCGACTCCTGATGTAAGATTCTGAGTACCTGAAAACACTGCTGTTGGAGGTTCAAAAAAAGAAGGGAGTGCCCGTAAATGAGTTTGGAAAAAGTATTTTGGAGGACATACTGAGGACGGAGTAAAGAAAAAGGGCTCAGGAAAATCGCCTGAACCCTTGGTATCTCTTGGTGGGTGATAGAAGAATCGAACTTCTGACCTCTTCCGTGTCAAGGAAATATACACATGTTTCTTAGGGGTAATTACAAGAAATTAATATCCTGTAAATCAGCTCACAATCACATTCTACACCATTTCACCCCCTTTGTCTATTGACGCCTGAGATATGCGTTTTATACTACCTGTGGAGTAAATATGGAGTAAAAAAATTTTAGCCGGTACTGGAGGTTTTTTCGGATGCAAACTAAGCTGACGCAAACCATCGTGCAAAACGCAAAGCCTGCCGATAAGCTGTACTGGATTCGCGATACCCTCGTAAACGGATTCGTGATGTCCGTCAGCTATGGCGGAAAGAAAACTTACTGCGTCGATTACAAGAAACCCAACGGGAAAAGAGCGACGTATAAAATCGGCGACGCTATGCGATATACCGTCGCGGAAGCGAGGGAGGCGGCGCAGAAGTTTCTTGCTTCTGTCGAAAAGGGCGTTGATCCTTCCGAACCCGTCAAAAAGATAACTTTGGGGGCATTTATCAAGAATTCATACGAGCCCTGGGTGCTGGAATACAGAAAATCGGGCGCTGCCACGCTAAACTTCCTCAAAACTAACTTTGACTTTCTCTTCGACACGCCGCTTGAGGAAATCACCATCGACCAGATTGATAAATGGAGAGCGAAGCGAAAGAAGAGTGGTTTGAAAAACGCCAGCATCAACAGATGCATTACATCGCTCAAAGCCGCTGTCAACTGGGCCGTCAAAAGAAACATCATCGAGACCAATCCTCTTGTCAAGTTGGAACGCATGAGAGAAGAAGATTCGGTCGAAAAAGTGCGCTATCTCACAGACGAGGAAAAAGAACGCCTTATGGCCGCTCTCAATGAACGGGAGAACGAAATCAAAAGGGCGAGGGAGAGTCACAACGAATGGCTTGATACAAGAGATCATGACCTTATGCCAGGACTTGAAGACAAAGAATTTGTCGACCACCTCAAACCGCTCGTGTTGGTGAGTCTGTCTACGGGCATCCGCCGAAACTCCATTCTGTCGCTGAAATGGGGTGATGTAAATTTTGACGACAGGATCATATTGCTTCGCGCGGATTCAGCGAAATCAGGCAAACAATGTTACGTGCCGATGAACAAGGTGGTTTTTGATACGCTTTCCAGATGGAAAGGCCAGTTAAAGCGAACCGCTTTAAACGACCTCGTTTTTCCTTCCCCCAAGAGCGGAAAGAAGATGGGAAGCTGCAAGAGTTCATGGAATTCGCTGATGAAACGGGCAAACATCGAAAATTTCCGCTGGCATGACATGCGGCATGACTTCGCTTCGCAGCTCGTGATGAAAGGCGCAGACCTCAACACCGTGCGGGAACTGATGGGACACGCCGACATGAAGATGACACTGCGTTACGCGCACCTTGCCCCGAATGTTAAAATGAAAGCAGTGGAGCTGTTGGAAGACATCGGCTCTTGATATAATCCCGCCATTGAGGAGAGATACAATGAGCTGGTTGCTTTTTATCGACGAAAGCGGGCACGATCATAAGCAATGCCCTTATGAAGTGCGCGGTGGGGTAGCATTGCACTCGACAAGGCTGTGGAGTTTTGTCCAGTCCATGCGAAAACTGGAATTACAGGCGTTTGGCTGTCAAATTTCCTCGTTCGGCTCGGAAATAAAAGGGAGCACACTGCTGGATCGCAAACGCTTCACATTCGCGAATCAGGATGCGAAGATGGACGACCGGACAAGGCAAAGACATGCTAAGTCGTTCCTGGAGAAAACACACATGCGAAGACCCGCTTCCAAACTTACCCGCGAAGAATTTACGGCTTATGGACAAGCCTGCCTTTACATGGCCAAAGGGATATTTCAGGTGTTGAGTGACCATGACGCGAAGGTTTTTGCTTCCGTCATACCTGCTGACAGCACGAATTTTTCAAATTCCGACAAAGAAAAATTCTTTCGCAAAGACCACGTTTTCCTTCTCGAACGTTATTTTTATATGCTTGAAAAACAGTCGGAAGACGGCCTGCTGGTGATGGACGAGGTTGAAAAGCAGTTGGACCGGAGGTTTGTCGAGCGTATGCACCGATATTTTACGCACACCTCAAATGGACAACACCGGTCTAATTTCGTTATCCCGTCGCCTTTTTTCGTATCTTCCGACATGACCTGCGCGATACAGGCAGCGGATGTATGCATCTATGCTATAAATTGGGGATATCGCCTTGCGCACATGGATAAACCGGTAAGGCGGGAGATAGCCGGCGAGTTTGAGTCTCTGTTAAAAAAACTGCAATTCAGGGATACGTTAAGCCGCCTTGGTGGTCATCAAATATATGGAATAGTTTATGTTCCCAACCCATACAGCCCTAATATATAAAAAAAGGAGGCAAGACACCCTCAACGCCTCATTGGGGAAAATCCTCAATGTGCCCTCCGGCTGAGCCTCCATAAATATTATGTGATTTGTCGCGCTGTTTGTCAACGTTGATTGCGATATAAGATAATTTACAAAGATAGCGAGGT
>JAIRSU010000021.1 GCA_031255285.1 Treponema sp. | reverse complement strand
AGCATTATGTTGCCGACACGAAAAATATTATGGTAACTGCCGATTACCCATATCGAACCTGTATCTTTTAATATGCGCCTGCATTCTTTAAGCCATGCGGTACAAAAATTATCATATTCATTAAACGAAGAGAATCTGTCCCATGCATCGTCAACACCATCAACTTTTGTGTTATTTGGTCTATATAAAACGTTTTTTAATTGCATATTATAGGGCGGATCAGCAAAAATTAAGTCGACAGTGTTGTCGGAAAATTTTTTCAATTCTTCAACGCAATCACCCTGTATTATGGTATTTATTTCCATATTTTGAGTATGACAGGCTGTTTTGGGTATGTCAATAGAGTAAAAATCAGCGAAAATTGTTAGGCAGGCATTTCGCAAAACGTTTCATAGGATATGACTCTTAACTCATAGCTTGGAAATTCTGTCTCGTGAGCCGCAAGTCTCGTTCCAGCGGCGGTGCGGGGCGTACAAGCGGATACGGATGCACGGGTCCAATGGTTCTTTGCACCTTGCGGGCTCGGTTTCTGTGAAGGCAAAACGTCTGTTACGCGGCGGTTTATATAATAATAAAGAATTTACTCCCGGGGGATATTTACGCCCAGAGAGGCGGTGTCTCCAGAACCCTCTCTGGGATGCATATAGGTATGGTAAGCATTTATTCTTGTTTTCGTAAACATAGCATTGGTGTAGAGCGAAATTATATTCTTGTCAAGGACTCCCCTGCCCTTCCTGACGTTTGACAGGCATAGCAGACTTCGCCTGTTCTAGGACTTCATAACGGGTACTGTCCGAAGGGAGCGCCGCTGTCCTCGCCTTGACGGCTACGCTTACAAGCAAGCATAGCCTACGCGGCGTCAGACACCAGTGAGTGTCAGACATTTCATGGTGCCAGACACAGGCAGAGCCTGTTAGACGATTTCACAGGGGGTTGTTGTTATTTCCGCTTGTTTCCGCCGCGGCGAATATCCATTTGCCTGCATCCTGAATGTATTGGACAAGGAGAGTAACGTGTACGTCTTTTTGCAGGGCTGCGGCTCTGCTCCGCCATTCCTGCTCGTCGTAAGTATTCTCTTTTACGCGCTTTACCCCTCCCTGCGCCGCATTGTTAATGTCTTCTCTTTGTTCAGGTATGGCTTTGGTAAGCACGTCCTGCAAGAACCACGCGGAAAGACCAGTAATGATGGCGTTGGTAGATATCTTTGACAGGACGGTGAATTCTCTGGACGCTTCGGTAAAGCGCCAGTTCAAGAGCAAAGTAAAGGCATAATAGAACCTTATCCATAAAAAGTCCTTCTTATTGGGTCTCTTTGCATTGAGGCGGTTGGTAAAGAAGTTCAAAGCGCCGGGCATATCTTTTTGAAGCATACGGGCGGTTCCGAATAGCAGGGCGAGTTTGTCAACGAGTCTGGGGTTTGCGATAGCTGTCTTGTTTTCTAAGTCAATGATCCCTGCTATATCGGTGAGCAAAAGGTAGTTCTGCGCCAAAAGACGTACGAAGTATAGTGTATAACGTCCTTTTTTGAAGACTTGCCCCTCAAGGTATTGAACGGCGCCGGGCCAATCTTCTTTTTCCATGAGAGAAAGTAATTTTCCGTTGAAAAAATAATAGACGTCAAGGGATACAAGTATAAGAAAAAGCGCTATTAACAGCGGCAGAAACTGATTCCAAAAGCCGTCAATCTGCATCGTAAAGAAAACGATACAGATTGTTATGATAAACAGAACAATGGTAATGTTAAATATTAGAAAAACTGTCTTTATTTTCATATTATTCCTATTGAACGATCTGGAAAAGTATAGTATAATAGACTATAGTATAGATTATATTATATTCTCTATACTATAGTCTATAGTACGAAAGGTTTCAATATGATAAAATATACCGTTAAAGACTTAAATGAAGAATCCTCTTTCTCAGACGTTATATATTTAGATAATCAGTTTATATTGGCGACTCCAGAAATGCGCATTTCACAAAGAATGAAGCAGGCGCTCAAAGACTGGGAATTTACTGAAGTTTTCAGCAGCGGCGAACCGATTGTTGAGTTGCAGGAAAAAGAGAAAGCTGGCAACCAGCTTGCCAGCGTTGTCGCCCAATATTCGCAAAGCGATGAAGAGAAGATTGTCTATGTGGAGCAGTTCTACATGGCTTTCAAGGAGTATATGGCGTCCATCTTTGAAAGAATAGATAAAGAAAATATGCTTGATTACCAGGAATTGACCGACCATGTCCGTTCTGCGTGCACTATTATTCGGGAAGATAGGCGTTTTATCCTACGCTCGCAAAAGACTCGTCCTACAGAAACAGAAAAGAATTATATGGCGTCTCACGCGGTCCATTCCATGATTATCTCCGTCATCATTGGGTTGAGACTTAAATTGTCTGACGAGAAGCTTATCGAATTGGGCGTAGCGGCTCTGCTCCATGAAGTTGGTATGCTAAGACTGCCAAAGGAGTCAAAGGGTTACTATGCTAAACGGCCTCTTACGCAAAGTGAAAAAAAGGCGATTCTCTCCCATCCTGTCTTGAGTTATTCAATGCTGAAGAGTTTCAATGCGCCGCTTGCTGTGTGTCTCGCGGGTCTGGAACATCACGAGCGAGAAAACGGTTGCGGCTATCCACAGAAACTCACCGGTGATAAAATCAGTCTCTATGCGAAAATCATAGCTGTCGCGTGTTCCTACGATGCGCTTACTACAAACAGACCCCACAAAGAGGCAAAGGATAGACACACGGGTATGCTCCTCATTCTCAAAAATGAGGACAAACAGTACAACGAAACCGTTATTAAAGCTTTGCTTTATTCCGTCTCTCTATACCCAATCGGGCTTTTTGTACTTCTTTCCAATGGGAAAAAGGGACAGGTCATAGACGTAGACCCCGAAAATCCGTTTTACCCTATTGTACAGATTTTTGGTACATTCACCGCGGCGGGAGAAAACGTCGTCATCGGAACTTCAAAGAAAGGTATCTCTATTGTTCGTCCTCTAACCAGATCCGAAACCGGGGTAGACTAGGTGTTTTTGCTTTTTGTCACAGTCATTTTGATTGGGCAGGGATTTTTTTCTCTCATCGAGTCGAGTCTGCGGTCGGGACGTAAAGCACGGCTTACTTTTATGGCCGAAGACGGTGATGATCGTTTTAAACGCGCTCTCCAAATTATCGTGGAAAAGCCGGAGCTTTTTATCTCTGCCTTCAAAACAGCGAGCGCATTTCTCGGAATTCTGGGGGGGGCTCTTTCCGGGCTCTACGTTTCTTGCTGCTTTTCCGAAACATTCTTGTGGGAGAGGCGTCTGATTGCAGCGGGTTTTGCTCTGGGGTTTTGTCTTGTCGGTTTTTTCATAAACGAGATTATACGGCAGGCAGCCCTCTCCTCTGCGGAAAAGCTTATCGCACGTTCTCTGTTTTTAATACGAGTCCTTGCCTTTCTCCACAAGCCTTTATTTACAACGATTCAAGTTCTGTCGCGTGTCGGAAGAAAATTGTTTCAGAATCCCGAATACTTTCGCGAAACAGCGCGCGAGACCGCATCCCAAGGTATGGCGGAACTACGCGCCGCATTGCAGGCTGGCGAAAAGTCCGGCGCTGTGGAAAGCGCGGAAAGAACCATGGTCGAAGGCGTTTTCTATCTGGGAGACCGTCCTGTCGCGACTTTTATGACGTACCGCTCGGAAATAACATGGTTAAATATCAACGCAAATGTGGACGAAATTAAAAAGGTGGTCTGGGGAACAGCTCCGCAGACGCAGCGGTACTTCCCGATTGCGGATGGTACGCTGGACAACATAGTCGGCGTTGTCTCGATTGAAGACATCTTGTCCAGTATGGCGCATGGGAGACAACCTGTGCTCAAAAACCTGATGAAACCTCCTCACTTTGTTCCGGAGACTATGAGCGCACTCAAGGTTTTCGAAGTTTTTAAACAAATCAAAGACGATTTTCTCTTGGTAATAGACGAATATGGCGGACTGTCTGGGATTTTGTCTCTACGGGATTTGGTGGAAGAGATAGTAGGACAGCTTGCCGCAAATCCTCAAACAAAAGAAGTGGTGAAACAAGAAGACGGCGTTTACCTTGTTGATGGGAGCGCTAACATTGATGAAATCGCGGAACTGCTTTCAGTATCGAGTCTTGTCAACGAACATCAAGAGTACCATACCTTGGCTGGTTTTATATTCCGAATCGCGGGAGAAATACCCTGTACAGGTCAGTCTTTTGTTTACAAAAACCTCCATTTCAAAATTTTGAGTATGGACGGCAACAGGATAGACAAGGTGGAAGTTAGAAAGAACGATGAATGAGTTTCGTTCCTTTTTTAAAATCGGAAATTTGTTATTATATGGGCATGGGTAATATTCGTATAAAAGAGCTTGTCGATATGATGGTGAAAAGCTATGGCGAATATGCGGATATCATCAAGATAAACACGAATAATCAGCTTAACAAAAGCGTCATTATCGACATACTAGAGAAACTGCGTTGTCTCTTGTTTCCCGGTTATTTTGGTAAAAAAAACTTGAACAGCGACTCCATAGAGTACTACGCGGGTGATTTACTTGAGGGTGTGATTTTCAATCTCACGCGGCAGATAGCCTTCGCGATTCAGCGATGGGAAGCGTTTGATATTTGTAAAGACGGAAATTTCGACAAGGCGGAAGAATTGTGTTTCGCGTTTTTGGAGAAACTGTCGGTTATTCGTGAATATCTGGATGCGGATGTCGAGGCGGCTTTTGATGGAGATCCAGCTGCGGAGAGCAAGGACGAGATCATCTCCTCCTATCCGGGTCTCTACGCTATCATGGTGAGTCGTCTTGCGCATGAACTGCACCTTCTGTCTGTACCGCTCATCCCGCGTATTATGACTGAACACGCACATAGTCTCACTGGTATTGATATACATCCGGGCGCGTCTATTGGGCGTTACTTTTTCATAGATCATGGTACCGGCGTCGTCATAGGAGAGACTACCATTATCGGCGACTATGTGAAACTCTACCAAGGGGTAACGCTCGGAGCGCTCTCTACTCGCGGAGGGCGATTACTGAAGAACGCAAAGCGGCATCCTACTATAGAGAATCATGTTACTATTTACTCAGGGGCGTCGATTCTGGGAGGGGAAACGGTCATCAAAGAAGGCGTAGTAGTCGGGAGCAATGCTTTCATTACTTCATCGGTGCCTGAAAAGACCAAAGTAAGTGTCAAAAATCCAGAATTGCAATACAGGCGGGAGCATGAGCCGTGCCAGCCCGTGTATGAGGAAAACTGGTACTATACGATATAAGTCGGTGCGGGAAAGGAGGTTCTTGTTTTCCCGCCTTTCTGCCAACTTTCAGAAGGAAAAACATGAAGTTTTTACATACGTCTGATTTACATTTGGGTAAAGTCTTCCATGAGTACTCTCTTATTGAGGATCAGGCTTTTATACTTGACAAGCTGCTTGCTGAATTGAAAGACGAATCTTTTCAAGCTCTCGTCATAGCCGGGGATGTTTACGACCGTTCTATACCTTCGCCGGATGCAATAAAACTCTTTAGCTCGTTTCTGGGGAAACTCAAGAAAGAGCGTTCTGACTTGGCAGTTTTTCTTATTTCCGGCAACCACGATTCAAGTTCACGGCTGTCTTTCGGCAGGGAACTCTTTGCAGAGCTGGGTATTTTTTTCACGACCGCCCCTGTGGATGCAGACAAGCCTATCGTCGTTGGGGAGGATAGGGATAAAACCGCGTTTTTCCTTCTTCCTTTTCTCAACCCAGGTTCTCTGAAAGACAAGGGTGAAGATTCTGTCCCGCTCCGCTCTCAAGCAAGGTTAGTTGAGGCTGCGGCGGAACGTTTGGAGAGGGCGCGTCTCGCCGCATTTGAGGAAGGCGCACGGAACACCGTCTTGGTCGCGCATCTATTCGTGGCTGGGGGGATGGCTTCAGATTCAGAGCGGACTTTTTTGGGTAACGCGGAACTTGCCGATGCGGGGTTGTTCGCTGGTTTTGATTATGTCGCGCTGGGACATTTGCACCGCTACCAATCTATAGGAAAGAACGCTTATTATTCGGGTAGTCCTCTGGCGTACTCTTTCTCTGAGGCCAAGTACGAAAAGTTCTTTCTTTCCATTACATTAGGCGAGGAAAAACCTGTTGTGGAAAAGATTCTTATCGAGCCCTTGCGAAGGGCGTCGAGTATTACAGGTGCGTTTGAAGACTTCCAAGGCGACTTGAGCAATGATATCAAGGCGAAAAAAGATGATTATCTTGAGATAATCCTGACGGACAAGAATTTTGTCGACAATCCTCTCTTTTTTCTTCGTCAACGTTTTCCACACCTCTTGAGAATAGGGCAGGAAGAGGCTATGAAAGCCCATTTGCAGGAGAGCGGCGCTCGTTTCCAGTTCGCCGCCCCTGATGTAAAGCGGAGCATCGTCGATGATTTCGCTGATTTTCTTTTGGACATTCGTGGTGAAGCTAACGATGCGGAAATCGCGCTCTTTCAAACGTTGCTCACAGACGAAGCCTGTTTTATGGCTTCTTAACGGGGTTCTGTTTGTATACGCGCCACCCGTGTCAGGTCTGCCGCGACGTGCCCTGTATGGTCGAAGGAAAGATATATACAAGTTTCTGAAACTTAAAAAGGAGATATTATGCTAGAAATACGCCGTATAAAGGCGGAAGAATTAGAACAATGCCGTAAAATTTGGACAGTCGTTTACAACGAGCGCCATGATTTCCGTTCGCAAAAAGACAAGAAGACCTTCGAAGACCCTGTGGAATGGCGATGGGGCGCTTTTGAAGACGGGAAAATGCAGAGTTGTATGAACGAAATCCCCTATCTCATGCGGTTTGACTATCACGACGTCAAAATGTCCGGCATAGGCGGTGTGGGGACATTGCCAGAAGCACGGCGTGGCGGGTACATTCGTTTGATTTTTGAGAAATTCTTGCCAAAGGCGTATGAAAATGGAGTTGTTTTTTCTAATCTGACGCCTTTTTCCCACGCTTTTTACCGTAAGTTCGGCTATGAGCTCGCCTGCGCCCGCAATGAAATTACGATTCCGACCCGAGAGTTCGCTGAATTGAAACTACGGGGCGAATTCACCCAAATCTTTCCCGGAGACGATACGAGAGAACTCTCTCTTGTGCATAACGCCTATATAGAACCACTGAACCATGGTATCCGCCGCGATTATTGGACGGACGACCGCGCTTGGCAGGTCTTCATCAATGAAGACCCGTATTCTACAGGAACCTTCCTCTATCTCTGGCGCAACGACGGTGGCGAACCCAAAAGTTATCTCAAGTATCAGCACGAAAAGGCAGGACAGGAGAATATCATGCGGGTGAAAGAGCTTGCTTTTGTTGACCGAGAAGGGCTTTACGGCGCATTAAGCATGGTGAACGGACTCTCCTCCCAATACAATATATTCAAGTGGGCGGCGCCGATTTTTTTAGACCCTACGGACTTCATCACCAATATATGGGCGGTCGACCAACACATTATCCCACGGGATATGACCCGCATCGTCAATGTGAAGACCGCTCTTTCCCTTATGCGCCGTCCGGACGGCGAAGGTCGTTACACGCTTGAGGTCACTGAAGATAAGCAGATAAAGGCTAATAACGGACGATTTCTGGTAGAATACGACGCTTCCGGCGTACACGTTTCGGAAACGACAAGGGAGCCAGATATGCGCTGTACGGTTGCGGCGTTGAGTCAGCTCGTCATGGGCTACCGTACTCTGGAAAACGCACTTTTGACAAAACAGACTGACGTTGAGGTCGTCGGTAACCGTAGAACTTTGGACAAGGTGTGGACGCTCCGTCCCCAGCATATAACAGAGTATTTTTAATCTACGGGCAGACGTTTAATACAGCTTCAAACACCTTAAATGTATTTTACTGTAGATAGTTGATTCCGCGGTTCCGCCTTCATACCAATCTCTGAGGAATATAAACCGAGAGATATTTGCTTTGTTAAAAGACTTCTTTTTCCCTCATGAGGGGTGATATAGTTTGGGTAAGCGCAATGGACGCAATCTGACATCGAAAATCCTAGGGCGCATGGTGCGTTATGATAGGCAGAGAACCCAACGTGCTGTACATATACGCCATCCTGCCGCCACCGCCGACCGCGATAAATCGCTCTCCGCCGTATGCTATGCCGTACCAATAGCTATTACCGATCGTCGTCCGGGTCCAAGAGGAACCGTCTACACTGGAAGCCATCACGCCACTCTCGCCAACTGCGATGAACTGCGTCCCGCTGTATGCTACACTATACCAAAGGTTATTACCGACGGTTATCTGGGTCCAATCCGAGACGGCGGCCGAGCCGTCCGTACTACTGTAAGCCATCGCGCCATTAGCGCCGACGGCGATGAATTTGTCCCCACCACATACTACACCCCGCCAGGGATTGTTACCGACCGTTAACTGGCTCCAAGAGGAACCGTTCGTGCTGGAGGCAATCCTTCCGCCGGAGCCGACGGCGATGAACCTGTCCCCACCATATACTACACCCCGCCATTCATAGTTATTGACGGTCATCTGTGCCCAATCCGAGCCGTCCGCACTGTGAGCCATCGCGCCGCCAGCGCCGACTGCAACGAACTTGTCCTCGCCATAGGTTACGCCACACCAAGAGTACTCTCCGACGGTTATCTGTGTCCAAACCGAGCCATCTATGCTGTAAGCCACTGCGCCGTTAGCGCCGACTGCGACAAACTGCGTCCCGCTGTATGCTACGCCCCGCCAGGGGGCGTTACCGATCGTTAATTGGCTCCAAGCCGAACCGTTCGCACTAGAGAAAATCGCGCCATTGGAGCCAACTACGACGAACTTGCTCCCACCATATACTATGCTCTGCCATTCATAGTCTCCGACTGTTATTTGGCTCCAAGAGGAGCCGTTTGTGCTGGAAGCAATCCTCCCATCGGAGCCAACCGCGACGAACCTGTTATTCCCACCATATACTACGCTCTGCCATTCATAGTCTCCGACTGTTATTTGGCTCCAATCTAAGCCGTCCACACTGTAAGCCATTGCACCGCTAGCGCCGACTGCGACAAACTGCGCCCCGCTATATGCTACGTCATACCAAGAGTTACTACCGATGGCTATCTGGGTCCAATTCGAGCCGTCCATGCTGTAAGCCATCACGCCGTTAGCGCCGACTGCGACAAACTGCGTCCCGCTGTATGCTACGCTATACCAAGAGCTACTACCAACGGCTATCTGGGTCCAATTCGAGCCATCTACGCTGTAAGTCATCGCGCCGTTAGCGCCGACTGCGACAAACTGCGTCCCGCTGTATGCTACGCTATACCAAGAGTTACTACCGACGGCTATCTGGGTCCAATTCGAGCCGTCTATGCTGTAAGCCACTGCGCCGTTAGCGCCGACTGCGACAAACTGTGCCCCATTGTATGCTACGCCATACCAAGAGTTACTACCGATGGCTATCTGTGTCCAAACCGAGCCGTCCATGCTGTAAGCTATCACGCCGTTAGCGCCGACTGCAACAAACTGCGTCCCACTGTATACTACGCCCCACCAGGGGTTGTTACCGATCGTTAATTGGTTCCAAGCCGAACCGTTCGTACTAGAAGAAATCGCGCCATTAACACTGACTGCGACGAACTTGTCCCCGCCATATACTACACCCCGCCAAGGGTAATCTCCGACGGTTATCTGCACCCAAGCTGATACGTCATCGTCGCTTTTGGGACCCCGTGCTTCGCAGGATAGCGCACCTGCAAGCACGGCGCTTGTGAGTATGCTGGAGAGAGCTATCCTAAACAAGTTTTTCCACATAGTGCCTCCTTTGTATTATTGAAAGACAAGGTGATTGGTGTCAACATACCACATGGTTGAACTATTTGTCAATAAGACGCTGAGAATCCGTCTGTACACCGTTGCCATCCCGGGGACGGCGGTAGCGGTACAGACGAGAGATCAGCGCTGGTGTGGTCGTTGACGTTTTGTTGTAGAATGTGGTATCGGCGTTGGACAGCGGTACTTTTTTGGAATGTTAATCATTGAAAAGTCCTACAACAGCCGTAGCCTGCCTGTTGTGCAACTTCCTGGTTTATTCTTTGTCTAAAAAGGCATGATAGTAGATTTAGAGAAGCTTACGTTGACGGAACTCTGTGGTAAAACCGCTGTAAAGTTTAGAAAACGAGTTGCGTTTGAGGTTTATCGAGACGATTACACATATAACCGGTTTACTTACGCGGGGTTTTCTCACATATCTGCGCAATTCGCGATTTTGCTAAAAGCACTCGGTGTAGGGCGTGGAGACAGGGTGATGATACTATCAGAGAACAGCCCTGAATGGGTTATAGCCTACTTCGGTATAGCCCGCGCTGGTGCGGTGAGTACACCAGTTCTACCGGATTTTTCAGAGGAACAAATAGCGAACATAGCCAGAGACGCAGAAGTCTCCGCAGTCTGCGTAAGCACCAAACTCCTCCCCAAGACGACCGTGCTGATAAAAGAAACGGATGCAACCACACCTATTCCAATCATCCATCTCGACAGCATCGCAAGCGCAGACGGCCATGGAAATGGAGAAACTATCCGAATAACTCTCAGTGAAATCACAAAAACCCTGCCACTGACACAAGATATAGAGTCTCTGACAGATGCAGATGTCGACGAAGACGACATTGCGTCTATTATCTATACCTCTGGTACGTTAGGTGCAAGCAAGGCGGTCATGCTCTCGCACAAGAATCTTGTGTGGACGGCCCGCGCCTCCCGTATCCTGATGAAGGTTTATCCGCGAGACCGCCTCGTCTCAGTCGTCCCACTCGCTCATACCTACGAATGTACCCTGGGTTTACTCGCGGTCATTATGAGCGGTGCATCCATCGTGTACCTCGACCGCCCTCCCTCCCCGTCCGTACTGCTTCCTGCAATACAAGCTCTCCGTCCTACGATATTGATAGCTGTACCGCTCTTCATTGAGAAAATCTACCGATCCAAAATAGTGCCCAACCTCCAGAAGAGCCTGCTTTATAAATGCCCGCTGACACGCATTCTGGCCGTCAGAATAGCAGGACGCCGACTGCTCGGCGTATTTGGAGGTGCGCTACGCTTCTTTGGCATCGGCGGAGCCCCTCTGTCGGAGGAAACCGAAACCTTTCTCCACAAGGCACAGTTCCCATATTCGCCAGGTTACGGACTCACAGAGACATCCCCATTGGTAGCTGGCACCTCGCCTTATAAGTTCCCTGTCCGCTCCGCAGGCTTGATTCTCAAAGGCGTGGAGGTCCGCATCGTCAGAGATGGGATGGACACAACGGGTGAAATCCAAGTGCGAGGTCCCAACGTAACGCTCGGCTATTATAAGGACCCCGCCAGAACGCAAGAAGCGTTTACTGAAGACGGCTGGTTCAAGACGGGTGATTTGGGTTTTCTGGACAAGAAAAATTATCTTTTCATACGTGGCAGGCTCAAAGCCTTGATTTTAGGACCGTCGGGTGAGAATATTTACCCAGAAGAGATAGAGAGCCTGCTCTACGCATCAGACATTGTAGAAGACGCACTTGTGTGTTCGGGCAGCCGGGGAGAGATCGTAGCCATGGTTCAACTGAATGAGAGGGCGCAAACCGCTATCGCCGCATTAAGCGACCGCATTGAGGAATTAAAAAACGTGGTCAACAAACGACTCTCATCTTTTTCACGCATCAACCGTATAGAAATCCGCCGCGAACCTTTTGAGAAAACACCCACCGCTAAGATAAAACGGTTTTTATATCCGTGAGCCGAGAAATGGACTTTCGACTCGCGTCATTCACGGCTAACGAGTCCTAGTGTAGACAATTCATAGAACTTTCAGAAAACAGTTTTTTGTCAGAAAAAACTTCTGCTCCATATCCGTATAGCGGACGTTTGCTTGTATATCGCGTCCCTTATTTTCAAGAATAAGGGACGCGAGTCGTCTGTTCTGCCACACAATATCGGCAGAGAGGCTGCCCCTGAGACGGACTCCTTTAAGAAAACCATCAGCCCAACTTTCGGGTAGAGCGGGCAAAATGTCAATGATAACAAAAGGCTTACCATCAGGCTGAAATCGCAGACGGCTTTGAACAAGCATAAGGACTAGTCCTGCCATAGCACCGAAGTTGCCATCTATCTGAAAGGGAGGACCGATGTTGAATAGATTCGGCAAGGTTGATGTGTTGAATAGACGGTTGAGGTAACTCAAGGCTTGCTCTCCATTATGGAGCTGCGCAAAGAGGCATATCGTCCATGCGAGAGACCATCCTGTACCGCCTCCACCGTTTGCGAGCCGCTTTTCGAGGCTCTTGCGGGCTGCAACGGTCAGAGCTGGCGTCTCGTCCAGCGTAATAGAATCACCTGGGAAAAGCGCCCATAGATGCGAAAGATGCCGATGACCCGGCTCAACCTCTTCGAAATATTCATTCCATTCCGCAATACAACCGTCATGATCGAGACGTGGTTCCGCAAGACGCGAAAGAATAGAACGGAAAGCCGCGATATTTTCGTTTTCAATGCTGATAAGTTCCGCGGCGCGGATCGTAACGCAGAAGAGACGGCGCAGAATCTGATTGTCCATGGCGCATCCGGTGCAGAGACTGCAAGCTTCCTTGTCTTGTGTCGAGTCCATAGGAAAACAGTAGCTGTTCTCCGGCGAAACCGATGGATTCACAATGAGAAATTGATTATCACTCTCTTCTTCTTCAAGGAAATCAACGAAGAACAGGCACGTATCGTGCAAAAGGTAGAAATATCTTTTGATAAAAGCCTTGTCCAGCGTATATTCATAATGTTCCCACAGATGGAGAACAAGCCACGCTAAACCAAGTAAGCCGTAGGAGCCTGGGAGCCAGCAGTCCCGCGGTGCGGTATCCCCCCACAAGTCCATGTTGTGGTGTGCGGCAAAGCCGCGGCATCCGTACATGATTTCCGCAGTACGCTTACCATGAAGGTAGGCGCGTTCAAGCAGGTCAAAGAGCGGTTCCTCGGTCTCTGCAAGATTGCACGTATATGCGCCCCAGTAGTTCATCTGGGTGTTGATGTTTATCGTGTAAGCTGATCCCCATGGTGGGTCTATATGTTTGTTCCAAATGCCCTGAAGATTCGCAGGAAGAGTTCCGGGACGACTCGCCGAAATGAGTAGGTACCTACAGAAGTTAAAATATCTTTCTGTAAATTTCTCCCCTTCTACGTCAAGAGAGAATTCCAGCCTGTTGAAGAAGCGTTGGTAATCTTCGATATGTTCTTCCAGAAGCTGTTCCCACGGCACAGCGAACTGACGGTTCAGATTGGCAAGACAGACTGCCTCGTAGTCCGTTTCTCGAAAGCCAGTACGCGCGTCAATAAGGAGAACTGCTTCGTCAGCGCCTTCCACGGTAAGGAATCCGCCCGTGACTCGGGTCTTGCCGCCTTTGGTAAAGGTTTTCATTGCAACGCAGAACGGGATGCCTTCGGTATGAAGAAGCTCGATAGTATCGTTACCGATACTTCTGACGCAGGCTGCGTAAATGCCTCGGCTCAGATGAACGCGAAAGGACAGCATACCCGGAATAGATACGGTACAATGTAAGACAATGACTCCAGCAGGTGCGGAGGCGAAACATTCGCGCGTGAAGACTGTTCCCTCCCATTCAAAAGAGACGATATGCAGGGCGCGCGAAAGATCCAGTATCCGTTGGTAATTATGGACACCTTCCATGAGGGTGCCGTCTCGTGTTCCTGATCCTTCATGTCCGAAAAAACCTTCTGTCGAGAAGTCAATCGACAGTTCCCCTGCTGTCTGGTACACACGCTGTTCCGGAGGAATGCCGGTGAACGCCTCAATGCATAAATCTTCCGCGGCGCGGATCCGCCCTTGCCGAATGAGGCTTCGAACAAAAGGCAGAGCTTCGCGTGCAGCCGGATTGTTGCGATCCCGGTACCCGCCGGACCAGATAGAGTCTTCATTCAGTTGAAGCTTCTCACGGTCCGATACGCCGAATATCATCGCACCCAGCCTGCCATTTCCCACAGGCAAGGCTTCCTCCCACACGCGGGCAGGTGTGGCAAAAGATATCATCTTTGTTTCCATACATCACTCCTGTGGTTTAAAATACCATAGTGTATTCCTTCAGGATAATAAGGTAAACTCTTCGTCTCTGTAGTAATCCTGCATCGCATGGCACCAGTCGGTTAGCGCAGCCTATATAACGAAAATCAATCCGTCAATCAGGAGCAACTTATTCCGCACACGGTAAAAAACGATGAGGAGAGGGCTTCGGAACAGTAAATCCGAAAAATTGGACTGGCTCGACAAAAGCAAACGCAGGAGAAAAGCGGTCCGCGGCTTATAGGAAGTTATCGTTTTGAAAGCAGTTTTCTGCTCCAAAATGATCCGACTAACTGGACTAGCTCTACCAAAACAAGGATGACAATGACTGCTGCTATCATAACGCCTGTCTGGAAGCGGTAGTACCCATAATTGATGGCGAGCGTACCGAGTCCACCGCCGCCTATAGCGCCAGCCATAGCTGAATAACCGATGAGATTGATGACTGTAAGAGACAGTCCGGATACAAGAGCGGGCAGAGCCTCGAACAACAGTACTTTAACGAGGATTTGTAGATTGCTCGAACCCATAGCAACCGCGGCTGTAACGATGCCTGAATCTGCTTCGGAAAAAGCCGATTCAACGATGCGGGCTACAAAAGGCGTGGCTGCTATAGACAATGGCACAATCACCGCACGTGGTCCAATGCTCGTTCCTACGACGAATCGAGTGAACGGAATCAACGCTATCATCAAAATAATAAAGGGAAAGGAACGCAGGACATTGACGATGCGCGAAAGGATGCTGTACAAGATAGGACGGGGGACTAAACCTCCAGGGGACGCATAGTAGAGAAACGCCCCTAATGGAAGTCCCATGATACTCGCAAAAAACGTCGAGGCAAACGTCATAAAAATAGTCTCCAATGTTGGAGCGGGGAGGAGTTTGAGAATCGCTAACATAAAAGCTCCTTTGCGGCTTGAGACTGAGGGTTGGTAAACACGCCTGCGACCGAGCCTTGTTCCACAATAAACCCTTGGTCCATAACCGCGATTTCATCACACACCGTTGTTACGACGGACATCTGATGTGTAATCAAAACGACCGTGAACTTGAATTTTTCATGCAGTTCCTTAATAAGGGTAAGAATCGACCGCGTGGTCTGTGGGTCAAGCGCACTAGTCGCTTCATCGCAGAAGAGCGTGTCTGGATTCACAGCTAGTGCGCGCGCAATCGCTACCCTCTGCTTCTGCCCACCTGAGAGCTCCTTCATACGGGACTTTCTCTTGTCCGCGACGCCCACCATTTCAAGCAATTCACACACGCGCTCGTATATCATCTTGCGACTCATGCCAGTGATTTCAAGAGGGTATGCAACATTGCCGAAAGTGTCCCGCGAACTTAATAGATTGAAATTCTGGAATATCATGCCCATCTTGCGACGATATTCCAATAATCGTTTCCCCGTCAGCGCGTCTACCCGCTCGTCCCCATAAAACACCTCGCCCGCAGTCGGCTTCTCTAAGAGACTCATAACGCGCAGGAGGCTCGACTTGCCCGCGCCGCTCTTCCCGATTACCCCGAACATACTTCCGTCTCGCACAATGAGACTCACATCCTGCACCGCAACCACACCGCCGTATTGTTTTTTGATATTTTTTAGTCTTATCATTCATCTCTCCGCTGTTTGTACGGTGAACCAGACGCCGCCAGATCGACCGTTACTTACTTACCTTTCCAACTAGAGTCCCTATTTAAAAAAATAGCACCCAAGACCGATGCGGCTATACTCACCACCAGGATAAGCCATACTGCGGTTTGCGTCGCGCTAGGAAAAGGAAACTGCACATTCATACCGAAAAAACTGTAAATCAAGGTGGGCAACATCAATACAATGCTGACTATCGTGAGTCTCTTCATCACTATATTCTGATTGTTGGAGATAACACTGGCGAAAGCATCCATAGTGCCAGTCAAAATCGACGAATAGATGTTCGCCATTTCAATAGCCTGCTTGTTATCAGTCAAGACGTCCTCAAGCAAGTCTTGTTCGTCTTCCTTGAAGTGGAAGAACGGCGACTTTTGCAACTTTTCAAGTACAAGCTCGTTGGCCGTGATGCTTGTGGTGAAAAACACCAGCGATTTCTGTATGGAGAGTAGCTGAATCAACTCGTTGTTCCTGATGGACCGTTGCAATTCCTGCTTTATGCTATTGGTACGCTTGTTCAGCTCCTTCAAATATTTAAGATATGTGAGCGCTGCACGCCCTAAAAGATTCAACACGAATGCGCTCTTATTCTTTATACTCAAACCTCGTACGCGATTTTTGACGACATCCTCAAGCGCATCGCTCGACTTCTGGCATATCGTAACGATTTTGTCGGAAAAAAGGACGATTCCGAGCGGTACAGTGAAGAAGGAGACTTCGTCAGTCTCGTCAAAGACAGGTATACGGACGATAATAGCGGTGTATTCATCCTCTTTCTCAATACGCGACTGCTCGTCCGCATCCATGATGTCAGCCAACAACTCTTCCGCTATGCCGAACTCCTGTCCCAATCGGTCAAGGTCATCTTTCACAGCATTGCGTGCGTCTATCCAACAACCGCGCTCCGTATTTTTCTGCGCCTCATCTCCAAAAGGAACAAGCGTCCCTTGCATTGTTTGAGTATATATACTTATCATATCTCAACGATAGCCTAATTCAGTAAAAGATTCAAGCCGTTCAGGGACAACACCCTTGTGAAAGTGTCTGGTACCGGCACCAGTGCACCAGCGGTGTCAGACACCGATAATATCAGGTTCATCTAGTAAGTCGGACTGCTGATGCAGGCGGTGGTATAGGCTCCCGAATATCCACTCCGCGGCTCGTCCCACAAGCCCAGCCTTCACAGGATTGTCCGCTATGTATTCCCGCACCCGCAAGAAGTCCGTTATCCCGTTGATTATCCGTGAATAGAAGCGTTCTCCCCACACATGACCCTTACGTCCGTGCGCTTTGTTCCACGCTTTAGCGAAATTACATTTTATCCACTGCATTATCTCAGATAAATTGGTCTATTTTCGACGTAACATGGTACGTCGCTCCTTCGAGGAGTACTCGGCGCTTTCTCATACCCACAATACGGAGTTGTTACGGGAATTGCTTCGGTGTCTGACACTTTTCCACCGACTTCATGCGGTGCCAGACACCATGTCTTGTCTTGTCTCGATGTTCGGCAACTTAGCGTTCTGGAATCGCGTGAGCCTTGAGTCTATGGACCTACCCGCGGCGCAGACCATCGGTGACCATGCGTTCAGCGGGTGCGATAACCTTACGTCCGTGGACCTGCCCGCAACGCCGCCGTCTATATACATGCCTTTCTCTGGTACCGGCTCTTCCGGTACCATCACGGTCTCGGTTCCGACCGGCGCGGTTTCCGCGTATACCTCAGCATAGGGCGTGGACGCAAGCACCCCGGCGGGCGGCAATACCGGCGTATACGGCGACAACCACAAAGCGGTCCTGATTACAGACGCGGCGCAGTAATGCGACACGTTATCGTTGCCAGACACTTTCAGTGTCTGGCAACCCTTCAGACAACACCCCGCGTGAGGTCGTCCAATGGGCGAAGCCTGCACAAGCAGGCGCCTACCATGCGCGTGGACGGGCTCCTATCAGGTATGCGGGCAGGTGCTTATTGGGTGTGGTGTCTGACACCATGCCTGTCATCAAGACGGGGACAGCGGCAACCCTTTAGACAACACTCATTAGGAAGTCATAGAACAGGCGAAGCCTGCGGCAAATTTCATAATAAAGACAGAGAAATCAGCGGTTTCGGGCTTAATAAGAATATGCGGAGCATTGACCCTAGCCGCAAGTTCCCGTGAAGGCGCCAGTGCATAATCCGCCTCATTCAATAGAGCAATATCGGGAATGCTGTCGCCTGCGGCTATGACACAGTCCGCGTTGAGCCGCATCTTCACCTCAGCGAGCGCAACGCCCTTGTTTATGCCTGTCGGCAAGACGTAGATTTTTTCATTGTGATACAGCATATCGAGCGAAACGGTGTTGTATTTCAAGTCGTCTATTACCCTTTGAGCGGACGCGCTCTTGGCAAAAATAAACGCCTCGTCTATGATTTTGCTTTTTTCGACACGAATGTCATCCTGTAAAAGGCGAAAGAGGCGTTCCAATTCACCCCGCGCTGAATTAACGATATTCTTGCGATACATATCCCATTCTTCGTCAATCTTATCGCCCTGCAGAATGACGCCGCCGCCGCTCACAATCGCATAAGCGGGCGCATATTCGTGGAAGACTTTTATACGCCGATATTGTTCTATGGAACGGGAGGTTACGGGGATGAGAGCGATGCGACTGTTCAGATTTGCAATCATTTCAAGCGTCTGTCTCGGCATATATGTGATGATTCTTTCGCCGCAATATTCCACCGGAACATCGCCGTCTTGAGGCTGACCGCGTATCAATGTGTTGTCAAGGTCGCAGGCGAGTAGAATCATGTTTTCCGAGTTGGCAACCCCAAGCCTAAAGGCGGGGATGAATGGTAGATTCGATGAGTGAACATTTAGCAATTCCTCAATTTGATAAATTGGCTAATCATACCGCTATCGTATCACAGCCCAGACGAACATGCAAGGCACTTCACTCTTTTAATCCCGTTGACAAATGTTTTTCGAAAGCGGACTTCTTCTCATAGTTTTTATAAAAATATTACCTTTACGCATATTCATTCTTATAAGCTTGATATACGAAACAACCCATCCTACTATCGGATTGCCTGAAAATCTGCTGCTTTTTTTAACGTTCTGGAACTATTTCGCTGGCCTTTATTTCGGGACTCCTTTTAAAGCATGTATGTTTAGCCAGTCTACACTAAATTGATATAGGTAAGTTTATTGCCCAATCAACCATTAATTTTATTCCGGTTTCCAGTGATACCTTGGGTTGCCAATTTAACCTTTCTTTTATTAAATCATAGCTACAGTAAATTCCAAACTGATCACCCGGCGTGCTGCCATCGTAAGTTGCGGTTACATCAAATGGCAACTGACTTCTTATCTCCTCAACGAGTCTTTCAACAGTTGTTTTTCTATTAGTTGCCACGGTATATAAATTAAAACTATCGCTTTCATTACCGTTGTATGCTTTAATAAAGGCGTCAACAACATCATCAATGTAAACGAAATCACGATAACGATTTTTTGATACCATTGAATGAATATGTTTATTTTTATGGCCTGTGCTAAAAAATCGAAACCATGCCCTGTTTTAAATTCTCAAGATTCTGTCCTGGACCATAGACATTATTCAACCTCAATGCGGTACATTTTAAACCAAACTGGAAAGCATAAATTCTTAAATAATGCTCGCTGGCGAGTTTGCCAACCGCATAAAATGATTTTGGTTTCAACAATGAATTCTCAGAAACAGGGCATTCATTTTCATCGCCGTATACCGACATGGAACTTGTAAACAAATATTTTCCGCATCCGGTTTTTCTGGCATAATCCAACAACAATAAAGTTGATGTTACGTTCGAATTCAAATCATAAACCGGATCTTCATAACTTATAATTCCACCGGACTGCCCCGCTATATGAAAAATCCCGTCAAATTCATATTCCTTCTTGATAAATTGTCTATTATTACTACCTGATGTCCCTCATTCAAAAAACGTTTTGCCACCGCCGCCCGATAAATCCCGCCGCGCCTGTTACAAGATAAACACTCATTTTAATCTCTCCATTTCCATAAAAATCCCCGTCGCAAGTGCGGGATATTGAAGATTTCTCCCTGAAATCCTTGTGCATGTGGAACAAATCCCCCGCCCACAGTTTCAACCATCCTATGGGGTGAGGTATTAAACCCAAAAGATAACGATATCAGCGGTTCCTTCAACCACCGGGTGTAAAAAGGAAGCATCAACAGGGCTATTATTTTAGCCCTCATATTCCCTACAAACACTAATAACGTGTTCTTTCCCAAGTCCGGTATCTTCCCATAACTAAACGATTAAAAAATCCCTTATTTCCGCCTACAATAACTTATGAAATATTATGCTCTTTCATGTAGGCAACGACTCTTTCCAAATCTTTCGGTGTATCAACCGCGATAGTCTCTGAATCCACCTCGATATAATGAACATGATACCCCGCCTCAATAAAGCGCAAAATCTCTATGTCTTCGATTGATTCAACCGCGCCGCGTGGCGAATTGCAATAGAATCTAAGCGATTCAGGAGTAAAGCCATAAACACACACTTGCTTATAATACTTCGCTTCTATACTGCTTTTGGGAAACGGAGCTGCGGAACGTGTGAGGTACACCCCCCTCCCATCACGAGAAACGATTACCTTGGGAACCGTAACATTGATTAAGTCTACCGGATCATGAATACGGGTCATCAAATTGGTTGCATGAATCGGCGTATGCGGATTTTCAATAAACGGCGTAATCGCCGCGCGTATTGTTGCTGGTTCGATTAAAGGTTCATCTCCCTGGATATTTACATACAGGTCCGCCGGAATCTTTTCCGCTACTTCACCTACCCGATCTGTTCCGGTTTTATGATTCACAGAGGTCATGATGCACGGTATATCTCGTCCAATACAGGCCGTATAGATGCGGTCGTCATCGGTGGCAACATATACCTGCTCAAATTCGGTAACCTGCCTCGCCTGTAAATAAACACGCTCAATCATCCGTTTTCCACAAATGTCCTGTAAAGGTTTACCTTGAAACCGCGAAGATTCATAACGCGCCGGGATAACTGCTACAATATTCATCTTATCCGCTCCTTTTGACACAGAGCAAACAAGATACCGACTGTATAAGAAATATATAAACTTATCTTATATGTGTACCTTATGGGGGGGCAATCGCCTTTAACATCATCTCAGCAATCATAAAATCTTCCTCCCAATCTATATCCAACGATTTTAATTTATCCATGACATACAAAAACGGCATATTGCCAATACGATTTTTTTGCCGTTCATAGACAAACCTGTTTGCTATAAACATCACGTGATTGATTCCATAAAGCGGTTCTAAATCTTGTGTCCTCGGCCAGGGTAATTTTGTGTTATTGTTTATTATTTTCCCCTCGCGATTTAACAAAAAGTTTTTTACTTCCGTTACACCCACCAACGAATCATATCCCTCATTATATTTCGAAAAATACAACTCTATCGCATCATCGTATTCCGGTGCTCCCGCGACAGGTGTTGTTACGTGTCCCCACAAAATATGATCAGCCTTGGTTATTGTGGGGACATAGGCTATTAAATTCTGCAAATTCGTCGTATCCAGACACAACGAATCCAACCGCTGTATTATTTTTAGACGGCTGCATTTTTCGCTGAATTCCTCGGCAATTCTAATACACTCTTTATCATTTGTGGAAACCAATATTTCATCAATCTTTTTTGTCTTTATTAGCTGGTTAAGTTTATTTTCCAGCAACCCGCCTTTTATACCCGCAAAAGGGCGAGTGTTTTTATTTATTACACGCTGGCTCCCCTTACGGACCGGCAAAAAAAATGCAAGGCTATCCATAATTTTATTATCCTAAATACATTGATAAACTGACTTTATATCAAGTTCCTTATACAAGGAAGGATTCAGCGATAGTAACAGGCGCTTATAAAAACGCTTAAAATCAGAAAACAACAACCGGTTTTCCTGGATCAAGGCGGCTTCTTTCTCTGACAAAACATTCCCTTTATACCCATCATAACCCACCAGAAGAATATCACCATCGCAGAAACAGGCGGCGGTTTGTAAGGCGACGGTTGTACAAGAATCGTGATATTCCGCTGTAAATTCGATGCTTTTCAGTTCGTAGGTTTTCCGTTGAAGAAAATCCGGTACTTCTGTCCCCATCTTTCGTGGATATGGCGGCAGAACACACTTCCCGTCAAAGTCTCTGTCCGGGAAAACAG
>JAIRSU010000054.1 GCA_031255285.1 Treponema sp. | reverse complement strand
CTTATCTTATGAGTTAAGGGTCTTATCCTATGAGTTAAGGGTCTTATCCTATGAGTTAAGGGTCTTATCCTATGAGTTAAGGGTCTTATCCTATGAGTTAAGGGTCTTATCTTATGAGTTAAGGGTCTTATCTTATGAGTTAAGGGTCTTATCTTATGAGTTAACAGTCTTATCCTATGAGTTAACAATCTTATCCTATGAGTTAACAATCTTATCCTATGAGTTAACAATCTTATCCTATGAGTTAAGCGCAATGGACACGCATCCCTTCAAACAACAACCATTGAGAAGTCGTCCAACAGTCCGCGAGTGTCTGGCACCGCGATTAAGAAGTCGTTTAACAGGCGAAGCCTGCGGGTGAGACGACAGCCGTCTCATCATATATTTAGTACAAGGAGTTTTTTATGAGTGATATTCCAGCAAAAGAATCGGAATTCGTTGAATGGAGCGAGAATCTTATCGATGTTTCCAAGAAACACAAGACAGAGTGGGGACTGACCGAAGAGCATCTGTCCCCACTTGAGGCGCTGCATGGCGAGGTCAAGACGCTGCATGAGAAATGCAAGACCGCGACTTACACCAAACTGGACATGCAGATGAAGAATGAAAAGAAAGCCCTGCTGAAGAAGAAGGAAGCGGAGTTTGTGCGGTTCCACCTCCAGAACAACGAGAAGATGACGGATTCTGGGCGCCGGGAGCTGCGAATTACGATTTACGACAGGACGCCGACGCCCCACCCCAAGCCTGACAGTGTTCCTGACATTGAGATTGAGACGCCGCACCCGCGCACTCTGCGGGTCAAGTTTCGGCATGAGAATGCGGTGCGCTGGGGGAAGCCGGAGTTTGTGCATGGGTTTGAATGTATGTGGGTTATAGCGGATGCGGCGCCTGAACGGATAGGGGATTTGATACATTCTGCTTTTGCGACGAGGAGCCCGCTGGAACTGACGTTTGAAGAGAACGAGCGTGGGGAGAAGGTGTATTTTGCGGTGAGGTGGGAGTCTGGCACGGTGAAGAAGGGACCCACGAGCGATATTTTCAGTGCGGTGATTCCGTGATGGGATGGTAGGGACGGATATGCGGGCGTGTACATTCTTACGCGCCGACACCGCGGGAAGCGTTTCGTAAAGCGTAGCCATTGACTGCGGGAACACCG
The DNA here is from genome assembly GCA_031255285.1 of Treponema sp. GTDB lineage: Bacteria > Spirochaetota > Spirochaetia > Treponematales > Breznakiellaceae > JAIRKH01. Next base: position 15,715 of record JAIRSU010000054.1, on the reverse strand, counting down.
CGAAAAAGAAAAGGAGAAGAAAAAATGAAAAGGATTTTTTGTTTCGGCCGCGGGAAAGGCTGTACACAAGTAAGATACGCAAAGGAGATTAGCATGGATATTAAAAATTCATGGAATATCGGCATGAAAATAAACATCGCAGGACTGTTTGCCGTATATATGCTCACCTCGTGCGCGTCAACGCCGCCGCCTCAATGGGTAGAAAACCTAGAGGCCGCTTTTCCCGGCGATAAATATATCGCCGTACGCGGTACAAGCGGCAGACGCGAGACCGTGATTCAGGAAGCCCAGACGGTCCTGTCTTTCTATTTCCAAACCCAGGTTTCAAGCAGTACAAACCTGGCGGACTCCTATCGTGAACAGAACGGCGCAGTTTCCCAGTCTGTACAGATGGAGCGGCGGATGCTCGTGCAAACCGAGGCCGTACTTCAGAATGTGCAGTTCACCGCCCCCTGGCGAAATCCGGGCACCGGACTGTGGGAAATCGCGGCGTACATCAACCGCGAGAAGGCGTGGGAGGCGTTTAGCTCCCATGCGAAGAAGTCCGCGGATGAGCTTGCACAACTCTTCGTGGGGGCGCGGGAGGAGAATGCGGACCCCTTTATCTGCGCATTGAACTGGAGCAAGGCCGAGGCGTACGCGGCCGGGGAAGAGTTCATTACGGCGTGGAGCTATGCCCAGATTCTGGACCCGGTGCGGGCGGAAGTACTATTCAATGAGGTCAACGGGTACAGACCGGCACTGCCTAGGGAGGCTGCCGATGCCCGGCGGAACGCAAGCGTCTATCTGGAGTGCCCGCTCGACCTTAACGGCCTTATCCTTAACGCGGCAAAAGCGGCCTTTAGCACCGTAGGTTTTCCCATTGCCTCAGAACGCGGAAGAGCGGAAGCGGTATGCGTCATCCATGTGACCGAAGGGCTCTTGCCGAGGCCTCCGGGTACGGGTACGTTTTACCGTCCTGTCCTAGTCGGCAACGTAACAAGCCGTGCCGGGACAGCGGTGTTCTCGTTCGACGCCTCCGCGGAGGTTCAGTCTGCGATAGACCCGGACCTGGCTCGCAGCCGGGCATACGCCGCTCTTGCCCATGCGCTCAGAGACACACTGCCGAAACGGCTCAGGGAGGGAGCGGTTGAGGCTAAAAAGAATTCTTAAATTAAGGAGTAAAACATGAAGAGACAGAATCGTTTAACGGCGATATGCGTTACTGCGGTACGCATCGCCGTTGTTATCATTACGGCGTTTGCCGTTAGGTCCGCCGTCTTATGCGCAAGCCAGACCAAAGGCAGGGAGCAAAAGGAGACGGCGAACAAGGGAATTTTGAACAAGATTCCCGCCTCGGGAAAGGCGCAGAGAGAAGGACAAACATCGTTTGAAGTCTTCTTCGCCTTTATGATTCATAATTTATGGGAGACGATATGAAGAAACCATTGTTATTAGCGCTCGGTTTACTCACGATATGCACCGCTGCATCTGCGGATGAAACCATCATGATCAATCTACCCACATTGAAAGGTTTTTCCCAGACCGATGCTTCCACTCTGCCCGTCTATGTGCAGAAAATCCTTACCGACAATTTCGTAAAATATTCAGGAATAAGGGTCATCAGCTCTGGGGACGTCACTGACTATTTCCTCTTCGCAAGTATTGAACGACATTCCGCGTCGCGATACTCCATCAATCTGTCCGTGCAGAAGGGCGATGGGGATAACATGGAGGTCGTGGCGTCATCCACCGAATACCCCCACTCGCTTGACCAACTGATGTTTGGCCCTACCCTGAATACGGTTACAAAGAAACTGCTTACTAACTCCAACATGAGAGTAAAACTGACTGCCGCGAACATGAAGGAGCTAGATAAACCCCTGGACAGCAAATATGCCGAAGGTATATCTAATATTGCCAAAGCCAGCGCTGCATCATCAGGATCGTTTGAGAGAGAGCAAAACGCCAACGTAGCGGCGGATCTTGGTCGGAACATAGCGGAAGCGGGGCTGCAACTCGCCGCATCCTCGAATGAACAGTTTGCACTCCCGGAGTTTAGAGCCCCAGTAGGATTTACCGCGACTACATTTAAGTTCACGCCGCCTGGTATACAGACTTCCCGCCGTACTACCACGGTGGAGGGAGTCTTATCCCAAATTAACCGCGAACATGAGATACAGGCGGCGAACAAGGCAGGCATTGAAGAACAGCAACAGTACCTGCTCCGCCAGCGGGATGACATTCTCAGCCAATGGCAAGACTTCCTCGGCGAGGTCGAACGCCGGCGGCAGACCCTCCGCGAAGAAGAGCAAAAGCTCTTCCAAGTACAGGCGGAACTCGAAGCCAGGCTCCGGGAAGGAGAGGAGTATTACAAGCGATCCCCGCCCTTCCGGATTCTCTATAACCCAACTCCAGAAGTGAATATGAATGCAGAAAGGAGAACAGTGGATATACGGTTTCAAGCCGCCGCCGAACCGACGAGTCTCAAGGCGCTGGAGGTCAGGTTCGACACCCTTATGGAGCTGAACAAGTATTTCGTAAACGTCAACAAAGCGTTTGAGGATGTGAATACGGTAATATCCGTACGGTTCACCCAGGTCGAGACCGCAATGAATATGGTAAAAGACGCGATGGACCAGGCAGACGCGGCCGGGGCAAGCTTATGGAAAGAATATAGGGTTGCCCCTCTATCCCCCGTCTCCGATTGGACCGTGCCGCTCGGAAATACCGTATACGGAGAAGCTCCCAAAACCTCATGGACTGTAGGCTATCCTACGGTATTCAATCTCACCGTGAGCCTGTTAGCCGTCAGAGGGGCTGAGGATTTCGACGTTATTCAACACAAGACAGTGTCTCTTACAGGCGACCTTTCGTGGAACGGCCCGCTCAAGCCGGAGTCCGCCTCTGTATGGGGATACTTCGATACCGTGAATATTGATGACCTCCCCAGAGGAGGAGGCGCCCTCATGGTGCAGATAGAAGCGGTGAACGATATAGACACGGAGACTGCAGCGGTGGGCGGTTACATCGAGATTATCCCAGACGGTCCGCGGACCGCCACAGTCGGGAAGCAGGCAGCCGCGCGGAAGTCATGGCGGAACTACTGGGTGGATACCCACCGCTTTAACGGTCTGGGGGTGGCTATCGGTACGACAGGGTATACCACTACTCCGTCGTTGCTGGTTTCCGCGAGGGTTACCTTTTCGCCGTTCTCCCGGGGTTTTATTGAAATAGGTTCGGACTTTGGGTTAGCCCACGGGGAGCAGGATGTAAGCGGCGTCGAGTACCTTTCGATCGCTCCCTATATACATTTGAACGCTTTATCGATTGGCAACCGTTTCGGTGCATACGTGGGCATTGGGGGCGGCATGAATTTCTCGCGGTACACCTATCCGTCCGAATCGCACGTAGATCCGGTTACGATGAATACACCGGTGGCTGATTTTCTTCTCGGACTGGTTTGGGTGTTCCCTCATTCAGGCGTTGACTTGCGATGGACAATTAAAACCAATTTTACGGGTACTGAACTCCGGTCCACACTGGGCTATGTGTACCGCTTCGGTTATTTTAGGAGGTAAGCATGAAAAAACTACTTGGTATACTGTGCGCGGGTATCGCGCTTCTTATGACGGCGTGTCCGCCGATTGACGGCAGTAATCTGATAGGACCTGCCGGTGGCTTTGTGTTCTACGACAAGGGCAGTTACTCTGAGGGCTGGCGTTATATGGAATGTGCACCGGAAAATGCTGGAGAAGGCACGTGGTATCGCGCCAAGGAGCTTTGCGATGAGTATAGTTACGGCGGCTATGACGACTGGTTCCTGCCCGGCATAGATGAGCTTCAAAATCTGCTTTCAGATGCGTTTCAAAATGGATTCTATTGGTCATCTTCGCAGGATCAGGATAGCGAAAACTATGCGTGGGGTATTCAGCACGGCAACCGCGATGGTTTTGGAAATATCTCTCACCCCCCAGTCGCCTACAGCAAGAGCAGCAAGTATAAGGTACGGCCTGTGCGGACGTTTTAACGGGAAGACGGATATGCAGGCGTGTACATTCTTGCGCGCCGACATCGCGGAAAGCGTTCCGTAAAGCGCAGTCGTTGACTGCGAGAACCGCTTTTGCCCAAACACGACGAAGCAAGCGGGGACGTATACCTATAGTAACAGGTGGAGTTTTACACCACGGCAGGGGGCGGTTGGCAGACTGCGCCTTATCTTCTTGATGGTTGTCATTAGAAAATGGGCGCCGCTTCGTTATAGCGAAAAGTTGTATTAAAAATTTACCGTGTGCGTCACGGAAAGGGGGTAAGAAAAATGAGACTCAGCGACCTATGTGATAGCCTACAGAATGCTCAAGATCACTACATAAAATGTGCAAGCTGTAGGAGAATCTTTAGGAAGCCTAGCTCTGGGAGTGATGTATGTCCGTCTTGCAGCCGTTCAAGTCTTACAGAACAAATCCAACCAAGCGACATGAACGAACAGGTAGAGCGGTAGGCAGACGGGCGGTGTTCGAGAACCTCTCGTTTTTGAACAACCGCGTTTGAACGCCGCTGCTACAGGATGTGCAGTACGCACACTCACAGCGTACATCGCGGAAGGTGTTCCGGTAAAGCAGTCGTTGGCTGCGGGAACCGCCGCAAAAACCAGTTGGGTATACGGCAGAGTCCGTATACGCAAAACTTTATTACCACAATGAAGGAGTAATACAATGGCAAACACAAATTTACAGGAAAGCGCTACCGGAGTAAAATTTTCAGGGGGCGTCTTGGCAATTTTCCTATTCACTCTTTGGTTTCTTCCATTCATGGCAATTACACTAGGGATAGCTTTCCCTTGGATAATATGTATTGTTATGAGATGGATTTGTAATCATACAACCAAAGATGGAAAACGATTTCGATTCAAAGGAACAGGAGGCGGGTTATTTGGGCGTTTCATTGTATGGTGGTTATTAACCATAATCACCTTTGGCATTTACTCGTACTGGTCAACCAGAAACCAGATCAGGTGGGTTGTCGAAAATATCGAAATAGTTGATTGACCTGTTGTTTAACAACGGCAAACTCTGGCTTTGTCAATCTCGCAGAAAGGCAATCCAGAGTTTGCTCCTGCATTGTAAAATACTGAAAAAAGGCCGGCTCCCGGTGGAACATGGTCTTAAAATAGGCAAGACGGATATGCAGTACACGCATGAACAGCGTACAAGCGCGGAAGGCGTTCCATAAAGCGCGGCCGTTGGCTACGGGAACCGCCGCGAAAAAAGAAAGAAAGGTATTGGAAGATGAAAAAGGTTGAAAATTTTTCAATTTTGTTGGCGTGCCTAATGACAGTTGGCTTATCTTTGGTCTCCTGCGGTGGTAGTAATTCTGCATTAGTCGGCAAATGGTATTTAGTAGAAGGCGCTGGTAAAGATATGCCTGATGATGTTGAATTATTAAAAGACGGAACCGGATTTGCTTTTAGCCAGGCGATCACATGGAAAACAGAAAAGAACCGACTGTACATTACCCATCCCCTTTTAGCGATGGCATTTGATTATAAAATGTCAGGCTCAAGACTTGATTTAGCTACAGATAAAGGTGAAAAATTTGCTTATATGAAACCAGGCGGCTCATCAGCGCTTGTGGGAAATTGGATACCCGTAGAAGGAGAATTCAAAATACCGCAAAATTGGTATATAGCTGAGAATCTTAAATTGGAGAGAGAGGGGAAAGGTAATGTTGATGGAGATAACCTAATATGGGTAGCAGAAAAAAATAAGCTATGGATTATTGCGTATGAAAGATCCGCTGCTTTATTTGATTTCAAAATATCTGGTTCAATGTTAGATGTAACTTGGAATAATGAACAAAACGTAAAATTAAAAAAAGAGTAGATGTACGCCGTCTAGGGGTCCCGTTGACTGCCGTCTTTTTCGTAAAGGCGGCAGTCATTCGGTTTCGGCGCTTATTTTGTGAACGCGCCGAGGCAAGACGAATATGCAGTACACGCATGAACAGCATACAAGCGCGGGAAGCGTTCCATAAAGCGCAGTCGTTGACTGCGGGAACCGTCGTGGAAAAAAGAAAAGGAGTGTTTATTATGATGGATAGACTTTTGAAGAGGTTCGACATGAACCGATTTTTATCTTCTTCAGCCTTATTTGTTTTGGTTTTCGCATCTTGCGCGACCCAGCCCACAGTGAACTACGGGTACCCGGAAAGCGGCAGCGTGAATAATTCGGCCGCCGTTCCCGTAAAAGATTATGAAACTGCCGGGATCGTTTTTGTAAAATCATCGGAGGTGATTGACAGTGCGGGCAATCATACGGGTTCAAAGATAACCTATGAAATGCTGATGCTGGAAGCGCAGAAACTGGACGCCGACGACATATTAAATATACGCATCGATGTTAATGAAGTACATGAAGTTCTTGACGGTTCCTCGTTTTTCAGCGCTCCTGTTACCCGGACGACCTACAACTATACGGCGACGGCGCTGGCGATTAGATATACAACAGTCGTACCTGTCAGGGATGCGGCGGGTTATCTTCCCGTTATGGAGACAGGCGTTCTAGAAAGCCGTCGGTCTGCATCAGCTTCCAAGGTCTCTGCGTCTGATTCTGACGCATGGAAGAAGAAATGGGTATATCTAGGCGGCGTTTTGGGAGGAGGGACGCTTGACTATGAACAGAAACGCTACTATAGTAGTGGTGGCAGCGGTAGCTCTTATAGCGAATACGATGATTCCTACGGCTTATTCGCCGCTGGAGCAGTCGCGGATTTCGCCCTGCTTGATTTTTTCTCTATAGGGACGATATTGGGGGTGGGGGTTAGTACTGGAGACGGCGGTGTATATCCTGTATTGCCGCTGTTGGGGAAACTGGGCTATCGGTTTGGCGGGATGGAGGCTTGGCTTGACGTTGGTTATACCCTGGGTCTTGGCTTTACTCTTGGCGGCACGGTTGGTTTTCATGTCGGACCTGGCGTTCTTTTTGCCGAAGCGTTGTATGTGCATGGACATTTGGACATTGATGATGATGCGAAACACCTTTTTGTAGGAATGTTAGGATACAAGATTGGGATTGGTAATAAGCAGAAGCGTACATGAGTCTGTTTTGAGACCATGAGACGGATATGCAGGCGCGTACATTCTTACGCGCCGACATCGCGGAAAGCGTTCCGTGAAAGCAACTGTTGACTACAGGTACACCGCCTTGACAAAAACCCTGTCTTGCGGTATATTATCAACATGACGGCTAATGAACTTCGCTCAAAATACATTAAATTTTTCAAGCTAAAGGGACATATTCAGATACAGGGTAAATCGCTTTTACCAGACAACGATCCGACCGTGCTGTTCACCACAGCCGGAATGCACCCGCTCGTCCCCTATATTCTGGGACAGGAACATCCAAGCGGGAAAAAGCTCGTGGACTATCAGAAGTGTATACGCACCGGCGATATAGACTCGGTGGGGGATCCAAACCATCTCACGTTCTTCGAGATGCTTGGCAACTGGTCCCTCGGCGACTATTTCAAAGAAGGCGCCATTCGTATGAGCTGGGAATTTCTCACATCCCCAGAATGGCTGGGAATTCCATGCGAAAAAATCGGCGTTACCGTGTTCGCAGGAGACGAAACCGTGCCGCGAGACGAGGAATCTGCCGGTGTGTGGCGGGAACTTGGCGTACCGCCTGAACGTATCAGTTACCGCCCCCGCGCAGACAACTGGTGGGGACCTGCTGGTACAACCGGACCTTGCGGTCCTGACTCAGAGATGTTCTATGACTTTGGAAAAGAACCTTGCGGACCGGACTGCGCCCCTGGTTGTTCGTGTGGTAAATGGCTCGAAATATGGAACGACGTCTTCATGCAGTACAACAAGAAAGCGGATGGGAGTTACGAACCGCTCGCCAGAACGTGTGTCGATACTGGCATGGGTATTGAACGTACAGTCGCTGTGCTGAACGGCGAGAAGTCCGTCTACGACGCCGATGTTTTCACCCCTATCATTCGCGTCATAGAACGGATCTCTGGATGCTCATACGGCGTGAATGTGGAAAAAGATAAGTCTATCCGTGTTATCGCGGACCACGTCAGGGCTTCAACCTTTATTCTGGGAGACCCAAAAGCGGTAACGCCTTCTAACATTGGAGCAGGCTACGTGCTTAGACGCTTGCTTCGGCGGGCTGTGCGGCATGGGAGGAGACTCGGCGTCGAAAGCGTTCTGCTCGCCCCCGTCGCCCAAGTCGTCATAGAAGAACTACGGGGTCCCTACCCGGAACTGGAAGGAAACAGCGCCTTCATCATAGAAGAGCTGAACAAGGAAGAGAAAAAATTCTCAGAAACCCTTCATAAAGGTGAAAAAGAATTCGAGAAAATCCTCCCGAATCTGCTAAAAAATCCTCAAAGGATTATGTCAGGCAGACTCGCGTTCAAACTCTACGACACTTACGGCTTCCCCATCGAACTGACTATGGAGCTCGCCTCTGAAGCAGGACTTACGGTTAATCGGGAAGAGTTCGATGAAGCGTTCAGAAAACATCAAGAATTGTCCCGCGCCCAAGGCGGCGAGGTTTTCAAAGGCGGCTTGATAGACCACGGCGAGACTTCCGCTAAATACCATACAGCCACTCACTTGTTGCACAAGGCGCTCCGCATCGTTCTCGGCGGCCATGTCGCGCAGAAAGGTTCGAATATCACCGCGGAACGGATGCGGTTTGACTTCTCCCATGATAAACCTATGACGTCGGAAGAAATCGCCCGCGTAGAATCCATCGTGAACGAACAAATCAAGCGAGATTTGTTGGTGACTATGGAAGTAATGGACCTCGACGCAGCCAAGACGTCCGGTGCAATAGCCCTATTTGGCGAAAAGTACGATTCCCAAGTAAAGGTCTACACCATAGGCGACTTCTCTAAAGAGGTCTGCGGAGGACCCCATATTGAACGCACTGGTGTTTTGGGAAAATTCCATATACAAAAGGAACAGTCCTCGTCAGCCGGAGTGCGGCGTATACGGGCTGTGTTAGAATAGAGAATAGTTGCGCGTGTAAAGAATGCGTATCTTTTCCCCTTTAAATTTATTTTATTTATGTTATATTAAAAGCTAATCGACGTCTCTCTATTTCTAGAGATGTCCTTAATAAAGGAGTGTCTGAATATGAAAAAAACAACGGCTGTTATATTGACAACATTCATTTGCACGGCCGCGTTCGCTCAGAGTAACGATTTTGCCCCGGCGGTAACGGTGAGATTGTCTAAAACGGAAGTCATCACTGTCAAGCAGTTCAAGACTCAGATTGAAAACACCGAAAAACTAGCGCGCCGACCTCTTTCAAAGGAGGAGAAACAGCAGGTGCTAGACGGCATGATTGATGAAAAGCTGGTTTTTCAGGATGCTGAAAGAAATAACATAACTGTATCTGACGCGGAAATCAATAAACAAGTCGACGCTATGCGGGTACAAATGACGCAACAGGCAGGGCGTCAGCCTTCAGAGGCGGAGTTTGTCCAAGCCATCAAGGATCAGACAGGCTTGGATATGCCCGCTTTTCGAGAGTACTTGCGGAAACAGACGCTTTCACAGAAATACCTTCTCGCCAAAAAGCCTAAGCTTCAGGACTCCATAAAGGAGCCTACGGAACAGGATGTGGTAGAATTTTACAACCTGCACAAAGCCGAAATGGTAAGACCTGATACAGTGCGTTGTTCGATGATACGGGTTCTCTTTGGTTCAGACAGACCGAAAGCTAAGATGTTGATAGATAAGCTCGCTAGTGAAATTGGCTCGGATGCGGCGAAATTTGATGAAGTCATGATAAAAGGACAGCTACAAGGTTCAGGCTATCAGGCGGGAGATGCTGGTTACTTGCCGCGTATGGCTGAAGTACAGCAAATGATGGGACAGGATTTTATGAACACCGCCTTCGCCTTAAAACAAGGTACCGTTTCCAAAGTTATCGAGGCAGTCGAGCCGTCGAGACCAAGTGTCGGGTTTTACGCCATTATAAAAGTAACAGAGACCTATGCTCAAAAACAGCTCGTCCTAGACGATATTTTTCAACTGGGTTATCCAATAACAGTGCGAAACTATATCAAGCAGGGACTTGCCCAACAGAACCAACAAGCCGCTATTCAGCAGGCCACCGCGGATATCATAAAGGAACTCCGCAAGAGTAAGCTTTTTGAAATCAACCAAAAGAACATCGAGAATATTATGAACGGATAAGGGGAGCTGGGAGTAGGGAAAAGTGTATTCGTTTCCTAAAACTCTACTCCCTATTCATAATGGATAGTCATAAAAAAAGTCGAATTCTAGCTTTTCAGGTACTGTATGCATGGGAAGCTCAGAAGAAACGTATTTCTGTTGAGAGTTTGCTTGAATTTTCGTGGCTCGACGAGCCGCCTGACGAAGAGACGAAAACTTTTGCTCGTTTGCTTGTCGTAGGCGTCGTTGAAAATATAAAAATCATTGACGAGACGCTCAGTGTCTATTTTGAGAATTGGGCGTTCTCTCGTGTGAGGCGTGTAGACCTCGCTATAATGAGGATGAGCACTTATTCTCTCATGTTTCAAAAAGACGTCCCCGCTTCGGTTGTTATATCGTCTGCAGTTGCTATTTCTCGTAAATTCGGAGCAGATGATTCCTTTCGGTTTATCAATGGAGTGCTTGATACTGTGCGTAAAGCAGTTCAGACTGAGTGCAAAGAGGATTAGTGGAAAAGTTATTAAACGTTGATAATCTGGTAAAAAATTACACGTCCGGAACGGAAACTTTGCAGATACTCAAAGGAATAAGTTTTAAGATGGAAGAAGGCGTGTCTCTTGCCATAACAGGACGGAGCGGAAGCGGGAAAAGCACTCTGCTGAACATCTTGGGTGGACTCGATAAGAGCGACTCAGGCTCGGTGCGGATACGAGGAATGGAGATTACCGGGCTTTCAGAGAAGAATTTGTCTCTCTACCGCAGTCATGACGTAGGCTTCATCTTTCAGTTTCACTATTTACTCAAAGATTTCACCGCTATTGAAAATGTAATGCTCCCCGCCTATATGTCTGGCATGAAGAAAAAAGACGCGATGGAAAAAGCCCGCGTTCTACTGTCAGACGTTAGGCTTTTAGACAGAACGGAACATTTCCCGTCTCAGCTATCCGGCGGGGAGCGACAAAGGGTAGCAGTCGCCCGATCGCTGGTGAATGACCCCGCAATCATTCTTGCCGACGAACCCACCGGCAATCTCGACTCTGCTAATTCAGGTATGGTTGCAGAGATTCTTTATGATACGACCACTAGATGGGGTAAGAGTCTCATCGTTGTAACCCACGACGAAAAAGTAGCGAGTCGTGCTCATCGCCGTTACGCGCTTGAGGATGGAGTTCTAAAAATAGTTTGCGGCCATATAAGAGAGAAAACCGGAGATGAGAGCGAAAGACGCGTCACGGAAGAATAACAGTTCGAATATTTCGCCGCACCTATTTATCGCGTTCCGTTATCTTTTAGGACGAGCACGGGAAGGTGGGCGCTATCTGCGGGGCGCGGCTGCGGGTATCGCCGTCAGCTTAGTCCCCATCGTCGTTACCTTGATTGTGGCGGATGGCATGATTCACGGCATAACTGACCGATACCTCGAGCTGGGAACGGGTCATATTCGTATCTATGATTTCTTTAAGAAAGGTCTTGACAACGTAAAACTCCTCATTGAGGCAAAAGATGGAGTGAGAGGAGCGTGGATGGAACTAGACGGTATGGCGGTTATTGCTGGTAAGAAGGGCAATACCGGTGCAGCCATCCGCGCTGTGGAAGAGTCCTTCTGGCAAGATCCTGACACTTTGAAGTTTCTCACTGTGGTCGATGGACAAGCGGGAATCGCCGCTGACAACGAAGCTCTGCTCGGCGAAGCACTGGCTCAAACGATAGGCGCTGAGATCGGGGACATGGTGCGGATTATGACCGTGCGTGTTACAGAGGACGGCAGGAACATCCCCCGCATGACGCCCTTTAAGGTCAAAGGCATCGTATCCGCAGGTTACCGCGAACTCGATGCACTCTGGTGCATCATCAGCTACAACGCAGGACGGCGCGTATTCGCAGACGGGCTGTCGTCGTCTTTCTTAATGGTAAAGATTACGAACCCTTACAAGAACTCAGATGCCTTTGCAGACGACCTTTTCTCTCTATTGGAACCGGGCTACAGCGCCTACACATGGAAGGAATTGCAGAGAACCCAGTATAGCTCTTACGAGTCCACACGTCAAATTCTGATTTTCATCATGGCGCTCATTGTCATAGTCGCCGCAGTCAATGTATCCTCCGCGACCGCTATGCTTGCGCTTGAGCGGCGTCGAGACATTGCTGTACTGAAAGCGGGCGGAATAAGTCCCGCTTCCATCCGCCGTATCTTTGTAAGCGGCGCTTTCTTCACAGGCGTCATTGGAGCGTTTGTTGGAATTAGTATCGGACTCTTCATCGGCGTTTCAATTAACCAAATCATAGCCGCGCTCGAAACACTTCTGAATTTCTTCATAGGCGTTTTCAATAAAGACAAGGTAAAGATACTTAATCCTAGCTATTACCTTGAGACCATTCCCATTGTGATTGACTGGCTCGCCGTTTTCCTGATAGGACTGTTCACCGTGTTATGTTCTATGCTTGCCTCTTGGCTTCCCAGCCACAAGGCGGGAAGCTTGAAACCTCTTGATATCTTGCGGAAATACTAGCCCTCTACACGCTCCAATTTTTATTTACCTTTGCACCCTGCCAGAACCGTCTCCCTTGGACAACTTCATAACTTCATCAGTAGAAACCAGATTGAAGTCTCCTTCTATGCTGTGTTTTAGACAGCTGGCGGCTACCGCGAACTCAACGGCGTTTTGCGCGTCAAAGTTCTTGAGGTTAGCATAGATAAGTCCCGCGCCGAAGCTGTCTCCACCCCCCACACGGTCAACGATATGAACTGGGTATTTCTTTGAGAAGAAAAACTCGCCTTTCTCGTCGAGAAGCATAGCACCCCAGTTATTGTCATTTGCGGAGATAGATTCGCGCAGGGTAATTGCAACCTGCTTGAAACCAAAGCGTTTCTGGAGCGTTGCGGCGACTGACTTGTAACCTTCGGCGTTTAGTTTACCAGAGCCGACGTCTGTATTTTCGGCGTGCACACCAAAAACATCTGCAGCGTCTTCTTCGTTAGCGATGCACACGTCTACATAGCGTACCAGTCCATCCATAACCGCGCCCGCTTTCTCGCGGGACCACAGGTTTTTGCGGTAATTCAGGTCGCAAGATATAGTAAGTCCAGACGCTTTCGCCGCTTTACATGCATCAAGGCAGGCGGCGGCCGCTTTGTCACTAATTGCAGGCGTTATACCCGTAAAGTGAAACCACTTGGCTTCCTGAAAAATGGCGTTCCAATCAAAGTCAGACGGATCAGCTTCTGCAATCGCGGAATGCGCCCTGTCGTAGACTACTTTTGACGGACGTTGGGATGCGCCTTTTTCCAGAAAATAAACGCCGACCCGCTCTCCACCCCGTACGATTTTACGGACATCGACGCCAAATTGGCGAAGACTGTTCACTGCGGCCTGCCCTATCTCATGCGCAGGCAATTTGGTAACGAAAGCCGCTTGTACGCCGAAGTTAGCGAGGGATACCGCTACATTAGCTTCACCTCCGCCGAAAGTCGCGCTAAAGGTGTGCGCCTGCGCGAACCGATAGTAACCTTCAGGGGCGAGTCTGAGCATTATTTCGCCGAATGTTACTACTCTTTCCATTTTTTCCATATAATTCTCCTTAAAAATAAGAATAGTCAAATAAATATATCATTCATTGACTATTTATTACAATACTTTCACCATCCAATCTTTTGTATCTGGGCGGGCGCCGTATTGGATGCCTTTCAGTGTATCGCGAAGGCAGGCAGTGAGTTCTCCGACTTCTCTGTTGTTGAATATGACAGTCTTCTTGTTATAAGTGAGAGACTCGATAGGCGTCGCACCTGCGGCAGTTCCGCTCACAAAACATTCCACCGCATCGTCGAACACTTCTTCGATAGAAATCTTGCGCTCCGTTACCTTGACGTTCATGTCTCGTGCAAGCTCTATGAGACTTTTACGTGTAATGCCGGGTAGGATGGTGTCTCCGAGCTCCGGTGTTACGAGTTCGCCTGACTTCAGATAAAAAAATACGTTACAGGACGAACCTTCCTCCACATATTTGCGGTGAGTCGCGTCCAAGTAGATACACTCCATGAAGCCGTCTTCCATTGCTTCATGTTTAGCGATTGCGGAAATCACATAATTTGACGCTGCTTTTATCCAGCCTGTGCCGTTGGGCGTAGCGCGGATGCGGTCAGTAATAACCGCGGCCGAACTGCGTCCCGAGAAGTAAGCGCTCACGGGCGTATTCACGACCATGGTCCAAGGATGGCTCGGAACGGTTACGCCTACTCCGCTTTCAGAATACGTGAAGGGTCTGATATAGACCGAATCCGCGTTCATAAACGAGTCTTTTTCCCATTCAGGGTCATAGGTGGGAGCGAATCCCAAGAGCGCGTTGCGTCGAACAGTCTCAACGCAGGCTTTGACGAATTCCTCTTCTGGAAAAGGCGGCATATAAAGTCCCTTCATGGAATTATAAAAACGCGCCGCATTCTGGTCGGGACGGAATATAGCGAGTCCTCCGTCTTTTTGAGGGAGCGCTTTGAGTCCCTCAAAACAGGAAAATCCGTATTGAGACGAATAACTTACTAAGGGCATATCCGCATAGAAGTTACGGGAATCTTCCAACGCTTCCAATTCCGCAGAAGTCAAACGCGCCTCTTCAGCAGGTGTCTTGTGGGGTTTCTCTATATATTCACCCACCCATTCTTGCACAAACTTCGCACGATAAACCACAGGGTAACTGTGCAATCCAAACGCCATAATTTTCTCCTTTCTTTATGGTTATTTAATGTAGTATACAGATTCTTAAAAAGAATGACTACACTTCTCAAATGATTAGCATCCGAAACGATATCTACATCTGTGCCAGACACGGGCTTCGTCTATTAGACGACTTCACACGAGGCGTGGTAAGTAAGAGTGTCTGACACCGCATATGCGGTGTCAGACACTCTTTCGTTTAAATAATGCCTCCCGCAGGCTTCGCCTGTTTTATGGCTTCACACGGGTTGTTGTCTGAAAGGGGATACCGCTGTCCCCCAGACGAACCAACGCCGTACACGGATGTACGGCGTTGGAAAATATTAGATGGCAGGCATTTCTGAACAGCCTTTGACGCCTCATTTGGCGCTCTCTATTCTCATTATGGGATTGACACGCTCGTTCCAGAGAAGGCGCTCCCTACGCCGTTTTTGGCCGTAACGTAGTAAGAGTGCGTTGTTGGGAGCGACCTCGTTATGTAGTGGATGTAGGATAGCGTTCCATTTGCATAGCCGTAAAAATTTCCGCCGTTTCCACTACTGTCTGTACTGCCGAGAGAAATTATATCACCGCTTGCTCCGCTATAGGAAACCTCGTACTCCGTTGCTCCGGGTACCCGGTTCCACCTGATCTCAATACGCCCTCCGTACCTGTCATCACTTATGATCGCCGTTCCATTCCCCTGCGTTTGTGATATTTCCTTAACTACGGATACGCTTGGAGCGGATGGGTGATCGGTTGCCGCAGCGATGCCATTGCTGTAATCGCTTTCACCCGCGCTGTTTTTTGCTTTTATGTAGTAACGATAAGTTGTGCGGGCTGTAAGACC
>JAIRSU010000052.1 GCA_031255285.1 Treponema sp. | reverse complement strand
GTGACAGACGACTGTGCGGTGCCAGCGACCTGTGCAGACACCTGTATGGTGGAAGACACCTGCGTGGTGACAGCCACCTGCGTGGTGACAGACACCTGCGTGGTGACAGACGCCTGCGTGGTGACAGACGCCTGCGTGGTGACAGACGCCTGCGTGGTGACAGACACCCACAGAGTGCCAGACGCCGCAGGAGGCGGCGCAAAACAAGAGGAGAAACAAGAGAAAGAAACGATGAACAGATTGTTAGCGATTATCATGGCGCTCGCTTTGAGCGCAAACGTTCTCGCTCAAAGCGCAGACGCGGATTATCAGACAAGCGCTATCCCAGATGGGAGCGTGAGCATTATTAAGTACGTGGGACATAACCGTGGGGACATAACAATACCCGCGCATATCAACGGCAAACCAGTAACGGCTATCCGCAGCAGCGCGTTTGCAGACGCAGACATAACGAGCGTGCTCATACCGGACAGCGTTACCTTCATCGGGGATTATGCGTTCTATGGGAATAAACTGACGAGCATTACCATAGGGAACAGCCTCATTTCCATCGGGAGCGAGGCGTTCTCCAACAATCGGCTTACCAGTGTTACCGTAGGGAACGGACTTACTTCCATCGGGGAGGGAGCGTTCTCCAACAATCGACTCACCAGTGTTACGCTCGCCGCGAACATAGCCGCTGATTTGTCGGACGCATTCGGCCGCAATATCTTCTATAATTACATCGCAAACGACAGGAAAGCGGGAATCTACACCCCTGATATGAAGGCTGAAGCAAAGACCGCGGAGGATTTCAGGTATATCGAGACGTGGTACGGTCTCGTCATTATCAATTACAACCAGATATCTCGGACCGCGTTGAGAATACCAGACCAGATAAACGGCGCGGCAGTTAAAGCTATCTATGGTTCTGGCTCTGGTTACAACTTTAGAGGAGCGTTCCGCGGGAAAGAGATATTCCACCTGATCATACCGAGCAGCGTTACCTACATCGGGAGAGCGGCGTTTTTTGACAACCAGCTCACCGGCGTTACCATACCGAACGGCGTTACCTATATCGGGAGAGCGGCGTTTTCTGACAACCGACTCACCAGCGCCGCCATACCAGACAGCGTTACCTACATTGCGAGCGAGGCGTTCTCCGACAATCGGCTCACCAGCGTTACCATATCGAGCAACGTTGCCTCCATCAGCGCATATACGTTTTCCAACAATCGACTTACCAGTGTTGCCATACCGAACAGTGTTACCTCCATCGGCTCTTCGGCGTTTTTCAGCAACCAGCTTACCAGCGTTACTATACCGAACAGTGTTACCTCTATCGGGAATGAGGCGTTCTACGGCAACCAGCTCACCAGCGTTACCATACCGGCGAATATAGGATTAGAAGGCGACAGTGCGGTCCCATGCCAGTATGCCTACAGAGCGAATCACAGAAAAGCCGGAACCTATACGCGGACCGATACATGGAGTAGTAGGTGGACATACCGTCCCTAGATGAACCTGACTGAAGGCTGCACCTCGGCACCAGCGATGCCAGACACCGCATGAAGACGGCGGAAAGTGTCGGTGTCTGACATTGATTTCTTCATTGAGCCTTCACAGAGCACAGGCGAAGAAGCAGGACACCGCAAGCATAATTTTCTGGCGCTTTTAGTCTTTTATTTCACCAGAGACCGCGCCTTCCATAGTAACATCGTTGGTGTCAAGATCAACCAAAATACGATCCGCACGAAACTCATCCCGTTTCTTGAACACGACAGGAAAGCCGGAGAGGTTCAGCAGTTTCTCTTTGCGCCG
This sequence comes from Treponema sp., assembly GCA_031255285.1. GTDB lineage: Bacteria > Spirochaetota > Spirochaetia > Treponematales > Breznakiellaceae > JAIRKH01. Next base: position 9,865 of record JAIRSU010000052.1, on the reverse strand, counting down.
GTACATAGCGTATTGTCCACGGCACACAAGATCATCCTTAAACAGTCGTACACCAACCTGAAAAATAGCCGACTCGTTCTGGTCATCATATTCGATGAAACGCCCCTTAGCTACGATGGAATTCTTTCTATCTTCCATCGTAGAATTGCCCTCAAGACGAGCAATTTTAAGCTTCCGGTCATAACGAAGCCTATCCGTCTTAAAGAATATTTCCTTTTCCGCTTCTCTCCCTGAAACATTACCCGTGCAGTCGATAAATTCGTTATCATTTCCTTGAATCTCTATTCTGTCGGCCTGTAGGATAAGTTTGTCCGAGTGAACCTCGGCGTTTCCCGTCAGCACCGTAATTTCCCTACCCGTAGGGCGCGCGCCAGTCATACTATCAGCCTTAAAGGTAAAAGTATCAGCGGAAAGAGGAACGAGGAAGAATAGTAAGGATAGAAGGAAATAAGGGACGAGAAACAGACGCCTGTTCCGAACATCTTTCACCCCTGTTTCGGACGGTAACTCTATTCTCCACCTGCCGCTTTTATTCATTTTACTCATCCTCTTTCTGGAAGTAGACTCCATTAGCGCCAGACGCAAAAGCCCAGGTACGTTCGCGTGTGTTTGCGGAAAAGCCCTTACCAGTGAAACTTGTGCCATCAGAACGGGATACATTAACATCTTCTTCCATATCCGCAGAGATTGTGTAGGTTTTGTCTTCCCATTTTAGACTGTCTGTCTTAATAGAAACGTCTTCTGACTGTATGTCCATAGCGATACCATTATCCATTTGGATATTACCAGTGTCGATTTCAATCCATGCGGAACCTATCGCGCCTTCAACAGTCACCTCTTCTCCATTTTTCTGGAACTGCTCGAAGGTGAGCTCTTTCAACTCCATGAGTTGCCTCTTTTCGTAACGTTCCGCTGTTCCCGCGGTAAACCGTACTAAAGGATCTCCGTCTCTCACCCGCACGTACTCAACATCATTCATCATAATATCAGGCTGGCCATTATCATCTACCGCCGCTGACCCGTAGTCAAAGGAACAAGCGATTAAAGAAAGGAGAAAAGTAAATACCGAATAAATAAAAGAAACTCGTTTCATTTCTGCAATCCCGTTAATGCTTACAGTTTCGCGCCGCCATAACAAAATCACGAAAAAGCGGCGCAGCCGCCGTAGGTTTAGACTTAAATTCAGGATGAAACTGTACGCCAAGCCCCCACGGGTGATCAGGCCATTCCACACATTCCACAAGCCCATTATCAGACGTAAAACCCGTGAGCAATAACCCGGATTCAAGCATTGTTTCGCGGTATTTATTAGAAAACTCATAACGATGCCTGTGCCGCTCCCAAATATGAGTCTCCTGATATGCTTTAAACAAGTTTGACTCCTCGCGGGTAACAGTTTCACTCGCCCCAAGACGCATGGTACCGCCGTAGTTCTTCACATCGATCTGTTCTTCCAGAAGACTCACCACCGGGTACTTTGTATCCTGATTGAATTCACTAGAATCCGCATCCAGCAAATTCAACACATTGCGCGCCCATTCGATCACCATAATCTGCATCCCTAGACATATACCGAAATACGGAATCTTGTTTCGCCGCGCCCAATTCGCCGCGTTCACCATACCATTTATACCCCGCTGACCAAAACCTCCCGGTACAAGCACACCATCCACTTTCTCCACATTTACATGAGCCGCCGAGGGCGAGATCCCATTCAGCGTAGCATCCGCCGCGCCGTCTGCCTCAAGTAAAGAGGAATCAACCTTGACCAGCTCTATCTCCACACCCGCTTCAACACCCGCATGAAAAAGCGCTTCATAAACAGACTTATAAGCATCGTGCAATTCTATATATTTACCCACGATGCCAATACGGACAAGACTCTTACGCGCCTCGAATTTCGCTATCATTTCCCGCCATGGCTGTAGATCCGAATGACGGCTTTCTACGCCAAGCTTTTTCAGTACGACCTGGTCCATCTGTTGTTCAAAGAATATGAGAGGAATAGCATAAATAGTCGTATCAACATTATAAGAAGTGAAGACTGCGTTTTTTTCAACATTGGTAAACATAGCGATTTTCAGACGCATAGAATCGTCAAGCATATTGGGCGCTCTACAAATCAGAATATCCGGCTGTATACCCATTTCCTGCATAGCCTTGACCGAATGCTGGGTAGGCTTAGTCTTGAGTTCGCCCTCTCCCACTTCCGGTATCAGGGTAAGGTGTACAGAAAGCGCATTTCCCCTACCGTACTCATGAATAAACTGACGTGCGGCCTCCAGAAACGGAATAGACTCGATATCGCCCACAGTACCGCCGATCTCCACAATGACTATATCCGCGTCCACGTCCAGAGCCGCCAAGATTCTCCGCTTGATTTCGTCCGTGATATGAGGGATAACCTGTACACACCGACCCAGATAGCGTCCCTGCCTTTCTTTTTCGAGCACCGAGTGGTAAATCTGTCCTGTCGTGATAGAATTCGCGGCCGAGAGCGGACTATTGGTAAAACGTGCATAGTTGCCAAGGTCCAGGTCTGTTTCCGCGCCATCGTCAGTAACATAGACTTCTCCATGCTGATATGGATTCATAGTACCCGCGTCTATGTTTATATAAGGGTCGCACTTAACCATACGGACATTCAGCCCTCGTCCTTCAAGCAATGCACCCAAAGCAGAGGCAGCGACGCCTTTCCCAAGACTCGAACATACACCACCCGATACAAATATAAACTTATTCATGCTTTGAGAGTATACAAAGAAAATATGGATTAAACAAGGACTATGCCCCTGTCAACAAGTTAAAAGAATGGAACCTAATAGGATACAAAAATCTGCCCCATCTATGCTGTACTGGCGCAATCTGCGGTTAAAGACGCTTAATTACAGATTAAGGGTATCGCTTATTTTTGGCTTTCCAGCAGTTCATCCCGTTTCGTCGCGGCTTTGACATGGTCAGGATTCAGAGCGCAGGTTTGCTCATAGTCTGAAAGGGCGTTGTCCTTTTTCTGCAGCAAGGCATAGGCAAGACCTCGGTAATAGTAGGCTTCCGCATTGTTCGGCTCAAGAGCGACGACCCGTGACAAATCTTCAACGGCTTCCTGAGCGTCGTCATTCACGAAAAGACCGAGGCTTTCAGCCATCAGAACATCCGCCTGATCTCGGTTGGAACGAAGCAGCCGCAGGATCGCGTCAAACTGGGGGATAAGGTTTTTACCGCCCAGACGCTCAAGTTGGGTCAGCAGTAATACCCGTTGAGCGTCGTCAGTAACTTTCTGCATGACGATCGATTTTATCAGACTATGGCTGTCCCGCGCCTTGGCGCAATATGCAACGCCTCGGTTAAAATACGCTTTAGTCATATCCGGAGAATATTCTATTACCTTGGTAAAGTCATTGATAGCCAGATCAATTATCTCACCCTCTTCATTCCAAAAATTGGTCTTGTTTTTGACACATTTGTTCCAGTAGCAGACTCCCCGCGCCAGCCAGTAGTCTACGATATCGTCTCTTATCTCAATGGCTTTCGAAAAATATGCTATCGCCTGTTCATAGTCCTCCCGCATAAACCAGATATAACCTGTATGATACAAAGCGTCGCTGCCCTCTGGTTCGTAGCTTGAGATGAGCATAAAGTCCGCAAGCGCCTTATCCAGCTCTCCCTTGTTCCTCCACACTATTCCCCGGTGCAGCAGCGCCCAACTGGAACATTCGGGGTCGCCCCATGACTCAATGGACTTGTTGAGATCCGCGAGGGCGGTGTCCAAATCGCCCTTCTTGTAGTAAGCGATGCCGCGGTTAGACCAATACGTACCGTATCCATCCGGCGACAGAGGGATACATTGAGTATAGTCCGCGATAGCCTTGTCGTACTCGCCAATATCGCAGTACAGGTTTCCTCGGCCGTTCCAGCCGTCGGGACGCTTGGGGTCCACGGCTATCATACGGGTATAGTCGGCGAGAGCTTTTTCTTTATTCTTTTGCAACCCATAGACGAATACTCTGCCCTCCAGAAGCATAAAATCGTCCGGGTACTCATTCAATGCTGTATTAAACACTTCGATTGCCGCGGCATAGTCCTTTTCCTGGACTAGTTTAACGCCCTGATGATAATACTCTATACTATTCATATAACGTTTCCTTTACTCCGCCTGTCGGCGTCGTCCTCTATCCAGTATGCGCGCGCCTCTTCCTCCTTCATCGGCGTAAGATAATAGCCCCTGCAAGTACCTTCCTGATACTCCGCATGAAACTTCCCTAACTTGACCGCTGCGGTCTCTCCGTTAGACCTGACGTGTAGAGCCACCTTCGTGCTGTTGTTCAAGATAGCCCATGCATCCTCCCGCGCCATACGCCTGTCTTCATTCTCTAGTATAACACGCTTGTTGTATTTTGTAACCATATTTCATCGTATGAGAAAATCAACTAAACCGATGGGTCTCTTTTAGCGAGTGAGTAAAGATATTTACGGACTGATAAACCTTGGGCTTTCGCCTTCGCCGTGATAACAGCCCATTCCTCATCGTTGAATTTCAACCCGCGCATCTTACGCGGATTATCCGACTTGGGTCGTCCCGCACCTTCCCGCGCCCCGCCCCAGTTACTCTTTTCCATACTCCCTCCGAAAAAGCGGGGACCGCCAATCCCCGCATATGTGTTAGAAAATCTTGTCTAAAGCAAGAACGATGACCGCGATGCAAAGGAAAATAATACTAATTTCCCGCCAATATTTTATTCTCATCTTGACGCCTCCTTATAGTTCATCAAAACCGTCCCTTACATTGATTTCTTCCTTCATCAGTTTCCTTTACTCCGCCCTGCTCGGCTCGCCCTCTATCCAGTATGCGTGCGCCTCTTCCTCCTTCATCGGCGTAAAAGGATAGCTGACCCTGTAGTCCTCTTTGTCCACAAAGTATTGAAACCAAAAATCAGGAGAAGGCGGCTTCGGCGGATCCACCATATAAGGATAGCCTACCCACGCAAACGCATCTATATATTCTGTATAGAACTTCCCAAGCTTAACCGCATAGACCGTCTTTCCGTCTGATCCGATATGCGCCCGAACCTCGTCGCTCTTCTCCAGTGTCGCCCTTGCTTCCTCTTTTGTCATACGCCTGTCTCCATTCTCTAGTATAACACGTTTGTTGTATTTTGTAACCATATTTTCATCGTAAACGTGCATCACTTTTGTAAAGTCTATCGCATCGTTAAAGTCTGCATTGTCAATACGCGCAAAGTATACCTCATACTTGCCGTCCATCCGCCAGATATTTCACAGTCGGGTATTCTCCGAGAATAGTCTGGGTATTCTTTGAGAATAGTCGGGTATTCTCCGAGAGTAGTCTGGGTATTCTTTGAGAATAGTCGGGTATTCTCCGAGAGTAGTCCGGGTATTCTTTGAGAATAGTCGGGTATTCTCCGAGAATAGTCTGGGTATTCTCCGAGAGTAGTCCGGGTATTCTTTGAGAATAGTCAGGTATTCTCCGAGAGTAGTCCGGGTATTCTTTGAGAATAGTCAGCGAGGTAGACCGCCTTCAATTGCTCATACACCGCACAGGTTTGGTCTTCAATTACCCCTGGAAAACGCGGACATTCCTATTGCGCCAAAACAGGGAGCGTTTCTATCGCGTCTTGACGTCGTGGATTTTCTTGCCTTGACATTTCTTATCCGAGACATTATAATCTCAACCATTCGGCGATTCGGCGCAGTGTAATAAGTTTGCGGACTTTATGATTAAACAGTTGATTTTAATCCTTGTTATGGGGTTGGTTATATTCCTTTGTAGGTTATTTCCGTTTCTGGTCTTTCACGGGAGGAAGATCGAAAAGAACCCGAAAGAGCCTGCGTTCCGTGGTATAGGATTCGTAGAAAAAGTCGTTCCTCCTGTTGCTATGACGGTTCTTGCCTTTAACGCGATTGCCGCTTCTATAAAAGACGGGATTGTCAAGAGCGCGCCCTTCGTGAGCATCCCGGTGATTGCAGCCTCTGTTTTTACCGCTCTCATTCATTTATGGAAACGCAATTCCCTCATAAGTATATTCGGCGGTGTTGCGGTCTATATGTTCATAGAACGACTCCTGCACGGATGGTAAGGAGATTTTTTGACGCGCCATGAATTATTGCAGAAAATCACTACATTTCCCCTTGTTGCGGAAGTCTTGGCAGAAGAGCTTCTCGCCGGGGACCTCAGCTCTATGTTTCGCGGACAAGGTATAGAAGCGGATGAAGTTAGGCGCTACCAGATAGGGGATGATGTGCGCTCCATAGACTGGAATGTGAGTGCACGTTTTGGTACGCCTTACGTGAAGATGTACCGCGAAGAGAGGGAACTTTCCGTATATCTCTGTCTGGACTGCTCCGCCTCTATGATGTGCGGAAGCTCTATGACCCGATTCGAGCAGGCGGCGCTTACAGTCGCGCTTATCGCCTTTTCTGCGGAACGCTTCGGAGAGAGACTCGGCGCTGTTTTCTTTGACAAGGATATATCAAAATTCTTCTCCGCCAGAAGGGGTAGACATAACACCCTGGCGGTGATAAATGAGGCGCTTAATATAGCTGAAAATAGTCCGCCGTCTTTCCTCACTCATCACAATAAAAGAAAAAAGAAAGACTTCTCCGCGAAAAGCAATCTCAAGGACGCTCTCTCCTGTTTGGGAAGAATTCTGAAACGCCGCAGCCTCATTGTCGTCGTATCGGATTTTTTCTGCATGAGCTGGGAACAGGAAATGGGAAGGCTCTGCCAAAGGCATGACGTCATCGCGGTACGAATCACGGACCCGCTCGACAAGCAGCTCTTCAAAGCCGGACTCATCGCGATGGAAGACCCAGAAACAGGGGTCCGTCTTCATGCGCCGACTAATTTCTCTTCATTCCGTTCTGCATGGGAGGCATGGCATAACGACCATAGCGTTTCTTGGAAGGCAATTCTCCATCGCGCTGGAGCCGCGTCATTCGAGCTTTCTACTACAGACGATACTGCTACGTCCCTCATCCGATTCTTCAGGAGCCGCAGGAGGCGCCGATGAGTCTGCATTTGAGTTCATTAGATACCTTCATAATTATCCGTGTCATCTGTAGTTTTTTTCTGTTTCTCTATCCGCTCTATGCTGAAGAAGCTTATGAAGGAGCTTATATGGTACCGCAGACCGTTTATGTGGGGGATAGGGCGACATTGATTGTACCATTGGGCGCATCTCATGCAGCAGCAGCTGTGGAACCGATGAACATAGACCCACCGCCGCCGCAAACAGAACTTGTTGTGCATAAGATCGCGGTTGAGAGGCAAAAGGACGGGATGCACCTTATCGTCGAGTTCACCGCATTTGAGACGGGCATTCTTGAATTACTTCCAATAACCGTGCCAGGCTTTGCAGACGAATTTCGCTTGTCTGTCGCCATAGCCTCCCTGATCAGCCCGTCCACAATGTCGCTCTCACCGCCTGCTCCTCCTCTTGCCGTCTCCGGTACCGCGGCGCTGCTCTATGGAACGTCTATCTCCCTCATTCTCGCCATATTTATCCTTGTGAGCGCCCGTGTATTCTGGGTACGGCAATTCCTTTCATTGAGCGTCTTGTTTAAAAATCACCTGCTCATATTTTCTATGAAACGCCGCCTTGACAGCCTGCAAAAGAGTCCGCAGAAGAACAAAATTCTGGATAGTCTCTCCGCGGAATTCCGCCTCTTCTTAAGCCGTTTCTTCAATACTGACTGTTCTGCATTGACAGCGGATGAATTCTCCTCTTTCCCATTTTTAGAAAGAACTGCCGATCATCCCCAAGATTCGGCTCTGCGGACGATATTTCGGCGTTTAGACAGCTTTCGTTTCAACTTCAATGCGGAGAGCGAGGATAATGTTCGGGCGGCGATTGAAGACGTCAGCGTTTTCATTGAAAAATTGCGGAGCGAGATGAGGAGAAAGCCATGACGTTTGACCGCCCTTTCCTGCTTATAGCCGGCTTTATTGTATTTGGTTTGACTTTTCCGCTTATGTATTTGTTCAAGGATGCTCTTACGTTGAGAACTCCGCTTGGTCCGCCTGGAGGTCCATCTTTCAAGACAGGCGGCGGCCTTGCCGTCCTGTTGAAGATGCTCAGAGGAGCAGAACTTGTTGGTTTTCTGATTCTCTTTGCCGCAGCCGCTGAACCTCTCCTTTTAACATCTCAGAAGGTATGGCTCTCGCGGGGAGCGGATATCATTTTTACGATGGATATAAGTCCAAGCATGGCTTGTCTTGACATGAATGGCAAGAGTCGTTTTGACGCCGCGAGAAAATTGGTGAAGGACTTTGCAGAAAGACGCCCTTGGGACGCGATAGGGCTTGTATGTCTGGGCAGGGACGCAGCGCTGTTCGTACCGCCTACTGTTGACCATTCCACACTTTTTGCGAAACTGGATGCATTGCGTCTGGGCGAATTAGGAGACGGCACTGCATTAGGGCTGGGGCTTGCCATCGCAGGGCTGCACTTGTCCCATTCAACCGCGCCGCGCAAAGCCGTTGTACTGATAACGGACGGAGAGAATAATGCGGGCGCGGTACATCCGGGAACGGCCGCGAGCCTTCTTCCTGCGGAAGGTGTGAGTCTTTGGGTCATCGCAGTCGGATCAAGCGGACAAATCCCCATTGATTACACTGACCCTTTCACCAAGATCAGGCGTACAGGGTTTTTTGAGTCCCGTTTCAGCCCGGAAAACATCAGATCCATAGCAGCCGCGGGCGCGGGAAGCTACTTCGGTGCGCCTTCGTCTGATATGCTCGTTGACGCCTTCATGGAAATAGACAGGGGAGAAATGACCATAACGCGCTCCGGTTTCACGACTAAAACAGAACCACTCTATGGTTTCTTCCTGCTGACAGGACTCTTTATCCTTTTGTTTGTCCGTTTTATACGGCGCTTCATTATGGGAATTTTTCTATAACGTTTCGATAGTACATGGAGTTTGGGTGTCTATAAAGAAACCTGTAGGCTTGCGGGCGGGCAGTGCATTCTTTACTGAGTTAACCTAATGTATCGTGTTCTTTGATATAATTTACCGCGTTCATTAAATAATTTTCACCGTTTTTAAACCTTCCTAATCCAGTATTACAACTATCGCAAATAAAACCGCGAATATTGCCGGTATGGTGGTCGTGGTCTACAATGATCTTGGCAGTTATCCCAACGATCGACCGTTTTCTACAGATGGGACAGGTAAACGGTTCACCTTTTTTAGGCTTTTGTTTTTCCGTTTGTTTGGCTTGCTTGGTTTTTGGAGCGCGTTTGTCTATAGATGTTCTGCATTTTTGACAGCTCGGCCTCCTGACTATACCTCGTAAGTTATTTTGGTTTCTGGCAAAATTTTCTGTTGGTTTTAAACAATGGCATACATTACAGATTTTGAAATCAAACTTATCACCTGTTTTTGTTACATCAATTTCTTCCACTTCGTTTTTGGGAATAATCCAGTAACTATCACTGCCAATCAACCATACCAGAACAGAATCTCCCCTGTCTTCATTTATCATTCCTACCGAGTCTTTGTTAAAATTAGTTTCCAGTTTTTCTTGAATGCCATTTTTAACCAAATAACCTTTACCTTGCCTGCAAACAACCCAACCATTCATCCTTGATCCTCCTCAATATACACCGGCGATTTTTTGTCTGAGACAGAAAATCATTCCGGCTGTCTTTTCTTTTGCGTCTCTTTTAGCCTTGTCTTTGCAATATGAATGTATTCTTCAGAAATATCTACACCGAGATATTTTCGGTTAGACAAAAACGCCATTTTACAGGTAGTCCCCGAACCACACATGGGGTCGAAAACTAAATCTCCTTTGTTGCTCCACGATAATATATGATCTTGTGCCAGTTTTTCCGGGAAAGTC
>JAIRSU010000085.1 GCA_031255285.1 Treponema sp. | reverse complement strand
GGACTATAGTCCGCAAGTCCTTTTTTGCGTCCGCTGGAAAACGTATACCGCACGCCTGCACGGGCAGGCAAATTACAACACGATCGTCGAGTTCTCAAGACCGGTTCTCATGGCTTCCCTGAACTGTTGCAACTTTTCTTTTAATTTCGGGTACTTGACTGCAAGGATTTCTACCGCCAGATATGCCGCATTGGCCGCGTTGTCAATCCCGACGGTCGCGGCCGGTATAGGTCTGGGCGTCTGGGCAATGGCGAGCAGTGCGTCAAGCCCGCCGAGCGACCCGCTTGCAATGGGCACTCCGATGACTGGAACGGTTGTCGCGCTTGCTATGGCTCCGGGCAAAGCGGCTGATAACCCTGCGCCGGCTATGAATACTTCAACCCCGTCTTTTTCAAGGCTCAACACCGTTTCTTTCAATAAATCGGGAACGCGGTGTGCAGAAAGAATATGAGTGGAAAATTCCACACCGAATTTGCGTAGAACGTCCGCGGCTTTTTTCATAATAGGCCTGTCGGAAATGGATCCGAAAATAATAGCTGCTTTCATATAGATAGTCTACCAGATATGGACGGGAAAGCCTACCGCCCTAGGGCGGAGGATGAGCAATGCGAGGTTTTATTTTTAGACGCCACGGACGTTGATACCCCTCCAAAACGTTGTGTTCGACCATGGAAGGGTAACGCTCATCTCCCGTGAAGTACAGAAAGCCCGGCGTTCAGCCGTATTCACCGCCCCAAACTCCAACCAAGACTCTCTTGTTGCAACCGATAAAGCCGCGCGAAAAGCCTGCTCTGGGTCAATAAGTCCTCGCTCGAACCTTCCTCGACAAGCCGCCCCGCATCAAATACAATTATTTTTTCCGCGCCTACAACGGTACGCAAACGATGCGCTATGACAATCACAGTACGCCCTCGCACAAGGGCGGATATAGCGTCTTGTATCTCCGTCTCGTTTTCAGGGTCAAGACTCGCAGTAGCCTCGTCAAGCAGCACTATAGGCGCGTCCTTAAGGAACGCGCGGGCTATCGAAATACGCTGGCGCTCTCCGCCGGACAACGTCGATCCGTTCTCTCCGATTATCGTCTCATAGCCCTGCGGCGCTGCGCGTATGAACTCGTCGCAACGCGCAAGCCTCGCGGCGTGATACACCTCGCCATCAGATGCGCCGCGTTTCCCTATTCGTATATTGTTCATTATAGTGTCGTTGAACAATACAACGTCTTGAAACACAATACTCAAATAATTCAACAGAGTCTCCGGGTCAATAGAACGGACGTCTCTGCCGCCAATTAGAATCTCCCCATCCTTCACATCCCAAAAACGAGCGATAAGACGTGAAATCGTTGTCTTCCCGCTTCCAGAAGGTCCAACAAAAGCCGTTACGCTATTCTGTGGAATCGAAAATGAAACGTTCTTTACAACTTGTTCGTCGCGGTACGCAAACGAAACGTTTCTTAATTCTATATTGTAATTAGCCAGCTTGACGTTCTCTTCGCCCGTCGCCGTCGGCTCCGTCCTGAGCGCCTGCATACGGCGGGTAGAGACAAAGAGGAAAAACAGTTCAGGCAGGAGCGTCAGAACCACTATCAACGAAGAATATATTTTCACGCTGATAAGCGTAAAGAAAAAGAGTTTTAATGCAGACAACGTTCCCCCGGAAAGTAACGCAACGCCCACAAAAACCACCAGCCCCATACCGGACTGCAAGACAAGCGACGCCGTAACTATGAATGTCCCAGATAAAATCTCAAACTTCATTGCGGACCGCATCATTTTGTTAAGTGAAATCTTCAATGCCTCAAACTTCTCGCCCGCAAGCCCAAACGCTTTCACCACTTTTATGCCTTCAAGGTACTCCTGCACTCGTTCAGCCGCGTCGAGCTTTGCCGAAACGAAACGTTCTCCGAATTTCCGCTGTATTCCTTTGGAAAGTACAATCAACGCAATTGATATCGGCAGAGCCGCGAAAAGCGCGAGAGACATACGCCAGTCGTAAAAACTAAGAAGCAAACAAGTAAGAGCCGTAGTGAAAATATGTGCGACCAGTTCAGGCGCGACATGACTCATAACGTGTTCAATCGTAGTACAATCCGCCATGATGTTCGTCGTCAATTCAGATAAATCTTTGCCGTTGAAAAAGCTCAAGGGAAGCTTCCTCAAACGTTCAGCTACCTCCACCCGTATCTTTTCAGACTCGTTGTACGCCGCAGTATAGGTCTTACTGTATTCGTTGCGGAGCGCGGCTAAATATAAAACCGCGGCTCCCACAGCAAGCCCAAAGAATATCCATAACTTGTTACTATCAGGCACGGCTTCCGCCGCTACAGACTCCAGAATCAACGAGATTATTTGTAAGATAACGCCGAACGACAACAGCAATGAAAGGTTCGTCAAAACGCACGCGATTACGGCGCGGTTAAACGCCTTGCACCCTTCTTTGTCCAATCCTAACAACTTATACATGATTTTCCTCCTTCTTTTCGCGCGTTAGGGTCCAGCCTAGCGCAGTATTGTACTGTTCCCACATTCGGCTATAACGCCCACGTCTTGCGAGCAGAGACTTATGATCGCCCTCTTCAATGATTCTTCCTTTTTCAATCACAAGTATCTTATTCGCGCTGCGTACCGTTGAAAGCCGATGAGCAATTACAACGACAGTCTTATCTTTTATCAGTTTTTCAAAAGCGCTCTGTATCTTATATTCGTTCTCCGGGTCGGAGAAAGCTGTCGCCTCGTCAAAGACGAGAATAGGGGCGTTTTTAAGAATAGCGCGCGCTATAACGATGCGCTGTCTTTCGCCGCCTGAAAGATGCGTATTGTTTGCGCCGATAATCGTGTCGTAGCCGTTGGGTAGTCTTTCGATAAACTCGCTGCATTGGGCGGCTTCCGCCGCGGCGATTACTTCCTCGCGGCTTGCGTTTTTATTTCCAACCAGAATATTGTCCGCGATGCTCTGTTTGAATAAGAATATGTCTTGAAACACGAAGCTCACGATTCTCGACAAATAATCTGTTGTCATATCGCGCGTATCGACGCCGCCTATTTTAATCACTCCTGAAGCGACGTCGTAAAATCGTGGAATAAGATGCGCGATGGTGGATTTCCCGCCACCCGAAGGTCCGACAAGCGCCGTTATCTCTCCCTGTTTTGCAGTGAAACTGACGCCTTGGAGCGCAGACTGTTCGGTTTCCGCGTTGTAAGAGAAGGTTACGTTTTCAAACGATACTGGATATTCTCTTATGGTTTTGGGATTCGTGGATTCCAGCAGGGGCGGTGAATCCAAGACCGCGTCCATACGCGCAACTCCGTCCGCTATCTGTCGTGCGTTCCCTGCTACATACATCATTTTAACGAAGGGCGTGGCAAGCGAAAAAGAATAAATTATGTAGAACAACGAGGATATCGCAAAATTGCCATAATCCACCGCACCGCTGGGCGTCACAAGAAATATGATGACTGGCAACAGGAAAATATGGACGTGATGGACGATTGTGAGGAATAGCGTGAAGTGCGTCTTGAATGACTCCGTATAGCTCCTCACGAATTTACCATAAGCGACGATTGTTTCGTGGAATTTACGGAATGAGAAAATCGTCTGATTAAAAGCCTTTACCACAGAGACGCCTCGTACATATTCAACTGCCGCAGTATTCATCTCTTCGAGCATATCCTGATATTTAGTAACAAAAGTCTTTGCAGGCTTACTACTGAAAGCCGTGGCTTGAAGCGCATAGGACGCCAGAATTGGAACAAAGCTCGCAAGCCCCATCCGCCAATCAAACACAAAAAGAATAGTAAGCGCGGAAATAGGGGCCGCCGCCGACCCTGCCAAATCCGGCAATTGATGCGCGATGAAACCTTCGAGCTTCTCAATATTTTCGTCTACTATTTTACGCAGTTTGCCTGTGGACGACGCCGTATGAAAACCAAGTGGAAGCGCGGCTATGTGCCGCATGAAATCGAGTTTCAGCTTGTAAAGAATATTGAAAGCCGCGATATGAGAGCAGAGAAGTGCGAACCAATTAAAAAGAATAGCCGCTCCAGATCCTCCTGCGGCGATCCACGCAAGCTTTACCATATACGCTGTATTGAGCGCACTCAAATCGTTGAAATGAGTGATCAACTCTCTGATGATGAAATAGATTGCTATATACGGCGAGAACGATGCCGCTACACTTATCACTGACAACACGCAGGCGCTTATTGAAAGACCCTTCTTAATAAACGCTAGTTCTAAAAGCCGCGCCATGCCTTTCTTGCGCTCCGCTTGCTTTTTCATACATATACCTCCTGAACTATTAGATAAATATTACTTATTTTGTCATATTTGTTTTGAATTGTCAAGTAGTTTTCATAAAAACATGACTCATTTTATCATATTTATTTATCAAATGCTTTCGTGAATATTCACACGGACTAGGATTTACATGGTATATTTCAGAAACCTCTTGTTACTTTCTCTGTTTAGGTATATACTTTATATATAACTTGAAACGAGCGTCTGCGCTTGTTTGAGCTAGTTGTACAAAATACGGCGATTCGTGTTTTGTAGCTTATCTTAATATTGAAAGAGGCATAGAATGTCTGAAAAACACATGATTATGATTGACGGGAATACTGCGGCGGGGCAGGTAGCCCACGCTTTGAGCGAGGTTATTGCCATTTACCCGATAACCCCGTCAAGCCCCATGGGAGAAGTTTGCGATGAACTCTCCGCGCAGGGCAGGAAGAATCTGTGGGGAACCATCCCGCAGGTTGTCGAAATGCAGAGCGAGGCCGGCGCAGCCGGCGCGGTTCACGGCGCACTCACCACTGGAGCGCTTTCATCCACCTTTACCGCGTCTCAAGGCCTGCTCTTGATGATTCCTAATATGTATAAAATCGCCGGTGAACTCACTTCTACTGTGTTCCACATAGCGGCCCGCGCGATTGCGGCAAGCTCCTTGTCCATATTCGGAGACCACCAAGATGTAATGGCGTGCCGCCAGACAGGTTGGGCTATGCTCGCCGCCAACAGCGTGCAGGAAGTCATGGACCTCGCCACAATCGCCCACTCGTCCACCCTCCGCTCCCGTGTGCCTTTCCTCCACTTCTTCGACGGCTTCAGAACGTCCCACGAATTGCAGAAAATCGAGGAAGTCTCGCAGGAAACAATGAGAGCGCTCATCAACGACGAGCTGGTTCACGCGCACCGCAAACGTGGTCTCACGCCGGAAACCCCGTACATCCGCGGCACAGCGCAAAACCCGGACGTCTATTTCCAGAGCAGAGAAGGCGTAAATAAGTATTACGACGCGGTCCCCGCGATTGTTCAAGAAGAAATGGACAAATTCGCCAAACTCACAGGCAGGCAATACCGCCTTTTCGATTACTTCGGCGCACCAGACGCTGAAAAAATCATCGTCGTCATGGGTTCAGGCGCGGAAACAGTCGAGGAAACCGTAGAATATCTGCAAAGCAAGGGTGAGAAAGTCGGTCTGCTGAAGGTCCGCCTCTATAGACCCTTCTCTCTGAAACATCTCTTCGCAGTTCTTCCCCAGACGGTCAAAGCTATCGCAGTGCTCGACAGAACCAAAGAGCCGGGTTCAAACGGCGAGCCGCTCTACTTGGACGTGGTGGAAGCCTTCTCCGCTTGCAAAGAGCGTAAACCCCTCATCATCGGCGGACGCTACGGTCTGGGTTCCAAAGAATTCACGCCCGCGCACGTCAAAGCGGTCTTCGATAACCTCTCTGGCAAGAAAACCGCAAACTTTGTGGTCGGCATTGTCGATGACGTTTCAGGCAAAAGCTTAGATATAGACGAGTCCTTCATCTTGACCGAAGAAGGTATGAACGAAGCCATGTTCTATGGACTCGGTTCTGACGGCACGGTCGGCGCAAACAAGAACTCCATCAAAATCATCGGAGACGCAAAGCCTGAACTTTCCGCCCAAGCCTATTTCTCTTATGATTCGAAGAAGTCAGGCGGTTTCACGGTCTCACATCTGCGCTTCGGCAGAAAAGCTATACGCCGCCCCTATCTCATCACCAAAGCGGACTTCCTCGCGTGTCATAAATTCTCATATATCGAAACTTATGATATGCTGGCGAATATCAAAAGCGCCGGCGTCTTCCTTCTTAACAGTCCTTTCAGCGCGGCGGAGGTGTGGAAGGAACTGCCCGTTGAAGTACAAAAACGCATCATAGATAATAAACTCAAGTTCTACGTGGTTAACGCGGCGGAAATCGCGCTCAAAGCCGGCATGGGCAACAGAATCAACACGGTCATGCAAGCCGCTTACTTCAAAATATCAGGCGTTCTGGAAGAAGCCCACGCTGTGGAATATATGAAGAAATTCGTCAAGAAGTCCTACGGCAAAAAAGGCGACGATGTTGTCCAGAAGAACTACAACACCATCGACGCCGCTCTCTCCGCAGTTGAAGAAGTAAAATATCCTCAATCCATCGAAGGCGGTAACCACATCAAAAAGCCCTTTGAGACTTCAGACGATCCGTGGATTAGAGAAGTCTTGGGCGCCATGTCTATTCAGGAAGGCGACAAACTGCCTGTTTCTAAACTGCCTGAAGACGGGACCTTCCCCACAGCCACAACCCAATACGAGAAACGCGGCGTAGCAGAGCGTGTTCCGATATGGAACTCATCCGTGTGCATCCAGTGCGGTCAGTGCGCTTTCGTTTGTTCCCATGCGTGTATCCGCATGAAAACGCTCACCGATGAACAAGCCGCAAAAGCTCCGAGCGGCTTCAAAACCGCGGAAATCAAGCCGAAACCAGAAGCCGGCAAGAAAGCCGCATTGATGATTTCTGCTCAAGACTGTATGGATTGTGGACTGTGTATCAGCACCTGCCCCATGTCCAAGCCGTCTATAGAGAAAAAGGCGCTTTCCTTTGTGCCCTACGCCGATGACCCGGCATACCAGAAAGAACAGGCGGTTGCGTGGGAATACTTCCAGAGCCTGCCGGAAGTCCCGACTGAAACGCTCAACCTCAATGGGATGAAAGGGCTTGCGTTCAAACGCCCGCTCTTTGAATTCTCCGGCGCGTGCGGTGGATGCGGCGAAACGCCGTATGTCAAACTACTGTCGCAGCTCTTCGGAGACCGCGCCCTTATCGCCAACGCGACCGGTTGTTCCTCTATTTACGGCGGTAATCTGCCGACCACGCCCTATGCCAAACGCGCAGATGGACGAGGTCCTGCTTGGTCCAACAGCCTGTTCGAGGATGCGGCTGAATTCGGCTACGGTATGCGCCTTACCAGTGACAAATTAGCGGAATACGCCCGTGAAGCCGCGCTGACCGCAAAGTCCGAAGGCATAGAAACCGCTCTTATTGACAAAATCCTCGCAAACACTGGGACGGAAGATGCGGCTATCGAAGAACAACGCAAGAACGTAGACGCGCTGAAAGCAGCCCTCGCGAAGAACGACAGCCCCGTTGCCAAAAACCTGCTTTCCCTGGCGGATCATTTCATCAAACGGTCAGTATGGATTTTAGGCGGAGACGGCTGGGCTTACGACATAGGATTCGGCGGTCTTGACCATGTAATCGCTTCTGGACGCAACGTCAACATCCTGTGCCTGGATACCGAGGTTTATTCAAACACCGGCGGGCAGATGAGCAAAGCCACTCCCATCGGCGCTATCGCTAAATTCGCGGCCGCGGGCAAGGAAATATCAAAGAAGGACCTGGGCGCTATTGCCATGAGTTACGGCTATGTTTATGTAGCGAGAATCGCCATGGGCGCGAACATGACGCAGACCATCAAAGCGTTCCGCGAAGCGGAAGCTTACGACGGACCCTCCATCATCATCGCCTACTCGCACTGCATCAACCACGGCATTGATATGTCCAAGGGACTCGAACAGCAAAAGGCAGTGGTTACCTCAGGCTTGTGGCCCCTCTACCGCTACGATCCGCGGCTCAAGGACCAAGGCAAGAACCCATTCCAGCTCGACTCTAAAGACCCGACAACCTCTATTGAAGACTTCATATACAAAGAAGTGCGCTTCAAGAGTCTTAAAGCGCTTTCGCCTGACCGTGCGGACGCCCTGCTTGCCAAAGCCAAGGCAACCGCGGAACGTACGCTGAAAGAGTACAAGTACTTGGCGGAACGCCCGTTCTAACCTTTTTACCGCCCTCTTCGGAGGGCGGATTATTATGAAAAGATTATCATCAACAGATGCGGATTTGCGCACGGCCGGGAAAGCTATCAAAGACGGACTGCTTGTGGCGTTCCCGACAGAAACCGTTTATGGACTGGGAGGGGACGGCTTTAACCGTTCCGCGCTGGCGCGTATCTTCCAAGCGAAGAGGCGCCCCCGCTTTGACCCACTTATCATTCACATCGCAGAAATAGACACACTCGACCGTATTGGGTGCAGAGACGCGCTCCCTCGTTCTTTACAAGAAAAAATCACTGTTTTGACCAAGACTCTGTGGCCCGGACCCCTTACACTCGTTCTGCCGAAACGCCCGGAAGTCCCAGATTTAGCCACAAGCGGACTGAACACAGTAGCCGTCAGATTCCCCTCCCATCCAGCCGCCATGAAGCTCATCGCGTATTCAACAGGCGCAGTCGCCGCGCCAAGCGCGAATCCCTTTGGGTATTTAAGCCCTACCCGCGCCGAACACGTTGAGAAACTCTTGGGAGATGCGGTTGACTTCATTGTTGATGCAGGTCCTGCGGACATAGGCGTTGAATCCACGGTTCTTGACCTTACCCAGGAGCCGGTCCGCCTGCTCCGTCCGGGCGGAACGCCCCGTGAGAAGATCGAGTCCCTTATAGGGAAGATAGAGAGCAGAGAGAAAGCAACGGATGCGCCCCGTTCTCCCGGAATGTTGAAGAGCCATTATGCGCCGAGAACCCCCCTTGTTCTCTTAACGCGGGAACAACTGCTTGAACAGATTGCTGTTGACAGAGACGCAGGACGCTCCCGCGCCTATCTTTTCTTTGACCAGGAAACGCGGGAGGAGTCCGGCGCGGTCGATGGATTCGTTCTTTCCAGAGGCGGCGGCTGTGCGGAGGCGGCCGCCTCTCTCTTTGACGTCCTTCATCAAATGGACGGATTATCCGCAGACTGTATTTACGCGCAGAGAGCGCCTGAACGCGGGCTTGGAGCGGCAATAAACGACAGGCTTTCGCGGGCGTCCATGCGCAGAGAAGACGATTAAGGACGGTTATAGAGAGATGAATATTCTGTCCATGGACACAGCCGCGTCTGTTTTATCGGTCGGGCTTACGGCGGACAAGAACACTTGGTATTTTGAGGCAGATGCGGGGAACCGACACTCTGAGATACTCCTGACCTCTGTTGATACGCTCCTCAAAAGCGCGAAGATTTCGCCGAAAGACATAGACATAATCGCGTGCATGAAGGGTCCGGGGTCGTTCACCGGCTTACGCATAGCGTTTGCGGCTGCAAAAGGCATGAGCCTTAGTACGGGGTGCAAAATCGCCGCGGTTCCCACTCTTGACTGCATGGCGTACCCTTATGCGGATTGGCGCGGGATAGTCATTCCTACGCTGGACGCCAAGAAGCGCGCTTTTTTCTGCGCCTTGTTTAAGGACGGTAGGCGCGTTTCTGAAGACATGGACGCGGAGCCGCACTGGATAGCGCAAGCTGTCCGCAAGATAGATGCAGACGGCTCGCTCAACGTCTTGCTGACTGGACAGGACGCGGCATTGCTTGCTCCCCAACTGATGAACGCACTGTCAAACAAGATATCCCTTGCCAGAGACGCCAGAAGAGGCTTTGCACGGGAACTGTTGGCGCTTGCGGAAGCGTATATAGACGACGCCGCGTTATCAGCAGGTCCAGTCTACATACGAAAGAGCGATGCAGAGTTATCTCGAGCAATGAACGATATAGAACGAACGGTATAGATAGAGTGAATGATATAGAAGACAGAGAACATGATACCGCTTGAGCATCGTAGTCTCTCAAGCCTTATCTTTTGAATCTGCGATATACAGCGCTTGCCGCATGGAAGTTATCGAGCCTTTTGAAAGAAGACGATTCATCGCAATAATAGAGGTCCATGAGCATGGGGAAGAGAGGGGATTCCAGAATGGCGCGGTATGGGGCGAAGGGGAGGCGGGGCAGAGCCGCGGGGAACATATGGTTTCTCACTAGGAAACAGACGTCGTCAATCAAAGGGCGCGCGAAGCCGAGTCGTTTCAGAAAGCCGCGGGCGAGTTCAGCGCCCAGTTCCGCGTGGTGTTCAAAGCGGAGTTTTCCGGTGCACAGAGCCAGCGCCTTGCCGGTGTCGTGGAGGAGAAGGGCAAGCGAGAGAATAAGCCCGTTGGTTTTCCGATATTGGAATGTTTCGAGCGTATGGTTCCAGCCGTTTCCTTCGGGGTGAAAGTCTTTTGAATGTTCGACAGAGTCCAATCGGGCGATTTCAGGCCACAGTTCCGCGATAATGCCGCAATCCTTGAGGAAGTTGAGTCCCAATTCAGGCTTTGAAGACAGCAGGATGCAGACAAGAGCGGCTCTCTGTTGTTCTATGGAGTAGACGACGGCTTGGTTCTGTGGAACACGCGCTGCCGTATGGTAGCGGGCAAGGCAGAGCGCCGCGTCAAACGGCGTATCGACGCACGCGGCAAGAGCTGGCGAATAAAGCGCGGGTTTATCATGCAGCGGTTCACGCAGAGAAGTCTGGATGCTCCTAATGTCTGGATAGACGCCTTCAGGGTCAAAGAAACGCTCTGTTTTCATATCAAAATAGAAAGACAGAGCGTCATCGTGCTCAAGACAGCGGAAATAGAGCGTTCCTTCCGGACTATCGAGACAAGCATCGGCGAGCGCGGCGCCCGGATAGCGGAGGTTTCCGAAGATTTTGGCGAGCGAGACAACATCCGCGTTTGTTTCGAGCCATGTATAAGGCAGAGGTCGCAAGCGTAAATAACGGTCTATAGCGCTAAAACTGCGGAGATGGAGAGAGAAACCCGCGTCCATTATTTGGTTAAGCATCGGGTTCACTCTACCATTTTCACCTGAATCTCGCAATATGCCGGCAAGCTGTTGCGTCTGTTGGACGGCCTCTCAATAGGTGGTCTGTCCCTGTCAAGTCGGGGGCACGGTGCCAGACACCGAGCAGGCTCCGCTTGCTTACAAGCGTAGCCGTCAAGACGGGGACAGCGGCGCCCCTTTCAGACAACACCCTGTATGAAGTCATAGAACAGGCGAAGCCTGCGGTTCCAGACACTTTTGGTACGTAGTGTGGAGGGTCTCCACAGCATAGCGTGAGGATGACACACCACATAGTGTGAAGGCGGCACGAGACGCAGAGCTGTGAGGATTTCTTATTTTTCCCATAATTTCCCTATTGACAAGAATAACCCCTGTATTATACTAAAGCAACCTTTGCTGATGTTGCATCGTTATTTCCGATATGGTTTGCACACAAAGGCGTTGTTATGGCTTTTCCCGGTTCACGTTGTGGCTGGTTAAGCAGGCGGTCGGGTTTGACTCGTCGCCTTATATATTAAAAGAAGCTTTGAAACAAATTGTTCTGAGCTTCATGGAGGAATGTCTATGAAAAAGGCATTTTTGTTATTATTGACGGTCGCATTGTCTTTCGGCATGGTATTCGTAAGCTGCGGCGGAGACGACGACGAGGGTCCGACTATCTACACGGTAACGTTTACAAACGGTAACACGGTTGTGGCAGTAAAAGCGCCGGCGAAAGGTACGCTTGGCGACAAGTACCCATCTGATGAAGATTTAGGCGTACCGGCGGACACGGGCTTTGTTTCCGACGCCCAGTACAAAGTGTTCACAGGTTGGAGAGACCAGGACGGCAACGGAGTGCATGCGTGGACGCCCATCCAGAAGGATTTGACCGTACAGCCGACCTTCTACGAAATCCCGGCGACAGACGCTATCACGGTAGGGACGGATGCGCCCCAAACTGTAACGCTCAAACTGGAAGCAGACGCTAGTAGCGCGACAAGAATCCGCGGGCATAAATACTTCCGCCTTGCACAGAGCGGCGGGCTTCAAGCGGATCACGTCTACAAGGTTCAGGCGGACTATACCATCACCAGCCCCACCGGTTTCCACTTTGTCAGCTTCAATGCGTCTCTCGACCAGTATGGATGGCACGCGGATTGGCTGAACGACCTGACAACATCCGGTTCTGTGAGCATTTCTATTCCGAATAAAGTCCCCGCCGATTCCAAAAATCAGACTGCTT
>JAIRSU010000044.1 GCA_031255285.1 Treponema sp. | reverse complement strand
CCACCGTCATGGTGTAGGTTTACAATCACATAGAGTCCTTGAGACAGGCACCAATCAACGACCTCTTCTACGCGGTTCAGCCACGCAGTTTCTATCGTATAATTCGGCATACTCCCTATATGTTCTGCCCACGTGACGGGTAACCGGATGGTCTTGTACCCGTGGTTTGCCAAGGCGAAAATAAATTCCTGTGTTATTACAGGATTACCCCAGCCGGTCTCGCCTGCAACTGCGTCCCCGTCCCAAATGGAGTCCATCGTGTTACCAATATTCACCCCAAGTCCCATATCACGCGTTAATTCTACTTTAGAAATATCTCGCGCATACGGTATATCTATGTTTCCCGTACATATATTTAGAGTAATTGCAAATAGAACGAGTACTAGGATATGCCTTAATGCGGAAAACGAAACGAGTCTCCACATAGTTATCTCTCCAGAAACTATAACGAAATTCCGAAGCTCACCGACAACAAACCATCATCGAACATCCATCTTCCGGTTGCGTCCTTCATATCGGTACGCTCATACCATGCGTCAATGGAGAAATGATTGATGGGCGTGAAACGGCAACCAGCTTTTGTGGTAAGCGTTACTAAGTCTTTGCCATAAACCGGCGTGGATACATAGCTTGAAGCCGGCGTGTAATGGACGAAAATGTAGGGCATGGCCCGATCATGGACAAGGTACTCAATTTGCGCGACACTTGCCCATAAGAAATCACTATAGGTTTTACCGTCCGGTGCGGTGTAATCCTTTCTCAGGATGTTCATGAATTCGACCTGAAAGAATCCACCCAAATGCGGGATGAGAGATGTATGAGGATCTTCGTTAACCGAGGCAACCGCATTCATTACTCCGTTTTTATCAAAATTTACACCGACGATGAGGCCAGCCGGGTTTTCAACGTCCCCAAGTTTTACCCCACCTATTGATGTGTTACGCTTGAAACGGGCGCTTGTTCCCCGGAAAAACCACTGGAGACCGCCGCCTATTTCATAGTCGTATTTGTTTGTCGCAATTTCATAGATGAAGTCTATACCCGCGTAGGGTTTGATGACCGCCCGACCGGGCGTTCCAATGCGATATTCATACCCGATGCCCGCACCTACAGGCGTTTCCTTGAGCGCGTCCGCATTCGCCATCGGGTCGTTTTTGTTTATAGTCACAGTTTCATAGTTCACCGCGCCGAATAGGGATAAGTTGATGGTTTGAACGAGATCAGGACGCAGAGCTAGAGCCAAGCCGCCGACCCATGAATTATTATTATTGTCCGCGCCAGTTTTCCATGATCCCGCCTTTGCCGTAATATCCACAATTTCGTTTATCCAGCCTCCGCTAAGGGTGCCGGATATGACGACTTCACGGCGATTCAGATGAACCAAGTCCCGTCCAATCACCGAAACGACACCGCCTGCACCATTGTAGTGAATCGCGCCTGTATTAAAGAGCGGCAGGGGCAGGCTGTTCTTGTCTGCCGCAGTACGATTGTTCATCACCGGGTCAAAGACAGACTTGATTGACGCTTGAGTTAGAGTAACTTCCGGTTCTATGCCGGCAACGCGGAACCAGTAATCCTGGTACTTCAATTCTGCAATAAAGGTATCAAACCAGATGCTTACCGCTTGGTCAGGCTGTCCATAGAGGGTGGGTGAAATCGCCGTGTCAACGCCGTTGAGGTTATCGTATCCACGCCATGCGTAGAACGCGGAATTGGCAAGCTTAAGTGACACGGATAGCTTATCCCGCGAAGGCGTGATACCTCTGTTTTCGTACGGGGTAAATTCAAACCAAAGCCCAATGCCTGCGGTTGTCGTAAGCCCTGTCGACCCGTCATTCAAATCAGCCGCAAAGGTCGTCACTGTGTCAAAGGTGAAGTTGTTCCCTCCAAAAAACGGTATGGGGATGTCGGCGTTAGCCGAAACCGTTAGTAGAAACAATAGGGCAACCGTTCTTGTAGAAGCATGGCGGACTAATCTGTTTTTGCTCATAATAACCCCCGCCTACATGGTGATAGTGAAAGACAGAGATAAGAGGCCATTGTCCGCATTAAAGCCTGAGGTTTCTTGCTTATCGCTTCTTTCGTATCGGCAGTCAAGAGCGAAGAAATTGATTGGCTTTATGTAACAGCCTACTGCACTTGTGATGATGAAATCGCCTGTACGTTGGATTTGACTATTGATTTCTGGTTTGTAGCCGCCGCGGAGGTAGGGGAAGAATTTCCCATTGATGGAATACTCTAATTGGATAAGCGCCGCGTAATCCGGCGAATCACCATATTTTGATAAGATATCTGCAATTTCGAATTGCAAGAATCCGCCAAAGTTGCGGATAAGTGAGTCTTCACCGGCAGGGTCAAACCATGAAAACAGCGCATTAAACTGGGACTCCTCGTTAATATTTGCCGATAAGGAAAAGCCTACTGGAATAACGTCGTCATAATCCAAGAGGCGGTAGGAAAGCCGCGTGTCTATGCCCCGCGTGTAAAAGAGTGCACCACCGCCCGCTTCCCACATTGTTTTCTTCTTGGTTGTTTCATAAGAAAAGTCAAAACCTCCGAAAGGTGCAAATATCAACGTATCCAAGAATGGCAGTCTATATTCAGCAGCGATTCCGCCCGTATAGGGGTTTTCCGTACCATCCGCATCATAGTTGATTGCCGCGAAACCAGTTGCGTCTATCTTGAAGTTTTCGAACGGAACGACCGATGCATCCGCGCCTATAAGCCAAGCATTGTCGTTGTTATCCTTGCCGTTAGCTTTTGACGCGGCTTTCAGTGTAAACGAGAATTTGTCAAACTCCACACCACCCGCAAGTATACCGGATACGTTACCGGCGGAACGATAATCGACGTCCACAAGATCCCGGTCGAGTCGCCCTTTCAGCAAAGGAAAAGCCTGTATGTTGTAACGTTGGGACGCCCAGAGCGCTTGGTTTTTAAAAACATAGAATCGATCGTCCGTGTCCATTACGTCGTCAAAGATGGAGCGTAGAGAGATGAGGTTTGTCCGCATAACGGTTTGCGTGCCGACAATACGGAGGAAGAAGTTTTTCCACACAACATCCGATACAAGAGAGTCGAAGGACAGAATGAGAGGGCGGGCTGTCCAACTATTGAAGTCGTCTTGTTCGTAATTGCCGCCGTCTGTTTGGTACGTGTTCCACCAGGTGAACGCGGCGTTCTTGAGTTGGAGTCTAACGGCCGCTCCTTGTCCTTGGGGCGAGAGTGCGCCCCGGTCCGCGCGAGGAAACAGGTCAAGCACGAGTTCGATACCTGCTTTGGTTTCCAGTCCGGTTGACCCGTCGTTCATGTCCGCCACGAAGGTCGTAGACGTCTCAAGTCCTAGGGATCCGTTTCTCCCCACGGTCAGCGTGGCGCCGGTGTCCGACGGCGTACCGCTCTGAGTATAGCCGTACGCCGCGCACAATAGCAGAACGATGATTTTCCTTCCCATGATTTCTCCTTTGCGCGTCCGCGCGTCTACGTCTAGGAATCGGTCATTTGCATCAAGAGATAACTACTCGAATCTCACATCATTAATTTTTACTGTAGCCGTTCCCGTGCCTACGCTCACGACTATACATAATCCTTTTATCGTAGCTAAATCTAGCGTATTTTCGGGAACATCTCCCCATTTTTGGTCAAAAGAGGCCGCAGGTATCGAGATTACACCTGTATCAAACCAGTCAAGAAAGAGATTTTTCCCCCATGTACCGCCTGCTGTATAAACGCATTGTTGAGAAACGTTTTGTCCAGGATTTATTACGACATCTAATATAATGTTCGTATAATTTGGCTTACCTACCGCATCAAAGTAGATGTAGACATAAAAGTCTCCTGTCCCATCCAGAGAAACGGTATTGTCTATCGCCGCCGTTCCTCCCTCTGTATTGGTAACATACCAATTTGATGCTGATGAACCATTACCCTGTTTGTCCCCCTCACCCTCGTCCGTTGTTCCACCGCAAGCGGTGAAAGCCAAGGCGGTAATAACCGCTGCTGAAATTAAAAGTTTTTCCATAATCTTCATTGTTTCCTCCTAGGTACTGTTATTAAAGTACGATGCTCTATTTCTCTAGTGCAATACTCCATTTCTCTAGTGCAATACTCCATTTCTCTAGTGCAATACTCCATTTCTCTAGTGCAATACTCCATCGCTCTAGTGCAATGCTCCATCGCTCTAGAATTTAGATTATTATTCCAAGTCGCGATACAGAATCCCGCGACCGTTTGTTCCGACGTAGACCCTACCGTAAATACGCGGGTCTCCGGTGATTGCGCTATTCGCCGCACCGAATTGATGCGCGTCGTCGTTTATGCGCGTCCACGACACGCCTTTGTCGTCTGAACGGTAGAACCCGCCTACACCGTTTATGGTGCTGTGTGTATACAAAGCCTGATAACTCGCGCCCGGCGCCTCTTTGCCCAGTCCAACGACGAACGCGTCTTCTACCTTCGCAAACCGTTCCCAGTTCTTGCCCCCGTCCTCCGAATGAAAAAGACCTGCTCTGCCTGCAGCAAGCCATAAATGCCCTTCTAATCCGTTTACGGACTTGAAGTCCCCGGAGTCCATATCCATGCCGGTTTCTGCAATGAATGTCTCATTCACTACAGAAAAGGTCCTGCCCTCATCCTCGCTGGCATAAGCGGTCCACGGCGCGTGGTCTTCTGACCTGCCGAAAGCGTAAAACTTCGATGAATTCACACGATCGGATGCGACTCTTGCGCCCGCTGGTAAACCGCCACACGGAGACCACGTTTTCCCTTCATTTGTCGACCAGTGAGCAACTGTATTGCTTGGCGCCCACACAATGACCTTGGCATCCGCTGAAACTGCAATCTTTCCCCCCCATCCCGTGTTCGCGCCTTCAATCACTTTTTCAGAGGGCGCCCAATTTTCACCCCAGTCCCGACTTATGCCGACTTTCGCATCTCCCATACGTACGATATATGACGGTTTTGATGCTGCATAGTCAATACTGCTAACGCTTCCGATAGTCGGGTTTACAAGCATCGGAGGCGCACGGTTTAGGTTCTTGTGGATAAAACCGCCTATGTCTCCTACGCCGCTTATCAGATGAGCTTCGCCTGCAATGGGACTTACTAAGTCCAAGACTGCACATTCTTCCACGCCTTCAGCCATAACTGCGATACGCAC
The DNA here is from genome assembly GCA_031255285.1 of Treponema sp. Classification (GTDB taxonomy): domain Bacteria; phylum Spirochaetota; class Spirochaetia; order Treponematales; family Breznakiellaceae; genus JAIRKH01. Next base: position 14,133 of record JAIRSU010000044.1, on the reverse strand, counting down.
ACGTCTCTGTTTGTCCCAATCGGTGAGATTTTTCGTGCCGTAAAGGGTTGCGCCTGTGCCGTAAACCATCACGTCTGAGTTAAACGGGTCAATCTCAACATCGGTTATCATCCAACCGAGTTTGGGGTTTTGTTCGGGTAATTCCTTTTGTACTCCCCAATCCAGCCATGGCGCAATGCTGATATCAAGCGTATATTTGTTCACGCGATTCGGGTATCCGTCAAGGTACCATAGTGCATCCCATGTCTTGCCGCCGTCCGTTGAGCGGTAGAGATACTCGTCAGGCCACCATTCGTTCAGAGTAGAAGCCACATAGACCGATGGATTCTGCCAATCAACCGCAATGCTCCCCACGCCACGGTCAAGTGGACGATCAGGTTCATTCGGCTCATAGTCATGCTTAGGCAAGGAAACGTCTACCCATTCCCTGGTTGCGAACACGTATTTCCAGATACCACCACCCTGATAACTGGAGCTGAAAGGACCAAAACCTGCATTCCATGCGGTCAGTAGAGCGCCTTCCGGCGAATATACACCTTTGAGCGGATAATATTTTTTGCATAGGCATTTTTCTATTGCATGGGCGTGTTCTTCTGCATCGAGGAGGTTTTGAACAGGCTGTCCTTCAAGAGGATGCCATGTCGAACCGGAGTCTGTTGACTCGTAGATAGTGTAACGGGTATCCGCAACGCCGACATAAATGTTTTGGGATCCCTGTCCTGCGGTACCCGATTTTGGGTCAAATATAACCCACATTACACCGAAAAAGTGCTTGAACCCATTCTGGTAAGCGGCGAAGTCTGCATCATAAACGTTCCCTCTGATTGGAAATGACGTAACCTCTTCCCACGTATATCCATAGTCTTTGCTCCTCCATAGTCCATTCTCAAAGGAACCAAAGTACACGATACGATTGTCGTTGGGGTCAATAGCAAGTCTTTCGCCCGCGCCCCGTCCGGGCATATTGCCGCCCATCTTGAAGGGCATATCCACGCGAGTAAAAGTATTACCATAGTCTTCAGATACAAGCATTTGCGAGGGGGTTTTATCCCAGTCGTTAGTGTAGGTGCCTGACGCGATGATGACACGGTTGGGTTCAACCGTGTCCGTAGCGATGCTGGCAATACCAAGTCTGCCGTAGTCTTCAAACCCTGCAAAATCGGTCAAAGGTATCCAAGATTCGTCATCCGGGTTCCATCGATAAGCGCCACCCATATCAGTACGGAGATAGGCTACTCCTTGTTTGGACGTGTTATAGACGATACCCGGAATGAACCCTCCCCCGACAATCTTGACGTTCTTCCACCCTTTTTGCGAGTATTGGGGCAATTCTTTGTCAGGTCCCTTTTTCCCCGGTGGACCCGAAATGCACGTTACTGTAAACACAACCATAATGCACAAAATGCACATCAGAGATGCACGTTCTATAAAGTGTTTTTGCATAAGCAATCCTCTTTTTATTTTTGTTATATCATTATAGAATTCAGTTATAAGAAAGGGAAAGCCTATTAAATTTCATATCTTTTACCGTATTTTTTTAGAGAAGTTAATTGTCATTGGAATACCAAAAACAGCACCAGACAGTTCCCTCTATCCTTTTCACTATTGATTGAGAATAGGCCATGTGCATCGACAGCCATTGCTTCGGCGTAGAGTCTCATACCGGGGATAGCGTATCTGACGGGGCGGGGTAGCGGGAGTGCGTGAGGCGGGCATTTTATATGCCGCCGAATAATGTTTTTATCAGCCTTGTGTAGCATGAGTAGCCTGTTGTAAAAATCAGAAACCCTTGATCTTCATTCCAAAGAGCATATTTTGATAACAGCGCAAGCAGCCCGGAAACATTCCGTCTTTGCTGGTGTGAATGGCTCTCCTGAACCGATTCGCTCTTTCCCCGTTGTAAATCTCCGTGAAAGACTGCTCCTTGACATTGCCCAAAATGTAATCAGGATAATCCGCGCAGAAGTGTACATCACCATTGTAATTAACGTTAGTCTGGCACCAGGGAACGATACAATGGCGACGTACAGGCGTCTCGAGTTCCGCATAATACGTGTGGGTCCTACGGGGATTCAGGGATGGTACAGTTATTATTGGATGCCCATAGTCCTTGCTTTGAATATTCGCCAGAATCTCATTGAGTTTTTCACCATCGATGCCAAGATTGTAACCTGTATTGTAAGCCGCCAGACAATCGACATCAGTATCGAGCTTCTCTTTCATGAACCGCTTCTGCGTGGATACGATGTTGTCGTTAGTATATGTCCCAAGGTTGAAAATATGCAAATCAAGATTAAAGGCGCGGGAAGCTTCCGCTAACTCGGCGAGTGTAAGGTAATTCTGATTGGTAACCGTGGAAACAATACCCATGATGGGATAATTTGAATTCTGATGCTTCTTCTCACGATTCAACGCCTCAAAGCCACGCGCTACTTTCTGGTAAGAGCCTTTACCACGCATTGCGTCGTTGGTCTCCTCAAAAGCGTCCAGGGATACAAATATAGTACTCCATTTATCGCGGACGATTTGTTCCGCATATTGCTCCAAAAACGTTCCGTTAGTGTTGACGCTCATGTACAGTCCCTTTTCAACGATGTACTTTGCTAACGGCATGAGGTCCGGATAAAGGAAAGGCTCGCCGCCCCAAAGATAGGTAACAGGGCGACACGGCGCAATCTCGTCTATAATTTCCTTGTACCGTTCGAGACTAACGATAGCCTTAGCTTTTTCCGCAATACGACCATTTTTCATTTTCCCTCTATCGCCCCACTGTCCGCACATCTTGCATCGCAAATTGCATAACGGCGTGAGGTTAAAATAAACAAGCGACAGGTTTTTCATGTGATTATAATGGTAATCATGTTTAGGGAATATTCTGACTTTACCCATCTTTGTAAAGCCGTAAAGCATTTTCGCCGACAGCCCTTTGAACTTTCTAAAAATCAATGGGACGACGTCTATATTTTCTTTCATTTTATCTCCTTAACTGGCTCCGTCCGTGCATTCTTTACGGTAGAACACCGACAAGATATACTTTGTACAACAAGAAGAGGGGCAAATCTTTAGGGCGAGCCCATGTACCGCTTCCCATCAAGTAAATGTCTCGTAAGGACGCAAAGGCACCGTCTGTTTTGATGTTAATCATATCTGAGTCCATAGGGTATCTATCATAGCAAATAAGAATGTATATCCGCAAGAGGTTCTTTGATGAATTCCGCCCTTTAAAAGAGGGTGAAAAGCTGGTCCGCCATGTTACCAACGCTTACTTTTTTGAAAAAAACGCCGAATACCCTTGACGTTTTTTGTATTTTGTGATAAATATATAAAAACATCAAATGGATGTTGTGTTCAAACAACCACATCCGCAAGTGATAGCATTTAAAAATTCCCCGGTTGTGTAATGGCAGCACAGCAGACTCTGGATCTGTTTGTGGGGGTTCAAATCCTCCCTGGGGAACGATACGATGGATAAGTAGGCGATACTATAGGGTCGTATGCTGTCTTATCCTATAGAGACGGCCCCTTCGTCTAACGGTTAGGACGTGAGATTCTCAATCTCAAAACAGGAGTTCGATTCTCCTAGGGGCTAATTATTACAAGCTTGTATTGAACAAAATCTTTCCTAATAATGATACCGATAAATTCTGAACAACAATTTGTCTTGGCTCGAAAAACTGTTCGGCGATGGTATGTCTTGAATCTGTCTGTCATACTAGAAAGTATAGTCATAGGCTTTACAGTCGACGTGGTAGTTGTGGCTTTTCGGTTTGTATTGGGGCCGAGCGGACATTGTCAGAAGTTATATATCAAACCCTCACCGATAGGACGTAGTATTGGACGATTGCATGGGTATTCTGCTTGTACGTGCTGGGGCTGTTGCTCGGATGGTGAGCGAAGACCTTCTCCATGATGGAAGGAGTAAGATGAAGAGTTCAGTTACAGGTATTGCTACGGCGGATACCAGAATTTTTATAGCACGGCGCGATTCTCAAGGCTGTATGGGTGGCAAATGGGAGTTCCCCGGCGGCAAAGTTGAGGCAGGGGAGACGGATGAACAAGCCCTTATCCGTGAATATGCGGAAGAATTTGGCGTAGAGATAACAGTAGACGGCTTTATCGGGAGCGCCGAATTCGAGCACGGCAGCAGGCGTACAGTGCGGGCGTATCGAATTTCTTTCTTGTCGGAATGTTTCACTCTTTCTGAACATACGGATTGGCAATGGGCAGACGCCGATGGAATAAAAGCCCTTATTTCCACAGGCGATTTTGTGGATTCCGATACAAAGCTTCTGCCCGCCATTTTTCGGACTTGTTTTAATGAATATTTTTCATTATAATGAGATATAATGAATATAAATACTTTCCAAATCAATCAACGAGTGGTTTATCCAAGCCAGGGCGTTGGGAATATTGTTTCCATTGAGGAAAAATGGTTTAAGGATAATAAGATTCCTTACTATGTCATTTACCTGGCAAGTTCCGACATGACTATCATGGTTCCCGTTGAACAAGCGGTTTCTCTGCGGATTCGTCCTATTGTATCACCGAAAGAGGCGATGGAAGCGATTGATTTCATCGGAGAAGATTACGATCCCGCGCCTTCTGATTGGAAACTCCGATACCAAATGAACATGGACCGGCTTAGAAACGGAAGTATTCAAGACATCGCGTCGATTGTGCGCCTGCTGTACCACCGTAGCAAGGTAAAAGAGCTGCCTATTCTAGAAAGAAAGCTCTACGATTCTGCACTGAAGATTCTAAAAGATGAAATCGCCGTGTCCTTGCAAAAATCACAAGAGGAAGTAGAGTCTTTAGTCTTTGAAAAGCTCGAATGGCCTCCCCTGAAATCTTTGGATGAAGGGTTAAACGACCTCTCCATAGAATATGACGCGGATTTGGAAGATGACATTGAATGACGGCTGTTATTGTCTGTGCGGCTGGTTCCTCCTCCCGTATGAACGGTGTAAAGAAAGAATTCCTGATATTAGAAGGACATTTTGACGATGAGGGAAACCCTTTGACGGTCATCGGCGCGGCTATGTCTGTATTTGTTCTATCCAAAAGAGTCGATGTCATAGCCGTCGCAACGCCTGTTAAGGGTGAGCAAGAGGCGCGGAGGAGCCTGCCGCTGTCTCTTTTCCGGAATGTTTCTGTTTTTTTCGTCAAAGGAGGAGACGCTCGATTCGCCTCGGTTCATAACGCGCTCAAGGCGCTTGTTCCGTTCAAGCCGGATTATGTTCTTGTACATGACGGGGCACGCCCGTGGATAAACGCTGAATTGGTTGATACGGTTATTAATGCGACTGTCCGTTACGGTGCGGCCGTCCCGCTTGTTCCTCTTGTTGAAACGCCCAAAGAATTTGATGACATCGGCGGCGCTCGGTTTGTGCGCCGCCACTTACAACGTTCTCACATTGCCGCGGCGCAGACCCCGCAAGGTTTCAGGTTTGTGGAGCTATTAGACGCTTATGAAAAAGCGTCTGTTTTTAAGAAAGAATACACAGACGATGCAGAGGTATGGAATGACTTCTGCGGACCAGTCGCTGTTGTTTCGGGCTTGAGCGAAAACAAGAAAATCACATTTCCAGAAGATATTCCTCAAAAAACCCCTCCTAATCCGTCGTTCCTTCCTCTTGCTTTTAATTGTGTGTAATAGTATACTTATACTAATTTTGAGAAGGAGGCTCTTTATGAAGAGATTTTTATCATTAATGCTTGCGGCGGGACTCGCCATTTTGGGATATGGGCTTTTGGGCTCGTGTCAAAAGAAGTCTGAACAAGTTTCCATTCAGGCTGCGCCTGAAGCGCAGGTTCAACAAGCTGACAAACATACCGTCAGACTTTTAACTGACGCGACAGGTATTGACGACAAGTCATTCAATGCGGCCGCGTGGCGCGGCATTTTAGAATTCTATGGAGACACATGGAATTCTATGTCCAAGCGCGGAATTCTCTACGATGTAGTAACCGCGCAGACGCAAGATATGTACGTGCCTAACCTGCGCCAAGCCGCAGACGAGCAATACGGACTTATAGCCACAACAGGTTTTACCTTTGCCGATTCCGTATCCGAAGTAGCCGCGGACAACCCCGGACAGAATTTCCTCATTGTGGACGTAGATTGGATAGATCTCCCCAATGTATTGAACATCGTCTTCGCAGAGCAAGAAGGTTCATACCTTGTAGGCGTTGCGTCCGCGTTCAAAGCTCAAGCCGACGGTGTAAAGGAACCCAAGTTTGGCTTTATCGGTGGAATCGCAAGCCCTACCATCACCAAGTTTGAGGTCGGTTTCATACTCGGCGTACTTTCAGTTCTACCCGACGCTCAGTTTGTGGAATATTATGCAAACGACTGGGGAAGGCCTGACCTTGCAAAGGCTCAAGCGAAAAACTGGTTCGATTCAGACGTCTATGCAATCTATTCGGCCGCGGGCGGTACCGGCAACGGTACCATTGCCCAAGCTAAAGAGTACCGCCTACAAGGTAAAAACGTGTGGGCTATCGGGGTGGATTCCGACCAGTTTGAAGAAGGATTATTCAATGATACTGACTCTGCGGTACTAACATCCATGCTAAAACAGGTTGAGACGGCTCTTATTTACGCACTTGACGCGGTACAAAAAGATACTTTTACAGGCGGAGTCATATCTTTGGATCTCAAGACAGACGGCGTAGGTTATGCGAAAACCAACAAGAAGGCGCTCACCGAAGACATCGTCGCCGAAATTGAAGCCGTAAAACAACAAATCGTCTCCGGGCAGATAAAGGTTGTCTCTTCTTTAGAAGAAGCCCAAGCCGCTTCTAATTTCCCCCAAAATATAAAGTGTAGATAATGCTGCTAAAGGCAGACCAGGCTGGTATAGGTACGTTACTAGCCTAGTCTGCTAGTCTGTGACAGCTGGCTAGACCATAAACGCCAGCCAATTCCTTCGTGCGACAATGGTTTGCTGTCAGGATACTGCTTCAAATAAAGCCTCGTATGCTTGAGTTAAAAAGCCTTTCCGTAGGTTACGAAAAAGCCGTTATCCGTGCTGCAGACCTATCCATAGACGACGGTCAATTCTCCGTGCTAATCGGGCCGAACGGTGCGGGCAAGACGACCCTATTAAAAACCATAGCAGGTTTTTTGCCTCCTCTTGCAGGCAAGGTTTTGATAGACCACAGAGACATATCGGCAATGAAAGGCAAAGAACGAGCCGCATACGTCAGTTATCTTCCACAAATGAACGCCGCCTCTTGGCCGTTTACAGTAAGGGAGATGGTTTATCAAGGGTTATTTCACAAACAAGGGCTCTTTGGCAAAGAAAGCGCCGAAGATAGAGCGGTTATCGAAAAGGCGCTTGAATTAGCAAATCTCACGGTTCTTTCCGAAAAGAAGGTAACCGAAGTTTCGGGTGGTGAATTTCAGCGCGTTCTTATAGCGCGTTCGATAGCTCAAGGAGCGCGCTTACTCCTGCTTGATGAGCCGGTCAATAATCTGGACCCAAAATGGACGCGCCTGACAATGGATCTCGTTAGAAATTTGACACGGAAAGGCATTTCTGCGCTTGTAAGTCTTCATAATATGAGCCTCGTGTCCACTTATGCGGACCGCGCCGTAGTTATTTCAAATGGCGCTCTCCTGTCTATAGCTGTAGAACAAACACAGAACGCTTTATTCATGGAAGAAATCTTCGAGCGAATAGTTTCATAGTTTTATGAGGGTGCTGTTTGGACGGACAGGTGGAACACGGACAATTAGGAGGGGGCGCACTTTCCAAAGCATAGTCGGCTGACCGTACGCCGCTCGCCGCGCCCCCCTGCGCGGGAGCCCCCCGCCGAGCGGGTCTCCCGCTACCCCCCAATCCAGCAGGCGGGGGTTTCATGCGCATGGAAGTATCCTTCCCGTGTAGACTTCGTCACGTGGGAAGGATCGAGGCTCGAGTACGAACGTACGCGAGCCTCGCGTACGGGAAGGATCGCGCCACGCGTACGGGCGTACGCGAGCCTCACGTACGGGAAGGATCGCACGCCCTGTCTGAGGGGCGCCCCTTTTTGTACAACACCCCATTGTGAAGTCGTTCAACAGACGAAGTCTGCGAATCCTGTCCACTACCCCGGCAAGCGGACCAAGGTGCCAGACACTCTTTTATCCTTATCGTATACACCCTAGATGAAGCTTGCAGGAGGACGCTGGGGACGTTACAGAAAGCGGCAAGCGATTTGCGTTTGACAATAAGTTTATTGGTATGGGACAAGGAGGTATTAGGGGCGTCGTCGATATCGAGCCTGTATCCCACATATTGAATTAGTGATGTTAATTTCACTGTGCGCCTGAGCGATAAGCGGAAGCGTGATAGAGACTTCTTCGCAGGATTTATCGAAAGCAGGGAGGGCAAAGAGCGCCTGGTTCAAATCGCCCCGTATCTCTTCCACTTCTTTCAAACCTATGAGATACAGCGCTGGCGCTCCTACCTTTTCCTATAAACAGCAAAATACCTCGCTCATAAGCGGAAACAGCACAGGAAATATGCAGGGTATCTTACGGACGTTCTGCAAGGGTGTATTGACGAGATATACTCCTGGAACGGCGGTATGTGGGCTTACAGCGTGGGCGTTCCTGCGGCTGATTGGGACCACCTCCTTGTGACCGCAGTATCGGGTCCAGGGATAGGGCATACATCCGCTATACGCAGAAGTGCAAGGAATATCTATTCGTACGGGTGAAGGATTTGTCGAAAGGGTTTGACAGCCGTGCGAAAAGGAATATCTCTCATGAGATAGGCAACGCGTTGCGGGCAAGAGTCGGAGGAAAAAACGTGGACTCTGTCCCACCTATAAGCTGTTTTCCTAAATCTTCCTCAAACGCTTCTCTTCTATTTTCAAGTATAATGGGGGTATTGTACCATTAGCTTAAAAAGGGATGCCCTACCTGATGGTTCAGAGTTCTCGCAAAGAAGGTGTGGTAGGTTCGGTCCGGCGCGGTTAAAACGTTACCACCAGAGTCTTGATTTCCAAGGGTTTGAATTCAAGGGATAATTCATTCCCGGTAAAGGCAAGCGCGTTCCCGGTTGTTTCCAGCATGTCCGCTTCGTAGACGGCGTTCAGATTCTGGTTGAAACGTAGAGTTGTCCGCGTCCGCCCACCCAGGCTTTCATACAGCCTCAGTACTAAAGTCTTCCCGTTTTTGCCCGCTTCTTCCGGCGCTTTCACGCTTTCTATGATCACGGATTCGCCGGTAACCGAGCAGAAAGACCGGCGTTGGCCCTTTCCCGTCTTAATGGCGGGGCCGCATTCCACTGCAGCAGGTATGTTCAGTTCATAGGCGGAATGTATCACTCCCGCGGTTTCAAAGGAACCGCTAAAGGGAAGTATTCCATAGGTAAAGCGGTGTTCCCCCTGATCCGCCTCCATATCCGGCGCCAGGGGAGAACGAAGCAGGGAAAGCCGCATGACTCCGCCAGAAACATCATGGCCGTACTTACAATCGTTCAACAGGGCGATGCCGCCTTCCGCTTCCTCTAGGGCTATCCATTTGTGAGCGCACATCTCAAACTTAGCCCTGTCTTGAGGCAGATTTTTATGGGTATTGCGGAAAAGGTGCCCGTATTGGACTTCGCAGCGAACCTGCGCCGCATCAATCGCCGTATCAAACTCCACTTTTAAAAGCCGCCGCCGCTCTTTCCATGTTACGTGGGTCTCAAAATCGATCCGGGGGTTTTCCGCGTAACACACCAGATCCTGCCTTAAAACAGAACCGGTCCCAATGCAGTAGGTCTGGCGGAGACGGAAGCACACCGGCCCGCAGGCAACGATCTCCGTAGATTCTAGGCGCGTCTCTTGTGTAATATGCCGGGTCCAGTCCGCGTCTATATCCCAGGCGTCCCAGAAGACCGGCACATCTTCGGCGGTAATCAGCGCATTAAAGACCCCCCCCTGTTCAACCAGTTCCCGGTTCCGCTTCCGGTCAATCAGGCTTGTGATCCGTCCGGCCTTATCAAAATGGATGAGGTAGAACGGCGTTTCCAAGGTATTTTCCTGGTAAGTAAAAGGCGGCGTTCCGGCGGCGGTTGTAGTATCCAGCCTGAAACATTCCCAGCCCAGAGACGGCAGCGTTGGAGCAAATACGGCCTGTTCAATGCCGTTAAGGTCTGTATACCGTTGGAGGAAATATCCAGTTCCGCTGGTGGATAGGAGTGAAGTTCCCTCGCAAAGTTGGGCTGCGGGAACTGTTACCGGACCTGAACGCTCCCAGGAAAGATCATTGACCACAAGCAGGCCGCCGCCCGACTGGGCAAGCAAACTGCTCCGTATACCGGCGCTATGTTCTTCCAACTCCGCGAGGATACGCGCCGAATCAGCTTCCGCTTCTTCATAGACCCGTCCGATTGATGAACCAGGGATAATATCATGGAATTGATAGGTCAGAACCTGTTTCCAGCTTGCAAGCAGGAAATCGTGGGGATATTCCGCTCCGTCTTCCATAGCCGCGAGGGCGGAGAGGAATTCTACATTTCGCAGGGCGAATTCAAGCCGGCGGTTGTTTCGTTTTGTGCGGGCCTGGGTAGTGTAGGTTCCCCGGTGGAGTTCAAGGTAGAGTTCTCCCCTCCATTCGGGCAGTTCTTCTGGAGCGGCAAAAATGCGATCCAACGCGGCGCTCACCGGCTTCCACGCGGCTTTAGGCGCTCCTTCCAGGTTTCCCAGCCGCCGGGCCATTTCCAGGTCCGCCCGCAGGGTTCCGCCGCCGCCGTCCCCCTCGCCGATGGATTTAACCGCTCCTGACTGTATCTCCTTGTGCTGTACTTCCTTCCAGATTTCCGCAAGACCTTCCGGGTTCACCCGCCCGTTGTAGCCCTGTAAGTGGGCGGATATAAAGTGGGCGTAAACCCCTGTGCCGTCTATACCCCGCCAAATAAAGGTTTCGTAGGGGAACCGGGTGGTATCGTTCCAGTTGATCTTGCTGGTAACAAAGTATTTGATGCGGCAGCCTTTTAATATCTGAGGAAGCGCGGCGGCATACCCAAATACATCGGGCAGCCACAGGGTATCCGCTTCGTAACCGAGGAGTTCCCGGTTCACCTTTTTCCCCACCAGGAATTGACGGATCAGGGATTCGCCAGAGGGGATGTTGCAGTCCGCCTCTATCCACATGCCGCCGTTAGGCTCCCAATTACCGGACCTGTATGCTTCCTGTACCGCAGTGAATATGTCTGGATATTCGTTCTTAATAATCTCCAACTGACACGGCTGGCTTTGAATAAACACAAACTCCGGGTATTCTTTGATAAACCGGGTCATGTTGATGAAGGTCCGGGCCGCCTTCCGTTCGGTTTCGCCGATGTGCCAAAGCCAGGCATGATCGATGTGGGCGTGCCCGATGAGGTGTACTTCCGGTGTGGTGGAGCCGTTCTTCGCCTCCAAAAGGGGGGCAATCTTTTGCTTTGCTGCCAGGGCCTCCTGCTCCAGTTCCTTTCCGGTGGAGGCAAAATGAAGGCCCATTAGGGCGTCATACAGGCCCTTTAGTATCCGCGCCTTACGGAGGCTGTTCTGGTCAAGTCCCTTTGCCAATTCAAACAGGGCCCGTACATCGTAGTACAGGGAATACACCGCTTCCCGGCGTTCTAAAAGACAGCCGCCCTCAAATGTGTTTGGGAAATCCGGCAATGTCTTACCGAGGGTAACGATCATGGAGACCCCCTCAAAGGGACCGCAGCCTCCCTGGGGATGGCCGGCGTAGGACTCTATATAGAGGGAATGTTCCGCGCCGTCTGCGTCTATGCGCAGTTTCTTGTGGAACAGGTTAAAGGCTCCAAAAGGTTTGCCATCCAGAAAGACCAGGGAATCGGCGTTGGGCAGTACACACAAGAAAAGGGGAGCGCTGATCTTGGGAGCGCGAAAGGTTGAGCGGAACCAGGCGCAGTGCCAGGGTTTTCCCCAGGGAGCGGGGCTTTGTATGCGCCGCCATTCCCCCTGTTCCGGGGGGACGCGGAAAGTTTCGGCGGTTTCAAAGATTTCGAACTCAAGGGATTCCAGTTTTTGGTAGGCGTTCCGTTCAAGAAACGCCAGGCGTTGTTCAATTCTGGCTTCAGCTTTTGGGATAAGCATTTGATTCCTCCTTAATTAGACATAAAATATTCGTCCACCTGCCGTTGTGCCTCGGCGAGGACTTTATCGAATTCGGCGATCTTTAGTTCAGCTATAACCTGCGGCAGGGATGTTTCGGGGTCAGACGCACCAGTGTTGAGATCGGTGAAGTATTTAAGCTATACGCTACGGCAGTTAATCGCTTCATTCTGAATCGACTCCAGATCCATGATAAAACCCAGCATAACCGATGGTACGGCGTTCTCGTTTAACCGCTGAACCTCCTCCCAATAACCGGGAGGAACGGTATCTTCTGGGGTTTCGATAAAATAATTTCCCGCCTGATAGTTTATCAGGGGCCAGTCGGAGCGATCCCGCCGCACCGCCATTCACATAGGTAAAGTGCTTGCCTTCAATTCCATACCCCAGCATATCCCGTAGTTTCCGGTCTGTATTCACCAATTCAAGTAGTTTGACGGACTCGTTCTGGTATCTTGAATTTACATTGACCGCGTTCATGGATCCCTGGATAGAATCCGTAGAATAGGAAGGTCCGAAGAAACGGACCATGTCATATTGAGTGATTCCCGCGGACGTGGCATAGGAAGCTGCCACTCCCGGCCATGCTTGAGCCATAAAGAAAGGGCGGTATTTAGGGGTTTCGTCTACCATATTAGCGTCGGGGTTGATAATGCCCGCCTCGTACCATGTGTGGAGGTACCGAAAGGCTTCCTGAATGTCTGCTTGTTCCAGAGTATTGACCACTCGGCGCCGCTGGTCGTCAATCCGGACCCCTATCGGGGGGAAATCCGCCGCCAGAGAGTCGTACCAGTCAAAGATAAAATTGTTGACGCTTCGGGACATAACAAAAGGATAGTACCGGGGCCCTTCTCCCGCCTTAATTTTCCGCAGGGACTGGTCAAGCCCGGCCCAGGAGGTATCGCTAATATCCAGCCCGTATTTTTCCACCACCGCGTGGTCCCAGAACTGGTAGACCGTCTTTGAGGAATCTTTATACGTTGGGACCGAATAGATGTGCCCCTTGACCTTGACCCCGTTCCATAACACTTCGGGGATATACTCCCAGAGCTTAGGCGCCTGCTGGGGCAGAATATCCGTTAAGTCCGCAAAGTCCCCCAAGCCCACAAACCGGTTATAAGAACCCAAATCGGTAAAGAGAATATCGTAATACTCCCCCGCATTTATCATCGTGGTAAACCGCTGGGCCGCGTCTCCCCATCCCGCCTGTTTGATGTCCACCCGCACGCCTATCTTTTCCTGAACATAGTCGCTGATGACCGCCAAATCCTCGGCAAACCCCGCCTGGCCGGAACCTATCTGCCACCAGACAAGGGTGGGCGCGGCGTTGGAAGCTCCGCTCTCCCCCGTCTTGCTGCATCCGCATACTGCCAGCGCGATTACCGCTGTACAGACAACCAACCACTTCTTCATACTCGTTCTCCTTCGCAGGATTATTTTATACCAGGGGGAAAACTCCCCCGATAAACCTATTAAGAAGGGGGACGTTCTGCAGCGCCTCCCCGAAAGGACGGCCCGTCCGTCAGCCCTTTACCGCCCCAACCGTAAGGCCGGAAACGAAGTAGCGCTGAAAAAAGGGATACGCGCAAGCGATGGGTAGCACCGCGACCACCACAATCGCCATCCGAGCCGCTTCTTTGGGCATAGTCGCCAGAAGCTGTGCATGGGAAACGCCGAGCAATGCGGCGTTTTGTGCGAGAAAATTAATGTCCGCCAATAGGCGGTTCAAATAAGCTTGCAGGGTAAACAGCCATGGATTGTCGATGTACAGCATTGACTGAAACCAGTCGTTCCAGTAGCCGAAACTCAAAAACAGCCCGACCGTCGCCAACACCGGCAGAGACAGGGGAAAAACGATTTCGAAAAAAATCTTCAACTGGTTCGCTCCGTCTATTTTTGCCGACTCAATAAGGGAATCGGGGATAGTCGCCCGGAAGAAGGTCTTGCACAGAATCACGTTGTACGACGAAACCGCCAGCGGAATGATCAGCACCCAAACCGTATCCTTCAGATGTAAAAACTGAGCGGTGA
>JAIRSU010000118.1 GCA_031255285.1 Treponema sp. | reverse complement strand
GCCTTCGAGCAAGCCGACTATAGCTGGTCTCTCTATGCTGTTTATATTAAATAACCCTGCATCCATCGCATTAGGCGTCCAGTGAGCGCAAAGGGGTCAACATCGTTGACCCCTTTTTTTGTCCGCTGATGTTCGCAGGCTTCGCCTGTTCTAGGACTAGGACTTCCTGACGGCTGTTGTACGAAATGTACCGCAGTCCCCGTCTTGCATGGTGCCAGACACTTTCAGTGTCTGGCACCGCTCTATACTAGGATTGATACCCGCTCTATACTAGGAGCGACACCCGCTCTATACTAGGAGCGACACCCGCTCTATACTAGGAGCGACACCCGCAGGTTTCGTCTATTCTACGACTTCTTAATGAGTGTTGTACGAAGGGGGTTCCGCGGTCCCCGACTTGCATGGTGCCAGACGCCGAAAGTGTCTGGCGCCTATTAGGGTTTATTCCCCTTCTTTCCTCGTTGCTTCACGGTTTGGCCTCACCGGCACCACCCGCCGCCGTATCTCCGATACCAGTTCCCGATATAAGTATTTCCGCGCAAGGCTGTCATCCGTTATCAGCGCTTCCCGCTCCCCCGCTTGCAAGCCGGAACACTACTTGAACGGCATTTTACGATCCCGGCTGAAATCCTGTGTTCGTTTCTTTGAACGGTTTTCATAGTCCGCCTTTCCTGACAAATTCCGGACTATTTCAAAACACATTTTTCCCCATGATACCCTCCCGTTTCCGGTTTACCACAGCTTTGACTGGGTATCTAGCCATTGACTCATTGACAGTAGTTCCCCCATCTTATAACGTCAAGCTTTTTTGGCGCCTTACTGTTGTAGGCTTTTGAGTTCCGCAAGCGCTTGTCTTTGTGCGAGAGGTGCGTCCAGCCGGGCGCTGATTATCGTAAGAATTGGTATGCCTTCGCGCATCGCGGAGGGACCCGCTCGTCGACACAATGCACCTACGGCTTTCGCTAAGGAAGTCAGAACCCGCCCGTCGGAGACATTTATCACAGCTTGAGTGAAAGCCTCCATCGCAGCGCCTTTATGGTCAACCCCTATGCTACCTATGGCCGACGCGGACGCGACTTTCATCAAAGGTTCTCTGTCTCCCAGAAAAAGGTCGACAAGAAACAGTGTCAGTTCCTCAGACCCGAATAACTCTAGCAACTTTACTGCCTCGAGTCTCTGCCGTAGATGCACAGGCGGCTTACTTTGCGGTATGGAAAGACTGTTGCGCATACTTGCAGCCGCTTCTTTCAACAAAATAGTAAACGCAGGTTCATCTTCTCCTAATTCGCCTCTCGACAGTCTTTCCCTGATAATGTCGAATTGAAACGATAAGCTAAAATCGCTGAATTGATAATAATTCGCCCTCTGACCGGGAAGTTCTCCAAGTCCGTATTCTCCATTCTGTAGCGAGATGTCACACTGCACTGTGTCTGCGTCTTCCATATGGTAGGCGTAGAGAATCCAGTCGCTTCCGCTCAAATACAGGACGCCCTCACTGCCAAAAACAGGAGGAATCGCCGCATTTTTGATATCAAGCGACCATTTTATATTACCGTCAGGGTCAAAGCCTACAGCTCTCGTCTTACCTAGTACGTAAATACCCCGTTCATCATGCAGTAGAACTATTTCCTTGCCAGATACACTGCCGTCCGTGGACCAGATTTTCTCCCCATTGTTTGAAAAAAGTAGAACCTCGCCGTTGGACAACACTATCGCAATTTTACCATTATACTCGCGAATTGCTAAAGGAGTGAGTGAAAGGCGAGGAAATCGCTGTTTGGGAAAGCCTCTGCCAACCACTTCCATTCCACCATCCGCATCAATCACAAGAACTCCCTCTATGGACGCATTATTCTCATTGGGAAATAAGGCATTGATAAAAGACGGCGTTTGAGGAAGCTGGGTTTCTTTAATTCCGCCGAAGGCGCTTATCTGAAGAAGTTTGCCGTTGGTAAGAGCCGTTATAAGACCTCCATTCTTGTCAAGAACAGGCGGCAACGCGATGCTACCGCCGAGTTTCTTCGTCCAGAGCGGACGGCCATTGTTATTGTAACATGCTATTTTGTCGTCCATAGGTATGAAAATTCGCCCATCCCAACCGATTATTACTGCATGGGATAGGGGCATCTCGATGTCCATTTTCCATAGCTCCAAACCGATTCGGTTCAGCGCAATGAGTGTGCCGTTTGTCCTACAGACATAGCTCGTTCCTTCCCATGTACGCGTTATAAAGGGTAGTAGCTTGCCGTTTGCCAAATATTCCCATAGGAGATTGCCCTGAGGAGAATAGGCTTTGACTATACCGCCTTCCACTATCATCGTCGTAGACAAAGCTTCAGCTGAAAGACTGCCTAATACAACGCCTCCTATGGCCCGCCTCCATAATGGAACCATGTCTTGGGCAATAATGGGCTGGATGAGAAAAAGCATGAGAAACAGCGGTGACTTAACGAACAC
Source organism: Treponema sp. (assembly GCA_031255285.1). GTDB lineage: Bacteria > Spirochaetota > Spirochaetia > Treponematales > Breznakiellaceae > JAIRKH01. Next base: position 13,342 of record JAIRSU010000118.1, on the reverse strand, counting down.
TACGTCTCTTCTGGATATTTAACGCCCCAAACACCTCTTATTTTGTCCATTATTTCCATGACCTTGAGGATTTCACTGTGGGGCATTTCTGGACATTCGGTTAACCCTGTAGTAATAGCTCTCTCGCACGCAGTGACCTGATATTCAAAGCCTGTGAGCTGTTTGGGCGTTTCGTAAGAGTTGATGAGTCTGTCGTTGGCATCAAAGACGCGAATACCTTCGCAGTTGTTTATATTGATGAATTCAATATAGCCTTTTTCACCGAAAACCATGCCTCGCCTATCGCTTCGGCACATCATACTGCTGTGGATCATAGCCATGCGGTCGTCGTCATAGACGAGAGTCGTGTTGCTCATGGCATCTACACCTGTTGAGAAGGGGACGAAAGTCGATTCTATACGTTTGATTGATGAGCCGAAACACATGAGCGCAAAATTGATGGTATAGACACCCAAGTCTAAAAGAGCACCGCCAGCAAGTTCTGGTCTGATAAGGCGTTCTAACGTTTGCGATACATAGTCAAGGTTTGCAGTCAGAATCATAGGTCTGCCGACAACGCGACTTGCCAATATTTCGTCCATGACCTTACGCATGGGCATATAACGAGTCCAGATGGCTTCGGCGACCAAAAGTCCTTTTCGTCTACCGAGTTCAAGAATTTCCCGTGCTTGTGCCGTGTTTATGGTGAATGCCTTTTCGCACAGCACGTGTTTCCCATTCTCAAGGCAATCTCTCATCTGTGCGTAGTGGTGAGAATGAGGAGTTGCCACATAGACGAGATCCACGTCGCTCTGATAGAGTTCTTCGTAAGAACCATAAGCTGTTTTAACGTGAAATTTGTCCGCAAACGCCCTTGCTTTACCCAAGTCCCGTGAAGCCACAGCCGATGCCTCCGTTCCCATGAGAACCAGGGTTTGCGCCATTTTTCCAGCGATGTTTCCAGCTCCAAGAATTCCAACTTTCATACCGTCTCCTTAATTTAGTCCACGGGTTATCAAAATTCCGCGGCGATTTATAATTTATTCTGCTCCCAAAGTGAACTTTTTATAAGTCCTTTAAAATAATAAAATAAAAACAAAAATTTGTGAAGCGGCTGAAAAGTGAGACAAATGCTTTTGTTCTGAAGATGTCATGAACTATGAGTCTCCATAGGAATACATAATAAGAAGTTATAGCAAAGACAGCAAACGCTTTTATTCGGATTTAGAGTTATCCTACTTGACTAAAACACAATGGTTCTATATACTAAAATGCAATTTTAGAACGGTTAGGCAAAGCGGGGCGTATGTCCGCATTGGTCCTCTCCGTCGATACTTTAAGGAGGATCTATGAGCGCCAGAATCAGGCTGAAAAAGATGGGAGCTAAGAGACGCCCGTGTTACCGTATAGTAGTAATGGACAGTCGCGCTCCTCGGGACGGCAGAGCCATAGAAGAACTTGGTTACTATCATCCTGTTGAAGCGGAAGATAAGCAACTCGTTGTGAATGTAGAGAAAGTGAATAATTGGGTGCAAAAAGGTGCCGTATTAAGCGATACTGTCCGTAGCCTTTTGAACAGACAAATTCGTACCGTAAAGTCATAAAGGTAAAAGGAACGTGGAAGAGGATTTAATCGAATACATCGCAAAATCTCTGGTAGATGAACCTTCTTGTGTTGAAGTCAATGTTATCGAAGGTGAACGGTCTACTATGATGGAACTTAGGGTTTCCACAAGAGATATTGGTAAGGTGATAGGTAAGCACGGGCGTATAGCGAAAGCTATACGAACGGTTTTACAAGCTGCGACGGTACGGTCGGGGAAACGAATTATGTTGGAGATACTCAACTGAAGCGTGAAGAGTTCATCGCCGCGGTTTTAGACTCTCCATTTGGAGTCAAAGGACTTATAAAGGCGCATTCTCTGTCTGGTGAGTATGAACATCTATTGACTCTCAAAGAAGTGACTTTACGTGCTGAAAAGGGTGAATTTCTTTTTGAAATAGAAGATATTGTATTAGTTTTTCATGGCATGGTTATAAAATTTCGAGGGATCAATAGTCCTGAGGAAGCTCATGCCCTGCACGGTGCAGAAATCGTTGTTTCCCGTGAACAAGCGACACCTCTTGCCGAGGGAGAATTCTACATTGAAGACTTGAAGGGCATGAATGTGGAACTGAATGGTAAGGCCGTGGGTGAAATAGTTGACCTCGTAGAGGGTGGCGGAGGTTTTCTTGCGGAGATTCAATTGTTAGATGGTGAAATGCGGTTCGTTCCTTTCCGGGACGAGTTTTTCGGGGAAATCAATATGGTGTCCGATAGAGTGGAATTGCTTAACGGGTGGATTTTGGAATAGCTGAGAGTTGTAACTATGTTTGAAAGATTGACAAGAGACTCTCAAACTCTTAATTACTAGAATTAGATGAAATATACGGTTCTTTCGCTTTTTCCAGAGATTGTCGATGCTTTTGTGAAGAGTTCTATCATGGGTAAGGCGATAGAGCGTGGTATTGTAGAGTACCAATCGGTTAATATCAGAGATTTCGCCTTTGACAAGCACAGAACCTGCGATGATGCGCCCTATGGTGGCGGAGCTGGTATGTTGATGCTTGTGGATCCGTTGTCGCGGGCGTTTGAGTCAGTCGGCATACGGAATCGTTTCCTTGAAAAGGAGCGAGATGAAAGTGGGCAATACGTCGAAACAGGCGAGGTAAGTAATGATTTTAAAAAATCAAAAAAGATTTACCTAACGCCTTCAGGAAGACTCTTAAACCAGAAGCTTGCAACGGAGCTGGCACAAGAGGACGAACTTATTCTCTTGTGTGGACGTTATGAAGGTGTTGATCAGAGGATAATTGATGCCTATATTGATGAGGAGATTTCTGTCGGAGACTATGTGCTTTCATCTGGCGAGGCGGCCGCGATCACGGTGATTGATGTCACTTATCGACTCGTTGATCGCGTGATCAATCCAGAATCGCTTGTTGAAGAGAGTTTCGAGGGAGGACTTCTGGAGTATCCCCAGTGGACGAGACCCGAAGTTTATGGTAAACTAGTGGTGCCCGGTATCTTGTTATCTGGACATCACGAGAATATACGGCGATGGCGTTTGCAAAAGCAGGTAGAGAAGACACTCATGGTTCGTCCTGATCTTATCAGGACAGGTTTGGAACAGGGCTTATTTGATGTAGAAACGCGAAAAATTATAAGAGGTGCTCTGGAAGGTCAGGGGACGACGAAATAGGAGATAAAGGAGTAAAAGATGAATGAAATTAAGGCTATTCAAGCCGAACAAATGAAGAATGAACCGGGTCAATTCAACATTGGTGATACAGTGAAGGTGTATTTCAAGATTATTGAAGGGAAGACCGAGCGGGTACAGGTTTATGAAGGTTTGGTGATTGCAAAGAAGAATTCTCAATCCAGTAAAACGTTTACGGTGCGGAAAAATTCTTATGGCGTAGGTGTGGAGAGAATTTTCCCGCTCTACTCTCCGCGTATCGTGAAAGTTGAAGTTACACGCATGGGCAAGGTCCGTAGGGCAAAACTCTACTACATCCGCGGTAAGGTCGGTAAGGCAGCGAAGATAAAAGAGCTGATAATGAAAAAGAGTTGACCGTGCGAGATATTAAAAAAGCAATTAAGAAAGGATACCATGGCGAATCGCTGGCCGTGGCTTTTCTGGAGGTTCATGGTTTCATCGTTCTTGGGCGGAATATTCGCTCACAATATGGGGAAGTGGATATTATCGCCCAAAAAGATGGCATCATCGTGTTCATTGAAGTAAAGACTTGGACGGTATTCAGCATAGATTCCGTACAATATAGTATTGATAAGAAGAAACAGACCCGTATTATCAAAACAGCTGAATTATTTCTTTCGGCGCATCCCGAATTTGACGAGTTGACTATGCGTTTTGATGTGATTTTCATTAAAGGTAAGACTTTTACCCATATACAAAATGCCTTTACTGTAGACAACGAGTACCAAAACTAAGAAACGTAGGTGGAGAATGGCGAAGAATAAGCATCACCTAGGACAAGAACATAAAGAACGAAGGGGAAATTGCGGGAAGAAGCCCGATAGTCAGCAAAAGCGAAAGAATTTTGAATATTCTGCGAAACGTATTGCTTTTTACGATAGACCTAAATGGTCTCCTCCGCAAATGTCACCAGAGCCGTATCCATCGTTGAACTGTCCATGTTGTGGGAAGCTCGTCCGAGACCTTATGTCTGCAGTTACCGACAAGATGAGCGGGATGCCTGCCCATTTGGAATGTATTATTTCAAAAATCGCAGAAAAGGAGAAGCTTGAAAAAGGTGACACTATAGCCTATATCGGTGGTGGACGCTTCGGGATAGTTCATTTCAACGATTGTTCTTATTCCCGTCGCGATAAATCTCTATTCTTCATCAAAAAAGTGTTTGAATGGGAAAACACGGAAAAAATAGAGGATCGTCCTGCGTGGCGGATACTGGTGCGCGACCATTACTCGTGTACATAAATTCCTAAAATAGCTAATTTATCTCCTTCCAACCCAAGAGTTTTACCTAAGAAATTTTTAGAGACGCATATTATACTTTTGAGGAATCGTATTTTCCGATTCACTCTTGACATTTCTTGTTTGATTGTCTATAATATCTATAAATTTACTAGGATAAAGGAGATTATTATGGCGCGAGTAGAAAAAATTATAGATCTTATAGGGAAGACCCCTTTAGTCAAAATCAACAAGTTGAATAAGAGCGAGACGGATATTTACGTTAAATTAGAGTACTTCAATCCGCTCTCTAGTGTAAAAGACCGTATCGCTCTATCACTCATCTCGGCAGCTGAAGAGGATGGAAGGCTTAAGTCCGGTTCAACTATCATTGAGCCGACGAGTGGCAACACAGGTATAGGTTTGGCTTATGTAGGCGCGGTGAAAGGTTACCGCGTCATCTTGACCATGCCAGACAGTATGAGTATTGAACGGCGAAAATTGCTCAAGGCATTCGGCGCAGAGTTGGAGCTTACCGAAGGTGTCAAAGGCATGAAAGGTGCAATAGCAAAAGCCGAAGAGCTTGCAACGAGAATTCCGAATTCTTTCATTCCTCAACAGTTCAATAATCCAGCGAATCCGTCGATTCATGAGAAAACAACGGGTCCCGAAATTTGGAATGATAGTGAAGGCAAGATTGATATCCTCGTCAGTGGGGTCGGTACGGGCGGTACTGTTACAGGTGCGGGGAGGTTTCTCAAGTCCAAGAATCCATCCATCAGGGTTGTCGCAGTGGAACCGGTTGCATCTCCGGTACTTTCCGGCGGTCAGCCGAGCCCTCACAAAATTCAAGGTATAGGTGCAGGCTTTGTGCCACAAGTCTATGACCCGCAAATCGTGGATGAAATCTACAAATCGAATCATGAAAAAGCCGGCGCAATCGTCCGTGAACTCGCTAAAAAAGAAGGCATCCTTGTAGGTATCTCTTCGGGTGCCGCTCTGGAAGCGGCTCTCAGTATCGCACTCCGTCCTGAAAACAGAGGCAAATTCATCGTCGCAGTACTTCCGGATTCGGGTGAACGTTACCTTTCAACGTGGCTATTCGAGGAATAATAATATTTCTTGGAGGTGATCCACAAAAAATGATGCCCTTCAAATGAAACTATGATTGGCGAAAAAGAAAGCCTGCTTAAATGTCATAAAGAACTATTTAAGCAGTATCTAAAATACGCGGTTAATCCGGCCCTCACTCTGTTTTAACGACGATTCACGAGACGTACCTCTTAAGTTGAGCAATCCATCATTTACAGTCTTCGATAGTTGCGGCGAGTGCCTTCAAAGGCATAGCGTAGTATTCATATTCAATGCGGTCTTCCATTAACCATCCATCTCTGCCACAAGATGGCTCAACACTCTCAGTGAGTTCTGAGTAGATTTTACGTGTATCGGATAATTCGCGGTCAGAGCCTCCCCTTTATTGCAACGAGTGCCACCGTTTTTGGACATTGAGTAGACCACAACAAAATCGAGGGTATGCCAACCGTTGCGCATGGTGAAATCAGACAGTGCCGCGTTACGGAGTGAACTCAAGAGGAATTTGCCTTTGAGTCTCTCGAGTGTTTGCAAGAGAGTGTTGAAGTCATACTGCATATAGTCCGCGCGATGGACTTAGTCTGCGCCGACACAAGGCAGGTCGAGATAGAAAAAGAGTCGGCGGTGCCGTGACTCCGGATTTGGTTCATTGTAAGCGAGTGACATAGTCGAGTGAGAAGTTAGGATAATCCGTACTATTCTAAATGTAAAGAGGGTAATATAATCTATAAGTTTATCAGATTTATTTTAAAAGAATCTTCAGCATTTAAATGTGTTCCAGAATTCTAATGAATTACAGATAATACCTGTAGATACTTTTTAATTACTAGAGATCCTTATCAAGGAATACACTGAATCCACCCGGCTGTTCATAAATGGCGACGAAGTCGGAAATACCTTCGAACAGGGCATTTGAATAATTCTTCACATAGGTACTGTCCGTCAAGAGTCTCGCGTCGCTTGCGTTAGTAATGAAGCCCAATTCAACCAAAACAGATGGCATATTCGCTTTCTTCACTACATACCACTCTTCTTCTTTTATACCGCGAGACGGACTCGACTTGCCAATGACTTCATCAAACCGTTTCAAGATAGTGGATGCCAAAAGGCGACTCTCTATAGTAAATTCCTCTTCTTTCATCGAATTCAGGATGGGAATCACTTCCGCGGGACCATCAAATGTTGATTTATTAATGAGTGAGCGCCTGACATCAGGGGGAAGGTACCATACTTCATAGCCTCGTGCATTTGCCTTATAAGGGGCGGCATTACAATGCACCGCAACAAAAATAATGGCTTCATTTTGTGCGAGATTCACTGCATTGGCAAATGACACACGCTTTTCCAGCGAGATAGTCGAGTCGTCATTTCTCGTCATCAGAATCTGCTTATCAGGAAACGCTTTGACGAGTTGCACATAAAGGTCTTTTGATACCGTAAGAGCAATGCCTTTTTCCTGTATGGTCGTCTTCTTCCCATCAATGATAGGCGTACCGATGGCACCTGTATCCTTTCCTCCATGGCCTGGGTCAATGATGATTGCCGCGACTCGAAAAAGCCCTATGTCATTCTCCATTTCCTCACTTATGGCTTTCTCTACGGACGCAACAAAAGCTTCAGGAAACTTGATAATGCCTTTTTCCACATACGGCAGAGGCGTCTCAATGATATAATATCCGTCAACCAGAAAAACGCCGTATTCGTCCTTTTCACCTGTATAAAAACTGATAAAATGCCCGCGGTCGTAAATGACGCCAGTCTGGAGAAACGGCTCCCACTGAAGCTCCGGTGCATATCCCATTTCTTTCAAAGCATTCTCAAGTAGGAGAGGTTCGGACAGCAAATTCGCAGCGAATGTAGCGTATATTAACAATAAAATTAATCTTTTTCTCATAATAACTCCTTTGTTCTTCAAATAAGGAGCTGGGAATGGGGAGTTTGTTTGAAAGTTGAGCGGCTCTTTCTAATCTGTATTCCTGCTCCCTAGCTTATCCACAACATATGTGGCTCCTTGATATCCACCGCGGATAAAGGATTGCCAAAAAGTGCGCCCTAGTACAATGTCTACCGTCGCCGTATTGTCCATTATAGACAGAGCTTGTCCCGTAAGTAGATGCACTGCATCTAGACTTTCAGCTACGGTTCTGCCCATATAATCCCTTAAACCACTCTCTGTGAATTCGGGAAAAGGCATAATTCCCAAAGGTTTAGCATTTACACTAAAAAGCGACTTTTTCACATTATAGCGGTTTCTATCTGAATTTTCAAGCATTTCAGGCATTTTCTCTAGAGAACGTAGAATTTCTGGCGGAACTGCAAAAGCACTAGGAGGGAATTGAGGAATGGACGAGATATTTGAGAATTCGGCGACAGTATTCCTATACTGTTCTCCGATTTTCAAGAAAGCTTCTGTTTCCGCATCCGGCGCAGAGAGGCGAATCAATATATTGCGGGCAGCAATTTCCGCCGCATTGATAGACTCCTCCCGATTTGAGGCAATAGCTATCACGTTACCTGCCTTACTCACGTTGTTTTCAGGAAATTTTACACGCTCCCCTTCTTTCACACGGAAAAACACATCTCTGACTTGGTGCGGGAATTCTCTTTTTATAATAGAAAAAATCTCACCGGGAATGGAGATAAAAGCTCGTTCCGTGGACGTCCACTGCCGTGTAGGAGTCAGATGCGATGGTTTCTCGCCGATAGCAATCTGAATGGCGGCACGAGTCGGCTCTACACCGCTTGAATATGGATATGTCCATCCGGACATATAGCCACCCGATAGCCGCGCCGCTATCTCGCCAATCATTATGCCTTTTCGCGTGAGTTTCACATCGCCCTTTGCCGCTCCATCCCTAATTCCCAAAGCGCGAACTCCCTGTTTAAACACTTCGATTACCTTCGTCGCAGACTTCTCATCAATATCTGTAGGCATGGTGTGTCCCATCTCGATAAAGTAGGGAGGAAAAAAAATATGTCTATCTGCAAAACCAGTTATAGTAATTTCCCCCTGATAAACAATGGCATCAATGGAAAATTCAGGACCGTCCATAAACTCCTCTATGATGATTCTCCCTGAACGAGAGAAACTGAATGCCTCTTCCATAGCAATCCGTAATTCTGCGCGGTTGTCTGCTCTACGGCAGCCCCGTGCGCCCATATTGTCAACAGGTTTTATTACTACAGGAAAAGGAAATAACAGATTATATTCTATACTTTGAGTGGCTTTCAACACAGTAAATCGCGGTGAAGGTATACCCGCCCGTCTGAAACATTCGCGCATACGCCCCTTATCCGAAGCATCCAATGCAGTTTCGTAAGAAACGCCTGGCAAGCCTAGCTTTTCGGCGACAAAAGCAACTATCGTAGAAAAATCCGTGCCGGCTGTCATAATGCCGACAAGCGCAGGCAGAGTCTTTGCAAGTGATAGAACATCGTCTCTGTCTTTGAGGTCTATATTTTCAAAACGATCAGCCAAGACGACACATGGGGCATTGGTATCCGCATCCAAGACTACGGTTTCAAGCCCCATATTCTTTGCAATACGGATGGCTGGTTCTTGCATGACCCCGGCTCCAAGTATGATGATTTGTCTCTTCGTCATAGCTACAGTATAGTATTATTCACGTTCTCTGTCTCGCTGATTTTTAATCAATGCTGAAGAACCCAGTCCTATAGACATATTTTTGATTGCATCGCCGAAACCGTCCATCATATATCCCTTGAAGTGAGGAAGGATCATGTAAAAATCGTAGTTTCTGAAATGCGAACCGACAAATAAAAAACACCTAGGGACCTTTTTGTCTTTAATTCACGATTTATATCCATAGCATATCAATTGAGTAAGATATATTCCCAATGGCGGCGGACCCTCCCTGTTAGAGTCACTTACTGACCTTGAATCGTACGGGATAACGGTACCGTACGGCCACAGCCTGACCGTTTGATTCCGCGGGAATAGCTGTTACACCTTTGAAGGCGTTTATAGCGGCATCTCCAAAACCTCTGTCCGGTGGGTCTTCCTTTAGGACACCTATATGGCGAATTTCTCCCTTGTTATCAATGAAAAGTTCCAGAACGACTGTCCCCTCCACACCGGCACGCGAGGCAATAGGAGGATAAATAATATTATTCCGTATACGGTCAGCATCTATTTTCGGTACTTCCGATATTTTGTTTTGCGGTAAGTAATCCACATCAGACGCGCCGTGAACTGAATCAACCCGATCTGTCCCCGTAGAATCTATCATAGACGCGGATTGTTCTGGTGTTTCAGACGGAGGATCCTCAGTTTCAACCACTTGATCTGCGAGTTTCCGCGATGCAGGAATCGGTTTAGGCTGGAGCGGCACCGGAGGTGTCCGAAGTTCCTGGACATCAATCAGTTTCACCACGTGGGGCTTTTCCTCTTGTTGCTCCTGTTTCGCAGGACGGGCTACAGGGTACCAGAACACCATAAGACTAATATGCACTAAAAGCGCCGCCAAAAAAGCGATAACCCGGATTTTTTTCACCCGTCTATCCCTCCCCATTTAAGATAATTTACCGCTTATGCCTGTACGAAGGAAGACTGGCCGGATAGAGTCCGTCATCCTTCCGTTTCTCTATTCCGTCACAATCCGGGTTACGCCAGCCACCGCATCAGGCTTGTTAATATTGAGGACACGGACACCGCGGGCCGTTTTGCTCAATACCCGAATATCTTCCGCTTTCATACGTAAAGATTTACCCTGTTCCGTGACGCACATGATTTCCTGACTCTCAAGCACGCTGACACATCCTACAAGCCTGCCTGTCTTTTCCATCACCGTATAGATACGCTGACCGCCCGTACCGCGCCCGTGCGAGTTGAATTCTGTAAAATCCACCCGTTTACCAAAACCATATTCGGACAAGAGGAGCATAGTTTCCTTATCCATCACCTTGAGTACACCAATGAGCTCATCTTCAGCATCAAGCTTCATGCCTTTAACTCCATGGGAAGATCGTCCCGTAGCGCGGACAGTCTTTTCATGGACACGGAGGGCGCGCCCCTTACGGGAAATCAGCACTATTTCATCAGCGCCTGCGGTAAGGAGAGCGTTCACCATCCTATCATCTGGATCTAGTACAACCGCACGCACGCCTCGCGTTCTCGCATTGACAAACTCGCTGGTTGGTGTCTTTTTCACTATGCCGCGTGCTGTTACCATGAACAAGAACGCTTTATCGGAAAAATCCTTGAGCGAAACAATAGCCGTAATGTCTTCGTCCTGTGAAAGCGTCAACAGAGTCTTCACATGCTCACCTTTGGCAATACGTGATCCCTCCGGTAGTTCATACGCCTTCATCCAATAAGCCTTACCAGCATTGGTGAGGAACAGCATATATTCGTGAGTCGACATCACGAATATATGCTTGACAAAGTCGTCTTCCACGAGTTTAGCGCTCATCATGCCCTTGCCTCCGCGCGCCTGATTACGGTAAGCATCCACAGGCACCCGTTTTATGTAGCCCAGGTTCGAAATAATAACTAGTACCTCTTCTTTTTTAATGAGATCTTCTATATCAAAAGATTCCATTTCGCCGTCAACGATGTCTGTTCTTCGCTTATCTCCAAAACGCTCTGCAATATTTATGGTTTCTTTCTTGATAATGTCCAGAAGTTTTTTCTCGTCAGTCAAAAGAGACTGCAAATACGCAATATTTATCTTCAACTCGACGAGTTCGGTTTGTAGTTTCTCGACTTCAAGACTAGTGAGCCGTCCCAGCCGCATTTCCACAACGGCTTGAGTCTGAATATCCGAGAGTGCGAATTTCTCTTTAAGCCTGGCACGAGCAAGGTCTATATTCCGTGAATCTTTGATGATTGCCACCACTTCGTCTATACCAGCGAGCGCGTTTACTAAACCTTCCAAGATATGCTCCCTCTCTTTATTCTTGTGGAGTTCGAATTTAGTGCGCCGTGTTACGACTTCAAAGCGGTGATCAACAAAAAGCTTGATAAGCGCCTTCAAGGTCAAGGTTTGAGGTTTACCATTGACCAGCGCAAGATTTATGATACCAAAGGTTGCTTGCAATGCAGTTTTGGAAAAGAGCTGATTCAGGACAACTTTGATAATCGCTCCTCTTTTCATATCCATGACGATCCGTAGTCCATCACGGTCAGACTCGTCATTGACCGCCGTAACGCCGTCTATTTCTCGCTCTTTAACCAGAGTGCCGATACGTTCCAAAAGTAAAGCTTTGTTGACATTGTAAGGAATTTCGTTGAAGACTAGGATTTCTCTACCCATTCTGCCTGTTTCCACAGAGAATTTGCCACGCACCAAGATTTTGCCTCGACCCGTCTTATACGCCTCCAGTATACCGCGCCTGCCGAATATTACACCACCAGTAGGGAAGTCTGGGCCTGTCATGTATTGCATAAGCCCTTCTACCGAGATATTCGGTTCATCTATGTAAGCACAGACCGCCGCGCATACTTCAGCGAGATTATGAGGTGCCATATTTGAGGCCATACCGACTGCAATACCGCTTGTCCCATTAATCAGAAGACTCGGCAGGGCTGCGGGAAGTACAGACGGCTCTTTCAAAGACTCGTCAAAATTTGGAAAGAAATCAACAGTTTCCTTATTAAGATCTTGTAACATTTCCGCGCCCATGCGTGAGAGCTTTGCTTCGGTATAACGCATAGCCGCGGGCGGATCCCCATCAATGGAACCGAAGTTACCCTGCCCCTGTACCAGAGGATAGCGCAAGGAGAACTCTTGAGCCATACGCGCAAGCGCATCGTAAAGGGCCGCGTCCCCATGCGGGTGGTACTTTCCCATCGCATCCCCGACTATGCGCGCACTCTTCTTAGTCGCGGCTCCAGGACCCAACCCGAGTTGTTCCATAGAATAAAGGAGACGTCTGTGGACCGGCTTCAAGCCGTCTCGTGCATCCGGTAATGCCCGTGCCACTATCACAGACATGGCATAATTCAGATAGTCAGTCTTGACCTCGTCTTCTATAGCGACAGGTATAATCTTTCCATTTTTTACATTTTCCACTTCTTCGTGTGATGTTTCTTCCATAACTGTTATCATATCAAAAAGAGGCACTTTTGTCAAATCCCCGCTAATCACGCCCCCGGTATCTATGGAAGTGAAAAAATGAAGACAAGAATGCAAACTGATGGTACCGATAAACAGCGTCTTATTCTCAAAGCCCGAGTTTTAAGCATAACTGGCGATTCTAATACTTTGTTGAACAACGCGGCTTTCTATGTATATCAAAAATGTTCGGACGACCAGCCTGAATGGAGCCACATTCCTCCCAAGAACGTGTAGATAAAAGTCTCCACGCCTAGCCATGGTGTCGTGGTTTCGATTCCGCGAGGAGAGGGCGAAATGCTGGGAGAATCCAGTGAGTTGATGTGGACCATAGTCAAAGCGCCCTCGCGAAACTGGAGACGCTTATCTACTCACCCTTTAGTAAAGGATGAGTATGGAAAGTACGTCTACTATGTAACGATCGCATGAGAAAGCGTACAGAACGAAAAGAGTCTTGAGAAAATAAGCATTGCTTATGGGTATATACAAAGAAGTCGTATATGGACTAGTTATATGTAATAAAATCTGCTACGAAGCGCCGCAACACGGATGTTGCGACGGTCCTTTGGCAATTCCAGCGACAACGTATTCTTAAATGATAGGTTACAGACTATCATTGACAACCTATCATTTCAGGAGAAAATCTCCCTGTTAGAACAAGCAAATAAGACTAGGCTTGTACATAGGCTATCAACTATTCTTGATAGAAAGGAAATC
>JAIRSU010000031.1 GCA_031255285.1 Treponema sp. | reverse complement strand
TTTTTGCGGGTGAGGGAGTACATAGCGGACAATCCTGTGAAGGCTGGGCTTGTGGAACGAGCCGCGGAGTGGATGTTCGGGAGTCTATACCACCGCCTGCATCGACAATCTGATTTACTTGACGAACCTGATATTGTTGGTGTCTGACACCGATACCACGAGATGCGCAACTCATAATGCCCGTGTCTGGGGGGAGCGGGAGGCGCAATGCGTCTCCCGCACAGGCGGTCGTGGCGAGAAGTGCTCCATCTGCCTTTGGCGTTCTGGAAAGTGCGCCCCCTTCAGGTTTCATACGGGGGATGCTGTCTTGACGGTACCAGACGCGAGAGAAGCCGCGAGATGTGCAATAGTGCCAGACACCAAAGTGGCGCGGACCGCGGACGGTCTCATGGTGATTGTTGGATTTGCGGCTCACGTCCTAACGAAGCGAATATTTCATCTGAGCGAGCAAACGCCGCAGCCGCTTCCACATTTCTGCCAAACTTCTGGTGTATGTTGCCAATGAGCCGCCAGTCTGAAGCGAGTCCAAAGGCATTTTCGGCACGTCTGTCAAATTCCAGGGCGGTTTCAAGAGCTGCTATTGCAGAGTCGTGACTGCCCGATAGAGAGCGCGTGGACGCTATGAGATACCAGCTATAGGCTGCTTGCTCTAAATAGTTGTCTTTGGCATGAATGTCCAGCGCCTTCTTGAATGCGACTTCAGCCGCGGAAAAGTCGCCAATTTCCTTTTCTGCAAGTCCAATAACGGTCCATCCAAACGCGATGGCGAGTCGGTCATTCTTGATGAAGGTTATCTCTCGACTCACAGAAGCTTTTACTTCGACGGGTGCTGTCTTTTTTGTAATCAAAGCGTTTCGCGCCAGATATATGCGGGTCTGCGCCGCAAGCTCCGTCTGCGCGGAGGCTTCGGCCTCTGTACGCGCCTCGTTCCATGCGGCTTCGCCCTCTTCACCGTATCCGAGCGCGGCTAAAATATTCCCCTCTGCAAGCTTGGTTCGTACGCGGAGACTGGGGTCGTCCGCACTCACCGCAAGCCGCCTTGCCTCAACTAACAGGATACGCGCTTTCTCAAGATCGCCCTGGTCCGCGGCTGTGTTTACTAATAAGAGCTGCTCCTCGGCCATCTGCCGCGTCGTTATAATTTGCGGCGGCCTCCTCGGTGCAGAAGAACAAGAACAAAAAACGATAAACAGAAAATAGAGAACGATAAATAAGGAAACAGGTTTCACAAAAACTCCTTCCATTGCAGTACAGGCTTCAAAATGTTACCTCCCTTGGATTCATGCCTGTTGATTGAATCTGTACTTGATCTGGTATGCCGTTCTTGAAGATAGGATTGTTCTGAACAGATACTAGAACATCGTCCACTTTCTTGAGGAGTGAGCGCAATTCCATGAGCATAGCTGGTACTTGAGCAGGTAGCGCACTAATTGCTGTGTCGATGTTTTTCAGAATGTCGTTTATGGATGCAATAGCACTGGTCAATCCTGTGTAGACGGGTCCGTTCACGTCGAGTGCAGACGCTACTAATCCGTTAGGTTCGTTGAGCTTGGCGAGTAAAGACTGGACTTCGGTAAGCGCCGCGGGCAATTCTTTCAGAACGCCGTTGACATTCTCCATCGTCTCTGGTAGCTCTTTGTTAATTTGCGCGATGAGAGAATTGGCATTGTCCGCAATTGGTCCCAACTGAGGAGCAAGTCCTGCGA
Source organism: Treponema sp. (assembly GCA_031255285.1). GTDB lineage: Bacteria > Spirochaetota > Spirochaetia > Treponematales > Breznakiellaceae > JAIRKH01. The sequence continues at coordinate 20,564 of JAIRSU010000031.1, read as the reverse complement.
GAGCGGTATCCACACTTCCCAGGGTGCGCCCCAAGGCTGTGGCATTGGTACCTGCCAGAGCGCCGTTGACGATTTGAATGGTCATGTCGAGTTCCGCGATAAGAGTCTGAAGATTGACAAGGAGAACGGGCAGTTCGTCAACAACCTGATTCAGTTGTCCGTCGAGCCCAACAATGACGTTTTCCACACCCTTGAGAGATCGTCCCAGTGTTGTTGCATCCGTTCCTCTAAGTGCTTGTTGTACGTCTTGCAGGGTATCGTTGAGTGTCTTGGTGAGAGAATCTACCTGGGAGAGTATGTTCGAGATACTGTCGTCTCTCGCCGTAACAGAGGACAGTCCGAGCTGAACGAGTGTCTGTCCCTGTGCAGAACTGACGGTGGGAATATAAGCGCCTTCGACGATTGGCTCTTCGCCAAGCCCTGGATAGAACAGAAATTGGTTCCCTAGTCCTATAGGGCTGATGTTCAAATCAACCAGAGAACCTTCTTTCACCCGGTCCATATATTCTTTGTGAATAGAAAAGACTACTTCAACTTCGTTGTACTCGGTCAGCTTGAATGTCTTGACGTTTCCAATGACGAATCCTTTGTAAAGCACGGACATATTTTCACTAAGACCAGATGCGCTTAGGAAATAAGTCTTGAAGACCGGGTCATTAGCGAACCACCGCTGTTTACTGCCAAGCAGGAAGATAACGAATACTAACACGCTAAGGGCAATGATGATGAGGACTCCAACGATTTGATCCGCAAAACGAATCCTGAATTTCACGGTGATATTCCTTCTTGAAGGCGTTGAGCCAGATCTTCATCTTCCATGATTTGCTCTCTGGTAAAAATCTGGCTCAAGCTCCCGTCTATTATCATAATAACATAATCAGCAAGCTTTTTAATGGCTCTGAAGTCATGGCTTACAAAGATGATGGTATTATTCTGACTCTGTCGTTCCTGTACAAAGTTGATAAGGTGCTGAGCAGATGCATCATCCAGAGACTCGGTCCATTCGTCGAGGAACAACACCGATGGGTCGCAGAGCATCGCACGAGCAAAGGCGATGAGTTTCTGCTCTCCCATGGAGAGTTGCGCAGGACGTAAGGTAAGTTGCCGCCTGTACCCCACCCGTCCCAGAATATCATTCATCCGCTCGTCCCGTTCTTTTTTGTCCATACTGGGGAAATGGAGCTTCAGCGGCAGTTCCATAATCTGATAGAGGCTTTGGTTAGCCCATAGCGCGGAATCTTGAAAAACCATCGCAGATTCCTTGCGGAACGCCAGATTCTGTTCCCTGTTCATGTACCATATATCTTTATCTCGAAAAAAGACCGTTCCAGCGCTCGGCACAATAACCCCAGCTGCAAGCTTCAGCACCGTACTTTTCCCACCACCGGATGGTCCCACGAGAGCCGTAGTCTTTCCGTCTTCAAACTTCATAGAAAAATCATGCACTATTTCTTGCGCTTGCGCTTGAAAATAGACGTTTTTCATTTCTACAACCATGTCCCACCTCACGTTATATAGTAGACGGCCGACAGCAAAACATCGAACAATATACACCACCCTAGCGATGCAGTAACAGCGCGGAGCCCGGCGACTGGGACTTCCGTACTTGCCCGCTCTACCTCAAATCCGTGGTACAGAGCAGTCGACGAAATGACCATACCCAAGACAATGCTTTTTATAACAGAAATAAGTATATCATTGACTCTCAAAACTTGCAACAAGTTGTTGAAGTAAGCACCGGGCGGCATGGAATTGAATAACATGGAGACTATAAAGGAACCTGCTAATCCGAAGATCGAAAAATAGATATTGAGGAGGAATAACGATATGGTAACGCCGAGGAAGCGGGGAACCGCGAGGTGTTCTATGGGGTCTATACCTACGGAGATATAGGCTTCTATCTCATGGGATATCACCATACCTGCTATTTCCGTGGCGATGGCTGTACCGGAACGCGCCGTAATGATGAACGCAGTGAGCAGGGGACCGAGCTCTCTGGTTATCAATGTAATAAGTACAGGATAGATGAGCTTTTCTTGAGAGATACTAGCGAGCATCGGCGATACGATGATATTTACCGCACCGCCCAGTCCGATAGCCAGCAAGGTTCCAATACCCAACGCCTCTACAAAAGTAAAGAGTATCTGCATTATCAGTATCTTGAACGAGATTTGCCTCTTGACTATGAATCGCCCTGTCCCTTTAAGAATACGAGTAAAAAATCCGAGGAAGTAGAAGATGTGAAACCGCATCATTCTTACTTTTACCATTGTTGCAGTATAGCACAGGCAATTAAAAAATGGAAGTAACCGCCTATAGGATCCGCCGTGAGAACCGCGTCAATGAATGAAGACAGTATATGAAAACGTCTCCTCTGTTGTAAGCTACCTGGGCACGGGTCTAGTGAAGTGAAGGGTACGGGCGAATGATTCCCAAAAACAGCCTGAAAAGTAGGATACTGAAGGAAGAAATTTAACATCAGAAACAAAAAGTGTTCGCATGGCTCTTGCCAAAAATCCCTTTTTCCTCGATAATAAAAATATGAAACTTCTCCCTAAAATTCCCTTGATATTGCTTTTATGCGTTCTTGAAATAAGCGCCCTTGATTCGCCCATACAGAACATAGAAGATGATTCAATCTTGCGAGCGTCTCTGAAAGACGAGTGGTTTCTCGAATCTCCGTCTCAAGTGCTTGAACGAAAGAAGATTTCCTATGTTCTGCCCGGCGGCGGTAAGGTAGAGGTACGGACCGAAGCGGGTAAGACTGAGTTTGGGATCGTGCTTGCCCGTGAGCGTAACGGTGCGTATCCGGGGTGGGCCCAAGGCTCATGGGTACTAACGCGGCGCAAAGACACCGGTCAATCCATCAGAATTAGGGTTTTTATCAGAAGCGACCCCAACGTCTATGTACAATTCCGCCCTTTGAGTGCTGATAAATCCCTCTTGGACGTGGTGGTCTACGATGCTTACATCATGCGCTCGACACCTCTGCCTTTCTCCTTTGACAGGCTTATGGTTGTACCGCTTGATGAAATTCTCAAGTCTTTAGGTGATAAATTCCCTCACAAATACTTTGAGCCGGAGCCTGCCTTCTACCGCGACAGTGTGGACTTCGTAGCGCGCGTCCGTGCGTATCTGCCGCAATTAGCATTCCGGGACGATGGCGCTATTGATCAGAATGGAGATTACGTCTTCATCGAAACCTTGGAGAAGCAGACAGGCGAGAAAGGGCTTAACTGTTCTGGTTTTGCCAAATGGGTGATTGACGGACTTTTGAAGCCTATTACAGGACAAAGACTCGACATCGACATTCTAAAAGAAAGATTCGGCGACAGAGGAACAAGTTTTTCTACGCTTTACAACGACCTGCGAGATCCGTATTTCGGGCTTGATTGGACGCGGAACCTTGCCTCTATCGCAAATAGAACGTTGCTGTCGGAAAATTTCAGCAAGCAAGATGAGTTTGAAGTAAAGCATTGGACATTCCAATTCGTCACTGAGCGCGTGAATAACACGCGAAATACGGAGTCCTATCCGGGATTTCTGTCGGATGCGGGATTTGCTTTTGATGGTATACATACCTTGATGTATACACTTGCAGTTACGGAGCCGGGGCGTATTTACTTGGCGGCCGTGAATCGCGAGATGGGCAATCCGCCGCTCCGCCAGTATTTCCATATAGCGGTTCTTGTGCCTTATTTCAACAGCGCCGGGAACTTCACGGTAACGGTCTTCGAAAGCGCCGCGGAAACCTCATTCACCGTTTTCAAAACCCGTTACCCCAGAGACTGTTTCGCGAGTCTCGTCCGCGTCCCGCTTAACAATAAATTCGAACCGTGACTGTCTGATGGCTTTGGCCGCGTATTGCCCATATTAAAATAATCCGCGGTTATATGGTTAATAAAAACAAAAGGAGAATATGATGCAAGCAATCTTAGAAAGAATCGGGAAAATCGGCATAGTGCCGGTAGTTGTCATTGATGACGCAGATAAGGCTGTGCCTTTGACGCGGGCGCTTGAAGAGGGCGGGCTTCCATGCGCTGAAATCACGTTTCGCACGGCGCAGGCGCTTGAGAGCCTACAGCGTATTCACCGTGAAATGCCTAACTTCCTCATAGGCGCAGGAACGGTTATCAGCGCACAGCAGGCTGACGAAGCCGTGTCCGCAGGCGCATCTTTCATCGTGAGTCCGGGGTTTAACCCATCGGTGGTGAAACATTGCGTAGATAAAGGTATCCCGGTTGTACCGGGATGCGCCACTCCATCTGATATGGAAAAGGCGTTAGAACTAGGACTGAAGACGGTAAAATTCTTCCCGGCGGAACAAGCTGGAGGGCTGGCGTACCTGAAAGCCGTGTCCGCACCCTATACGTCTTTGACGTTTATGCCTACCGGCGGTATAGACGCGGTCAACCTCACGGGCTACGCCAAATTTGACAAGGTAATCGCCTGTGGCGGCTCATGGATGGTAAACAAGACGCTCATACATACGGGCGACTTTGAGGGGATAAGAGAAAGCTGTAGAGACGCAGTTGCGATATTACTCGGATTCTCTATGGTGCATATCGGAGTCAACACGGATAACAGCGCAAAGTCGGCGGCGGAATTCTTCGCCCAGGCCTTTGGCTTCTCTCCACGCGAGACATCCGCATCCGTTTTCTCAAATGAAAGCATAGAATTCATGAACAACATAGGAAGGGGAACGCATGGTCATATCGCCATCGGTACAAACAACGTCGAGCGCGCGAAATTCCACCTTGAAAACCGTGGCGTCGCGTTTGACGAAACCACTGCGAGACACAACACGCAAGGGAAGCTCGTGTTCATCTACCTCAAAGACGAAATCGCAGGCTTCGCGGTACACCTAACGACGAAAGCCTAACCTGAATTTAACCTTTAATGAGCCGTATACATAAATACGGGGTTTATCTATGCGCACACGGCTCATTAAAGTCCCGAAATATTTGTGAAAATCCCCCACTGACACGGCCGCGCGCTACGGCTCGGTTTTCAATTCAGAAACCATTTTTCGTTTCTAGCGATGGTTTTGGAAAGGATTCTTATTGACAAACGTGTTGGATGCCGCTAGTATTAGCCTGTCTCACAAGAAAAGGAGTCGACATGAAGAGATCTTTTGTGATTGCACTGGCGTTATCGTGCAGCGTTATTGGCTTTGCTCAGCAGATACAGACCTTGGACGAAGCCTTAAGGGCTTCGACGGGTTACTTGAAGAACAGAATTCCCACGGGTTCCAAAGTGATTGTGCTTAATTTCATCTCGAAATGGTCGGACTTGACCGATTACATCATCGAAGAACTAACTGGCTACATCGTGAACGAAGGGACGTTAACCGTAGTAGATCGACGAAACTTGGAAGCCATTCGGCAGGAGATGGACTTTCAGTTGTCAGGCGAAGTGAGCGACGAGACCGCACAGTCCATTGGACAGAAACTCGGCGCACAGACCATTATCTCCGGCTCTATTTCCGCGATAGGCGATACTTACCGCCTGCGGATAAGAGCAATTGCCGTGGAGACCGCGCAAATTCAAGGTTTGCAGAACGTCGACGTATATCCCGACCGTCGTCTCGCCGCGCTCACTGGTACCGCCTTTCCAGGAAGTATCCCGCCTAATATAAATACAATGCCCGCGCAAATCCACAACTACATTTCATTCGCCGAATGGAAAGCGTTTGCAGATTCAAAAACATCCTCTTTTGCCCAATGTAACGTCCAACGAGAAGTTATCGATGGCAGAGCTGTAGAAGTCCTCGCGATGACTATGAAATTAGCGTCCAATGGCTGGGGCGTCATATCCTCTCCTCGGAATACCGCTTTAACACAGACGGCTAAAACCGCTAACGGCATACGATTCAAGGTTTACGGAGACGGCAAACCGTGGTGTCTCGGCGTGGAGACTACCGATACAGACAGCGATGGTTGCCGTCATCAGCTTAGATTCAGCACGAAGAAAGGTAAGGTAATGGAATTAGACATTCCGTATAGCAAGTTGCGCCAACTGTCATGGGGAAAGAAAAAGTCTTTTAATAAAGCCAACATTCATGGTTTTCTATTCCTCAGAGATGTATATGAAGATGGAACTGCGGAGTCGACTATCAAGGTGTTTGACTTCGAGTTGTATTGACCGATAGGATCGGTACGCTCCTGCGCATAGTCCATGAAGTCGTTTAATAGACTGGGCTGCAGAACATGAATTCGCACGGCTCGGTTCTCAATTCAAAAACCATTTCCCTTTCATTGGAATAGTGGATAATTTTGTCGCGGAGATTATGACCCACAGTACGGAATGAGAAATTCCGAAGCGGAGACTACAGACATGACGGCATGTCTGTAGTATTGACGTAGAGTCTCTGCTCTGGATATAATAAATGACTTGGAGGAATTACAAAGGATGCCAATAAAAATACCAATGGAACTGCCTGCCTTCAACACTTTGATTGAAGAGCGGGTATTTATCATACCGAATATCAGGGCGGTTCACCAAGACATTAGACCGCTTAAAGTCGCTATTCTCAACCTCATGCCGACGACTGTGGTGACTGAGATTCAGCTTCTGAGACTTTTGGGGAACAGTCCTCTTCAGGTTGACATTACCCTTGTCAGAATGGGCAGTCATGAATCAAAGAATGCCCCACCGGGGCATCTGGAGAAGTTCTATCTTGATTATAGAAAAATCAAGGATGAGCGTTTTGATGGTATCATTATCACCGGTGCGCCGGTAGAGACTCTGCCGTTTGAAGAGGTTGACTATTGGCAGGAACTCACAGAGGTCATGGAGTGGGCGAAGAATAATGTGTGGTCGACTCTGCACATCTGTTGGGGCGCGCAGGCAGGTCTATTTTACAAATACAATATACACAAGCATCTTCTGCCCCAGAAGCTCTTCGGCATATTCCCACACAGCATTAACGAACAGCATACAGTACTGTTTCGGGGTTTTGACGACGAATTTCTCGCACCCCAGTCACGGTATACCGAAAGCGATCGCGCGGCTATAGCCGCCGAACCGCGCCTCAAAATACAGTCCGAAACCGAAGAAACCGGCATATTCATCGTTACGAGCCTAGACGATAGGGAAATCTTCGTCACCGGACACCTGGAATACGACCCATTCACCATCGACAGGGAATACAAACGGGACATCGCAAAAGGACTTCCCACCGCCACACCAAAAAACTATTATCCTTTCGATAACCCGAAAGAACCCCCTGTTGTCCGATGGCGCGCTCATGCTCATCTCTTCTTCTCAAATTGGCTTAATTTCGTCTATCAAGGTACGCCTTACAATCTGAAAGACCTCTAGGGAAACGTAAGGCTTAAACACTCGTTAGCTTTTCCATATCATGAATCGATAGTATCGAGAAAAGCGTCTTTTCGGCTTTTTTCAGAATATTAGCTTCGACAACGGACAGGGAAGTTTCTTCTTTTTTCAATCTGACGAACAGAGCTTTCAATTCCTGTTCGTTCAAGAGGAATTGGACGTCCATGTTTTTATCCTTTTAATGACAGGATGCTCCCGCCGCTCATTCAAACGTGCTTGGATTTCGCTGAATGGATGTAATTCGCCCTTTCCCATACCAGGACATCCGGCCGCGGTTCTGTTCCATGCTCCTTCATCTTTAAGAACGAAGTCCCAGAACGGAAAGTTTCTGCACTGTATAGGGCGGCTGTCGTAGACAGAACATCCGTCTTTCCAGAAAACACAGTCGAAGTTGTCGCTTCCCGTTGGAATTTCTTTGAGTGAGAGCTCCTCGTTATACCCGTCCTCAGACGGAATCCATCTACAATATGCGGCGACAAACTCATCCGCTTTCATGATAAGCGCGTCTGCCAGTACGAAAAGATCATCTTCAGAGAGAAACACAAAGCCGCTTTCGTACCGACAGCATAGAGAACAGCGTACGCAGGAAAATCTAAGCCCGTTACAATAAAATACTTCACTCTTCATAGAGTCGCACTATCCCTTCACGGACCCAGCTGTGATGCCTTTGATGATATACTTCTGGCATGAAAAATAAAACGCTACTATCGGGATTATCGCAATGATAATAACTGCCATCATGTGCCCCATATTAATAGAACCGTGTCCTGTACGCAGGTACTGAACAGCGACAGGAATAGTGCGGTATTCAGAGCCAATGATGAGGAATGGGAGTAAAAAGTCGTTCCATATCCACATAGCATTGATGATAGCGACCGTGATGGCGATGGGGGTAAGCATAGGCAGGATGATATTGAAAAACATACTGATAGGCGTACACCCGTCAATAGTCGCGGCTTCTTCAATGGTAATTGGCACAGATTTTACAAACCCACAGAACAGAAACACTGATTGCCCTGCGCCGAACCCCAAATAGACAATGAGTATGCCGATAGGATTGTCCAAGTGAAACATATTTGCCACCTTTGTGAGGGGAAACATCACCATTTGAAACGGCACTATCATAGCGAACACGAATATGTAGTAAAACCATTTTCCGAAGGTTTTGTTCATACGAGTAATATACCAGCCGGTCATGCTCGAAAACAGAACGATGATTCCTACCGAAAGCACGGTGATGAAAAGCGACCAGCAGAACGCGCTTGGAAATCGAGTTGTCACTATGCCCTGTGTATAGTTATCGAACTTAACAAAAGACGAGGTGCTCGGAACCGTGAAGGGCGCATCGGAAATATATAAGGTTCCCTTAAAGGAATTCATCAACACAAGTAAAATGGGCATCAGAAACACAACGGCAGCGACGGATAATATGATGTACGAGAATACCGCCGAGCCTGTTTTTTCTTTATACATAGTATACACGATAGTCTCCTTTTCCTAGTTTTCCAACTCTCGCTTCCGCGTGATCGAAAGCTGAATGAACGAAATAAGCACAACGATAATGAAGAATATGACCGCTTTTGCTTGTCCCACGCCTTCCCAACCGCCACGGCTGTAGAATGTGTTGTAAATGTCCAGAGAGACCATGGCCGTCTGTTTGCCCGGCATTCCGGCAGTGAGGGAGAGATTCTGGTCGAACATCCTGAACGAGTTGGTAATGGATAGGAACATAGTAATGGTGATAGACGGCATTATGAGGGGTAGCGTGATACGGGTGAGTTTGGTAAATGGATTCGCCCCGTCTATTTTCGCAGCTTCGTTGAGTTCCTCAGGTATGTTTTGGATACCAGCAATGAAGATAATCATCATATAACCCGCATATTGCCAGTTATTGAGAATAACCAAGCCCCAGAACCCGTATTTCGGGTTCACGGTAATGGTAACGCCAAAATTGTGCAGGTACCCATTGATGATAAACTGCCAGATATAGCCAAGCACGATGCCGCCTATCAGATTCGGCATAAATATTACAGTACGGAAAGCATTCGTACCAGGCAATCCCCGCGTCAAAAGCATGGCGAGACAAAATGCCAGCACATTGATAAAAATGACCGACACAACGGTGAATCTTACCGAAAACCACAGCGAATTCAAGAAATCTGGATTCGAGAATACTCGTTCATAATTAGCGACTCCTACCCATTGGGCATCCAAGACAGTGGTAAACCGCGAGAATGATAGAAAGACACCTGATAAGAACGGCAAAGCAAACGCCAAGATAAACGCGACAAGAGTCGGTCCCATAAAAAAAAGAAAGTATTTTTGTAGAGTTTTTTCCATAATTTTTTGAAAGTAGGGAATAGGTCAATTTCCTACTCCTCCTCCTATTTCAGTAACTCTTTTTCAGACGCCCATGCGTCTTTGAATATAATTTCCACATCGCTCCATACCTTATTGTCGAGTGTATAGTCATAGAGAGCCGCACCAAGTGTATCTTTGAAAGCCTGACTGGGGAAGCTGGTGAAATTCCATGAGACTGCCGCAAGATCGGGATTGCTCATGTACCGGTACGCCTCTTTTTCGAGCGGGTTGTCCGGTCTTTCATCCGCAGAGAACGTTGAGAAAGGCGTTACAAAGCCGAGTTTTTCCACAGCCGCCTTTTTGCCTACAGGCGTGTTAAAGAGCCATTCGAGGAGCTTGAGAGACGCCTCTTGGTCCTGTATGGATGATTTTGCATTGACGCATATGAAGTTTTCTGTGCCGGTACAGAGTCCTTGTCTTTCCTCGCCTGCCACACCCGTGTAGATAGGCAGGTATTTGACATCCGCGGCTTGCACGACATTGCCTGCGACCCCGGCTATCTGCCCCCAGCCCCAAGTACCATTCTGCACCATTGCGGCTTGTCCAAGAGCAAACTCCGCCATCGAGTCGTCAACCGACTTTGAACCGAACATTTTTTTGTCTATTACCGAGTTGTTTATATAGAGGTCGAATATATTTCCATAGTTTTCACCATAGGGGAGGTCAATTTCTTCTAAGTCACCTACGTTTTTGTCGCGGTATTCGTAATATATAGGAAGATTAGCAAGGTGGGTCTGCCACCGCCAGTCTTCGCCCGGTCTGAACGACGTAGAGGCGAATACCCCATTGATACCGAGGTCTGCTTTATGTGCAGTCATGTCTTCCACTACCGCCTTGAGCTTGGCAAAGTTATTAATTCCCTCAGCGCTTGATATATCCGTCACAGCTCGTTCCGAAAGGGTGAAATATTTGCGGAATATAGCGTCATTGTAGATGATACCATAGGTTTCAACAGCATAGGGTAATGCGTATACACCGTCCCCTGATGAAATCGCCATACTTTTATCAGAAAGCCATTCATAAAGGGCGGTGTCCTTGAGGTCCGCGGTATACGTCTTCCACGTCTGATAACCGATGGGACCATTGATATTAAAAAGGGTCGGCGGATTTGCCTTTGCAAGTTCGGAACGCAAAGTCTGTTCATAACTACCGCTGGCCGCAGTAACGACTTTTACCTGAATGCCCGTCTCCGCAGAGAATTGAGCGGCGACTTCCTGCCATTGAGCGTCAATTTCAGGCTTAAAGTTTAAGAGATAGATTTTCCCGACGGTGTCTTTTTTTTCACAGCCGAAAAACACGACAAGAGAGATGAATAACGCACAAAAAATTTTATTCATATAAATATCCTCCTAAAGATAGTATTATATACTCTCTTCTCCCATAACACAAGCCTTTTTGTATTTTTTAATCGCAGAAATTATTAAATGGTTTGACAAAAGTTTCATAAAATTATATATTGGAATACGGTGTTTAGTTGTACATAACGAGGACGCCGAACAGTTTCGCAGAATGCGATTCAGATATGGGGGGACTATGGCGGATACTAAAATAGAACAATATCTCATCGACCTTATGGTAAGTTATCGTGAGATTGGTGAGAATCTCTGGTTGATTGAAGACGATGAGCATTATCTGGAGAATATTGTCATCATGTACGCAGACCCGCTTGTCATCTTCAGGATGACGGTTATGGATATGCCTGACGTAAGCGGTGAAAAGAGACTCGAATTGTTTTCCAAACTCTTGGAACTCAACGCAGACGATTTAGTTCACGGAGCTTACGCGGTTAAGAACGGGAAAATTATACTCATTGACACATGGGAATATGACACGTTGGATTTTCCCGAATTTAGGGCGGTTTTGGATGCCTTTGCTTTGGCATTGACCCAACACTATAAAATTCTTTCCGGTTATCGGGAAGTCTCTAAAGAGTAACGGGGGGAAAGATGGGAATATTTTCAAGACTTAAAACACTGATTTCGTCAAACGTGAACAGTCTTATCAGTAAAGCGGAAAATCCTGAGAAAATGCTGAATCAACTCGTCATTGACATGAACGAACAGCTTATCGAATCGAAAAAAGCGGTCGCCTTGGCTATAGCGGACGAGAAGAAGCTTGAGCGTGAAATGGAGAATCAAGCGGCTCAATCTCAGGAATGGGAACGCAAGGCTATGCTCGCGGTGAATGCAGGCAAAGACGACCTTGCGAAAGAAGCTCTCATCCGCAAACAAGAATTCGACAATGGATACGCCGAGTACAAGAAGCAGTGGGAAGGGCAGAGGGCGGCCGTTGACAAACTCAAGCTCTCCTTGCGCGATCTTCAGAATAAGATTGACGAGGCGAACCGTAAAAAGAATCTTCTTATAGCGCGGGCGAAGCGCGCTGAAGCGCAGGAAAAGATTCAGAATACCATTTCCACTGTGGGCGGCAATCGGAGCGCCTTTGAAGCTTTCGACCGTATGTCTGCGAAGATTGACCAGATGGAAGCCAAAGCCGCGGCGACAGCGGAACTCGAAGACTTCACTGCCAACAATGACCTTGAAAAGCAATTCGCGGAGCTGGAACATTCAGACGCTAATGGAGACGCTATGCTTCTTGCGCTCAAGGAAAAGATGAAGGCGCTTCCGCAAAACTAGAGAGTTGGGATTGGGAAAGCCTATTCCAGCCCCTTCAGCTTATAAAAGGCGGACGGCGCCCTCTGGGAATGAAGGCTGGAAGCCCGCCATACAGCTATGGTCGACTCCTGACGAACGCGGTGCTAAACAAGAAACAGGTCTGCCTTTAGACGGATAGCAGTTCGCAAGAATGATTTTACCAGAAAAAATATCAACTTTCAAAAACGAAGTAAACGCCTTTTTCATGCAGCATGGGCGTAGTTTTCCGTGGCGGGAGAATATAACGCCATGGGGTGTGGTAGTGTCAGAATTTATGCTTCAGCAGACCCAGACCGAGCGAGTTGTACCGTTTTTCAAGCGGTGGATGGAACGATGGTCCACGCCCGCTGACTTGGCGGGCGCCTCTTTAGAGGATACTCTGCGGGAATGGATAGGGCTAGGCTACAACAGGCGGTGTCGGTTTCTCAAGGAATGCGCCCGCATTATCTGTGCGAAACATGAAGGAAAAGTACCTGAAACCCCTGCGGAATTGGCGCAGCTCCCCGGCATCGGCGCATATACGGCCGGTGCTATCGTCTGTTTCGCTTACAACTATCCATCTATATTCATTGAAACCAACATCCGTACCGCATTTCTGCATTTCTTCTTTAAAGACGAAGCATCTGTTACAGACAAGAAACTCATCCCCCTTTTGGAAAAAGCGCTTGACCATGAAAATCCCCGCCAATGGTATTGGGCGCTGATGGACTACGGAGCGGCTTTGAAGAAATCGGGCGAGAACCCGTCACGACGAAGCGCCCATTACACAAAACAGTCCGCGTTTGACGGCTCTTTCAGGCAATTACGGGGCAAAGTCGTACGGTCCCTAGCTATGGACGGCAAAGCTAACACCGAAGAACTTGTCCTCCGCACCGGCATCACTCCTGACGACCTCTATCGTACGCTTTCCGCCTTGAACCACGACTCAATAGTCGCCGAGCAGGAAGGTATTTACCAAATACAGGAAAGATGAACACCGATAGCGCAGGAAGCGGCAAGCTATTTAGTATTCTGTAGTTCAGCCGCTTTCAACCGCAATTCAGCGTGCTTGAGACTTATCTTTGCGTTGTTAAGTTCAAATTTCAGTACACTTGAGGCAAGCTTCTCCTCTGCTTTTTTCTTTGCGGAGACGGCTCTTTCTTTATTTATTTCTGACGGCCACTCGGCAGCGTCGACCATCAACACCGTCTTATGCCCTTTCACTTCAAGAATACCTTCACTGATAAAAGCAAAGAGTTCTTTCCCTTCTTTATCCTTTATTTTGATGATACTCGCGCAGACCGGCGCGATAAAGAAAGCATGATTCGCGTAAACGCCGATGTCTCCGTCAACGAGCCGCACAATGATGCTTTCCACGCTGTTCGTGTAAAACATTCGGTAAGGCGTATGTATTTCAAACGGATATATTGCCATAGTTCTCCCCGTTTTTTATTTCTTCGTCACATCGTCGATGGTCCCGGCCATGAAAAAAGCTTGTTCTGGGAAATCGTCGCATTCGCCGTCGAGAATCATCTTAAAGCCGCGGACAGTTTCCTTTAGCGGCACATAGCGCCCTGTGATACCGGTGAATTTCTCACCCACAAAGAAAGGCTGGCTAAAAAAGCGCTGGGCTTTTCGAGCGCGGGAGACTGTGAGCTTATCCTCGGAGGACAGCTCATCCATACCCAGAATAGCGATGATGTCCTGTAATTCCTTGTAACGCTGAAGTAGCTGCTGAACACGACGGGCTGTCGTATAGTGTTCTTCACCCACAATCGTCGGCTCTAATATTCTGCTTGTAGAGGCAAGAGGGTCAACCGCAGGATAGATACCGAGTTCGACGATGTTTCGCGAAAGCACCGTTGTTGCGTCAAGGTGGGCAAAGGTAGTTGCAGGCGCTGGGTCAGTCAAGTCGTCAGCAGGCACATAGACCGCCTGTACACTGGTGATTGACCCGCGGGAAGTACTTGCGATACGTTCCTGCAATGCGCCCATTTCGTTGGCAAGGGTAGGCTGATAACCGACCGCGCTAGGGATACGCCCCAGCAATGCGGACACTTCCGACCCCGCCTGGATAAAACGGAATATATTATCGATAAAGAGAAGCACATCTTGCCCGCTTTGGTCTCGAAAATGCTCTGCCATTGTCAGCCCTGCGAGTGCGACCCGCATACGTGCGCCGGGCGGCTCGTTCATCTGACCGAACACCAGGGCAGTCTTATCGATGACCCCTGATTCATTCATTTCGTTCCACAAATCCGCGCCTTCACGGGAACGCTCGCCCACCCCTGAGAACACCGAATAACCCGCGTGTTCCGTAGCGATATTGCGTATCAATTCCATGATGACGACTGTTTTGCCTACGCCTGCGCCGCCGAAAAGCCCAATCTTGCCGCCTTTTGCGTAGGGCGCAATCAAGTCTATGACTTTTATACCGGTTTCCAGGATTTCCGTGGCCGGCTTTTGTTCCGCGAAACTCGGAGCCGCGCGATGGATAGAGGCGTATTCCTTTGCAGAGAAGGCGCCTTTATCGTCGATAACGTCCCCTGTTACGTTGAACATACGCCCCAAGACCTCCTCGCCGACTGGTACAGTGATAGGGCTACCGCTGTCAAGCACCTCAAGTCCACGGGCGAGCCCTTCAGTTGCCGACATTGCCACGCAGCGCACACGGTTATCGCCGATATGCTGAAGCGCTTCCATCACCATGTCTCTATTCCCAGCTTTAACTGTCAGTGCATTCAGAATAGCGGGAACCTGTCCTTGTTCAAAACGCACGTCAATCACAGGTCCCACGACCTGCGTGATGATTCCTTTATTCGCCATAAATACCTCTTTAACTATTTATTATAGATATTTTAGCAGTTCTCTACAAGTCTTCAGGCGGAGTCGTCTAACAGGCGAAGTCTGCCCTACCCCGCCCGACTCGCTTGTGGGACCGCGGCGCCCCTTTCGTATAACAACCCCGTGTGAAGTCGTAGAACAGACGAAACCTGTGGTGCCAGACACTTTGGTACATAGTGTGGAGGGAACGGGTCCCGCCTGAGGTGGGTGTTTCGGAAACAGTCAGGATGCGGCGGTTAGGTGCCAGACACTCTGTGCATCGGGAAGTCCTAGAACAGACTATGCCTGAAAAAAAACACGCTCCGTGTATGCGGAGCGTGTTGATAAGCGGCCGTTGGGGAGTGTTTACTTTTTGCCGTAGCGCTTGCGGATGGCGCTGCTGACGTGTTCAAAGTCAGGGTAGAAGAAGCCCTCGTTGAAATCCATTGTGTCAAGTTCTTCAAGAATTGGCTTTTTGTATCGCGCCGAGATGACAATATGGTCTTTAATCCATTCCTGCGGCATTTTGGCGCAGTCTTTCTTGTCAAGATCTTGACTTTAAGTCTTCAATGCGCTTAATAGCTTTCTCATACAATTGCGCATACATATTCAAAACATCTTTGATTAATTCATCTACTGGTTTATTTATCTCAAAACACAATCTTCTGAATAACAACGAATCTTTGTCACTATACTCTATACACTTTATATCCTTATCAAGGCTACTTTCGAACCCTATACCCTCTAATAGGTTTTTTATGGTTTCTTGATACTTTTCTTTTTCTTTTGTGTAAAAAGAAAATCCAAACACATAATTACCACGTATCTCTTTACAGTCAGAATCAGGACCATAAATAAAGGCCAAACTCACGTCCTCATTTGCCTCTTTTATGCTTTTATAAATATACCGTTCTTTATTAACACGCCTTTCGTCATCAAGACAGAATCCTTGTTCTTTTATCAATGCATCTTGAATAAGCGCGGCAAATATCAAGCGGCGTTTATTCCAGACTTCAGCTATGTCGGCTACTTTTCTAATGCTGTCCTCGTTTTCGAACAGTTTTTTAAACAAGTCTTTTTCGATGTTCATAATCATTTTGTTTCCTCCAAGAATTTTTAACAGTTCAGAATATTGCTCTATGTAAATCTTCGCCTTGTCACTATTGGCAATTTTATAACAATTATCTAAAAAACTATGACATAAGTCCAATTGTTTTTTACTATCGACAATAGAGACAGGAATTAATAACTTTTCAATCTCATTTACCTCTTCCTTGTATTTATCGGAATAATCGTCGAGTGGAGGCATTTTGGTTTCCTTGTAAACCGGCCTTAGATAAACAATGGCTGTTACCTCTTTTTCTAAAACCTTGGTTACATACTGATAGTAACGCGCCAACTGGTCAGGTCGATCTTCGGCGTCATTGATTTTACTTTCAATAATGATAGCCCTGCTGTCGTCGGAAATTAGTATATCAATATGTCCATACTGTTCATCACCAACTTGTCTCTCGACGCTGATGCTTTTATTAAATCTATTGTTTTGATCATAACTTTCATTAATAGAATGTAATAAATCGGTGAATTTATGCAGATATGCTATATTGCCGATTTCCACCGTATTTGGGTTTAATATCTGCATAAGTATTATCTCGTGAAAATCTTCGCGCCAGTATTTATCCAATGGCTCGAAAAAATTGAAAGTAGACCGCTCACAAAGGCCGTAAACCTCGCGTATTCTTTTTAATTCATTACTTTCATTCTCAATCAGACTTAAAAAGAGTTTACATTCTTCTATCAATTTTTGCCGAAACAATGAGACACTGTCCAAATACTCTCTTAATTCTTCACTGTTTTCCAAAATCAAATCCTTATGTGATAATATATAGCCAAATATCACCTTTTGTCAAGCGAATTTTTTCAGGCTAACCTTTATGGCTGACGTTTATCCAAGCCGGATACCGAATTTGCCGTCCGCAAGACGGCGTGAATGATTCGGCGCCGCGCGCCCGCAAGAAGGCTCCGCCTCCTTGTGATCCCATTATAGCCCCTTACGGACGTATGTCAAGCTATTATTTTTATTATTATCGACATTAAGCCCATGTATGGTTCCGGCTTTCTCGCCGTCTGCCCCCAAGCCCCTTTGCACAGGCGGTGCATACCGCCTGTGCAATCCCGCGTTCAACTACTTCTGGTACTTCCACGTTACTTTGCCTTTCTTATCCACGCTGTATGTATAGGTCCCGGCTCTTTTCTTATTCTTTTCGTATGCTTCCTCGTACAGAATAGCGGCATAGCCTAATTCCACATTGGCCGGCAGAGTAACGCTGGTAAGCAGGTTGTTAGCAAACGCCCACTCTCCGATAGAAGTAACGCTGTTCGGTATGGTAACGCTGGTAAGCTGTTTTTCGTAAAACGCTCTCTCCCCGATGGAAGTAACGGTCCAACGTCCTATTTTTGAAGGAATGACGACGTCCGTACTATCCCCTGTATAACCGGTTATCTCTATTTCCCCAAAACGCCAATCAACGCTAAATGGATTAAAATCCTCTGCGGAGGAGATGCCCATATACCCGCGCCGGCCGGCCGTTTTCGCGTCCATGCCATTTACACTGGTTATGGATACGGTTAGTTTGTCGGTGATTTTATTCGCGTCCACGTCTCGGAAGGTTACGGTAGTACTCTCATGGCCAAAATTCTCTGTAGTACTCTCATGGCCAAAATTATCGGTAGTACTCTCATGGCCAAAATTATAGTTAAACCTGTAGAGCCCGGGTTGAAACCTGCCGGAAGCTCTTCCACTCACCGCTTTGTCTTCATGGATTAACGTTGCATTAAATGTATACTCCGCCGGTATCGCATTGTATATCGATTCTATGCTGATTCCCCACTCCCTCCTTCTGCCGGTCTTTTCGAGCCCCTGAGCCAGATCATAGATAATTTTGAATCTGGTATCGCTGATTAGTAATGCCCAAAAAGACATCTCGGCGGTCTCTTTAGCGTAATCAATCTTCCCCATGGTCAATGCAGGGTTGTAGATAATCTCGAAGGGCGGGTGTTCCTTGAAGAACGCCGCGGCTTCGTCCAGTGTCTTTTTCCATGCGGCGCGGCGCTGTATGTCGTTCCGCACATCCTGTCCTATGCCGCCGCTTCGTCCGATGTTGCCGCCGGCGATTTCCGCGGATAGGACCGAACTGCGGCTCACCGCTTCCGCCATGCTGGGGTCGAACTTCGCCGCCTCGTAGTAGTAACTCATGGCTTCTATCACCATGCCGCTCCGTTGAGCCGTAACGCCCTTTGCCAGCGCGGTCTCCGCCTGGACATAATCTGTCGACACGCCCGTCAGTCCCGCCCTGCCCGCATCAGTCAGGTTTACGCCCATCTGCGCCAGCAGGTCGGCCGACGCCTTCTTTATGCCAGTCAGGTTCTCCAGTTCCACAGCCGTAACATTGCCTGTGTACGCCGCCTTTGACGCGCCAGACGCAGCCTCGGTTATCTTTAGCTGAAGCGAAAACCCAGTATCGGTCTTCTGCAATACGCCGTTCAGGATGTACCGCACATTGGCTACCGTGCCTAACTGCACAAAGCCGCTCTCATTCGCGTACAGACCGCTCTCCCCTCCGCGATTATCTTGTCCAGGTTCTGCCGGTCCAGCACTTTCATCGCCGAGAACTTGGCAAAGTCCCCCACCAGAACGCCCTGCACCATAGCAGGCAGATACGCCTCGTTTGCCTCCAGTCCTCTGCCTTCAGGCGTCAGCACCGCAACGCTCAACCCAGCCGCCCCGTCTCCACTCCAGTAGCTCTGGGCAAACACCTCGCCAAACCCAGACGCAAGAAGCGCCGCAGTCATGCACGCCCCCAGCAGGACTCTTTTGCTAATCATTCTGTTCATCATTTTCTCCTCTTGTTTTGCGCGGAGAGTTCCAATCCCCGCGCTTGTTAAAAGAACAATACAGACCATACCTTTGATATAGTCCATATCAGCCCTCTGATACAGTACCGTATCATACCTCTGATACAGCCCGTATCATACCTCTGATACAGCCCGTATCAGCCCTCTGATACAGTACCGTATCAGCCCTCTGATATAGTCCGCATCATTGATACAGCCCCGTCAGTCCTTTGATACCGGCGGCTCCTGCGCCACGGTCAGCGTGAAACTTCCCTCTATCACCCGCGGCGCTTTCAGAAACGTATTGCTCGACCCAGTGAACTGCGTCTCCACCTCCACCTTCCAGTCCCCCGCCTCCAGCGCGGGTATCATCCCGATAAGCTTGTTCGCCGCGTTCTCCGCCAAATGCCCGCTCACCTTCTCCCGCCTGTTCGTATCAGACGCCGATACAAAGTAAATCCCCACCCCTGAATCGTTCCCGGCTACCTTGACCTTATGTCCCGCTATGCTGAACTGGCCTCCAGGCGTCAACGCTTCGTTCACAGACCCAGTGCTCACGTCAATAAACTCGTCGATGTATCCACTCGCGTCTGCCACTCCCTCCACCTCCACAACAACGTGTTCCGCAAGCGTGCGCAGTGGAGCCCGCGGGTGGAACCGAAACGTTACCGGGTGCTTCTTCGGGTCATGCCGTTCCGTAGCCTTGTCAAAAGTCCCTCCCACATTCGGATGCACAGAGTAATACCGCATATCTACCGCAAACCCATCGCAGAGCTGATACGCGGCCTCGTTCAGAAACTGATGCGTGTGCTCGACCAAGTCGTCGTAACTGCCGGTAAAGCCGCCGCGGTTCTTGAGCGCCGCGCAGATCTCCTCAACCGTCAGCGTGTCTTCGTTGACGGTGCGCGCGATATACGCGCCCGGGATTGTGGAGAGGTAATTGGGATAGAGCCGCACTTTGATTTTGTGCAGGACCTCGTTCAAATTATCGATGATTGCCATAAGCAACCTCCTTGTGAATAAAATATGTGAAAAGCCGCGGGCTTCTGTTGATACAGAGACGGCGCGGCTGTTTCCCCTGAAGGATTGGAAGATTGAGAGCGCCCGCTGGTTTGCGGGTTTGTCTGTTTCGGTAATATGTATGCGTAACGGGAAGCGGCTGTTCTTCCTGTCCCTGCGGGCTTGTCCGCTCGGCGTATAGTATATATTAGTACAGCACGGGGGGGGGGGGGACTGCCCATAAATCGGCTCTGAGCCGCCGCTTTGTTTATATATGCTTGTTCTTTTTGCATAAGAAGATAATACCCTAACAATCGGGCTTTGTCAAACGCTTTCTTCGCAGAAATTCACCTGCCGCGCGCGGTCCCTTTGCCTCCGCCGCCCGCTATTTAACAGTGGTTTGTCTCTCGAACTCATCGTGAAATGCAGCTTCCACTTCCGCGGCAAGCGCTGTGTACCCGCGCCGTCGTGCAATATCCGGGCCTATGGCGCTCTGGCGCGGTCCTTTCAACG
>JAIRSU010000025.1 GCA_031255285.1 Treponema sp. | reverse complement strand
GTATTATAAAAGGCGAGTAATAGCGAGAGTCTTACTCCTTCGTCCTTTTGTTTGGTTATCAGTGATTTTAACAGCGCCAGTTGCGCCAATTGTTCGTCCGTAAACAATTCCTTCACACTGCGGACGTCTGACCCTTTAGGCAGCGGCAAATCTTTCGGACCCTTGTATTTCTTTGCGGCGGTTTCCACATCAGTCTTCGGCTCTAATTTAAGATATTCCTCTTTTATCTTTGTGAAACAATCCATCAACTCTTCCCGCCTCACAGGAGAAAGCAACGCCTTTGCCATAAACACAGAAAGTGGGTTTAAATCAACGTGAACCGCCTTCCTGCCGCTCAACAGCGCCTCCACAGCCGTTACGCCGCTCCCCCCAAAAGGATCCAGCACAACGTCTCCCTTTTGCGAAAAGTTCTTGATATACGCCCCCACTATATCCCAGGACTGCCGCGTGAAATACGCATTACAGCCAAAATACCGTTTCGCCTGTTGCTTCCTCACTTTGATTTCCCCCAAGAGCGGGCGACTGCTGTAATCAAACTGTTCCTGTTTTATCAATGCAGACCTATCATACGAAAATATCTTGCCAGACTGAAAGCTGTCGGGAGAAAGCGTCCTTTGCAGCGCCTCCCAATGTGCGTCAATCTCTTCCAGGCGGAAATACAGGACAGGCTCCTCCGTCTCCGCGGTCCTCCAGCAGGCGAACTCTACGCCGTTGCAGAGCGCAAAATACTTGCTCCTGATTTCAGGGTGAACCGCGTATATATACGCCTGCTCCACATTGTCATCGTCTATTATTTTTTGCCCAGGCGCTTTCGCGTCCAAAACCCACGCATAACTGTCTCCCACTTTTAACGCATAGTCAGGTATCAAGTTGACCTTTCTCTTCCTGCTTCCAGTCCGCAGAAACGGGCTTTGAAGAGATTTTTCACGCAGTATATTTTCATGGGTGAATCCGAGCTCTTTCAGCATGGGGTCTATGACGACGGCTCGTACCGATGCTTCTTTGAAGTCCTTGTCTGTTTCGATTTTACCAAAATCCAGAGCGCCGAACAGTCTTTCTTTAATAATCATTACGCCATTATAGACTTTTCACGGCTCCTTGCCAAGCGGACCGTCGCTAATCCGTATCCAACACAGGGCGTCAGACACAGATTAACGCTCTTAATCAAACAACATTAAGTCTTTTCTCTTGAGCCGCCATGAATCAGCGCCCGTTCTTTCCCCAATATCTTCCCCGTGCGATACAGGGAGTTCCCCGTGCAGTACAGGGAGTTCCCCGTGCGGCACGGATAGTTCCCCGTGCAGTACAGGGAGTTCCCCGTGCGGCACGGATAGTTCCCCGTGCGATACAGGGAGTTCCCCGTGCGGTACAGGGAGTTCCCCGTGCGATACAGGGAGTTCCCCGTGCGGCACGGATAGTTCCCCGTGCGGTACAGGGAGTTCCCCGTGCGGCACGGATAGTTCCCCGTGCGGTACAGGGAGTTCCCCGTGCGACACAGGGAGTTACCTGAATGATTGCGGAACGCCCCGCGGACAGCGCGGGTTTGAGAAAAAACGCCGTGGTATTTGCCCGCCCTCTTGCATTACTATTCTTTCCAATTGGCTCTGGGGATTTCTCGTCCGCCTGCCTATCCAGTCTCGTTTGTTCCGCCTCTCCCGGGCTTTATTTTTGGACGCTGCAAGAAGCGTCTACTCTTTGAATAAGGCGCTCCGCGAAGCGCCCACACGGAAAATATGGTACTTATCCATGAGAAATATATGATGGAAAGCAGTCATGGCTGATTAAAATCAGCCATGAAGTGAAAATCTATTCAGTTAGAGCGGCGACTGCGGCGCCGAAGAGTGAAGCCTGTTCAACCGGCGTTATTGTATAATAGAATGGTTTGCGAGAGACAAGGGCGGTGTGGAGGTAAGATTCGAGAGACCTCCGCAATCCGCGGTAAATCATGTACGTTGTACCTTCAATCGCGATATGTACTGGAACGAAGGGGTCAAATCCGGCCGCGGTCTTCTCCACAACCGCGGCAAGCACCGCGGCGGAGAGTTTCGCGCCCCGTTCCGTAACTGTCGACGCAAGGTAGACGAATGACGCGAGAGCGTCTCTCTCGTCAAGCTCAAATAGTCCGCCAATGGGTCCCTCGCGTTTAAACGGGGCGTGCATGAATTCGTTCACGTGCCGCGTCTGCAATCCGGTAGCAGTCAAAAATTCTTCGGCTTTTTTAAATGTAATAATACGGTCTCTGACAGCTTGCTTCCAGATATGAACCGTAAGCGGTCCCACATACGCGCCGGCTGAGACTTTCTCCTGCCAGAAAACCCCCGGCCCCTTGGTGGATACGTCGAATTCCTTGTCCAAGCGCCCCAGATACCGAGGCATGAATCCCCCGGCTTCGCAGTTCACGATCTGCGCCTTATCAGAGTTAAAGCCGATTTTCGGTATTTTCTTTTCAGAATAAGCGATATTAAAGCCGGTTCCCAGAATGAATCCCACCACCGGATTCGTCTCAACGCCGTGGAGGCCTCTCCCTTGATAGGCGGCGTCCTTTATCTGCACCAGGCCCGCGAGCAGAGTCGCGGCAGTGTCGTTAAGAAGCACTATCTTATCAGGCGCTTTCACTCCACGGCGGTCCAGGGCTTCGCGCAAGCCCTGGCCAATGGCTTTACCAATGACTTCCGGCGCATCTATCTCCTTGCTAAAGGAGAGCAGAATCCCGTCGATGTTCTTGGTTATTTCCATTGGATAGGAAAAAGTAAAGCCAATGCCTTGTATATTCGGCTCTTTTTCAAGCAGAGGCGCGGTCATACCTGCCAGATGGTCAAAGAACTGCTCCGACGACATCCTGCCTTTGGTACCCGGCATGAAGGACTTTTGCGTGTCCTCAGCCACTGCTTCGCCGTTTTCTTCAAAGCGCACCAAAGCGGCTCTGAAATTCGTACCGCCCGCATCCAAGGCGATGACCTTTTTCCCAATCGGCGCCGTTGAGACAGGATTGATATACGCAGGCAACATAGCCAACGTGGACGAACTCCCGCGCAGTCCTCGCTCCATCTCGATATACATGTCCCGCTTTACGGTCTCGATATCAACAATATCATAGTGAAAGCCGTAGTACTGGGCGAATTCAGATAACAAATGCGGATTAAACATAAATCCCCTCTGTCGGCAACCCCACGCCTTTAAACATGAGGCTTGTAGCTTGGGCTGACTGCTCAACTTGCTCTACAAGTTTTCTGCTTCTTTCCGTTGACGGAATTCCCACGGTGGTTTCACTCTCATTACCAAGAGCCAGCGCCCCCCTGTCCGCAGACGTTAATTCCCCGCGCCGCACGGGTATGCTTTCTTTTTTTATTATACTTATATATAAAGCAATACACAAGAGTATATCGTGGAATTTATTTCAAAAGTTTTGTCATAATTACATTCCCTCTGCGCCTTTTGCACCTAATTCATGAGTCAGAAAGCTCGGAAAAGATTTCATACGGTAAAATATCAGCAAAATTTTTCAATACTATCTTGACAAAATTAAGATTTACCGATATGATAAAAGTAATCAAGATCATTGCTTTAAGAATTTGTAATTCCCAAATGTCAAGACTTTTTATAAACGCCGAAGGTTTAATCCCTTCAAATGATAGGACACTGTTATCCTTCGATGGACTTTCTCTATATTAAATAAGCGATCAAATTCTTATAAAAACCGAACTTGCCTTAGATAAGGATCGGTTGAGAAAATAAAGGTGGATTTTTAATGGCAGTAGTAAGAAGAATCAGAAAAGTCAGGCCGTCAGTTGACTCTGATCAGTCTCCATTTCCATTACGGGGAGGCGAATTCGAGGAGTCCGAGACAGACAGCGGAGAAGAACTGTCTGCTGAGGCAACCGAAGAGGGCGAATGGGAAGAACAGTCGGCGGGAGAAGCCTCGTCCGCCGAAGCATTCCCGCAAAAGATTGTGGTGAGGGCAAAAACAGGGAGATCTCTTCTGCGTCCTCATCATGGTTCCGACGAGCGTGGAGAAAGGACGGAGAAGTCAGAAAAAGCGGATCTGTTGCCGCCCATCCCTAATCTTCCTTCCATGCCAGATCTCTACGGTAAACCAGAACCTCACGCTGAAGACACAAGTAAATCGCGTCTCTGCATCAACGAGCTTATTCGGCTCAACATGATGGACCTGCGGGAGTTGGCCGTTTGCTACGGCATTTCTCATGAAGACATGGTTTCCATGAAGAAGCAGGAAATCGTCTTTGCGGTATTGAAGCAGCATACCGAGCGAGGCGGGGTTATCTACGCCTACGGTTCCTTGGAAATTCTGCCGGATGGATACGGCTTCCTTCGCAGTCCGCAGAATTCTTATTTGCCGGGTCCGGACGACATCTACATCGGTCCCAGCCAGATACGGCTGTTTGCGCTCAAGACCGGCGACACGGTCTATGGTCAGATACGAAGCCCAAAGGAGAGCGAGCGATTCTTCGCCATGCTCCGTATCGAAACGGTGAACTATGAAGACCCCACCAGAGCGCAAAACCGTATCCACTTTGATAACCTCACCCCGCTGTACCCGAATCGGAAGCTTCACCTGGAAACGACCACCGAAGGTATATCCGAGCGCATCATCGACCTATTCTGTCCCATCGGTAAGGGTCAGCGCGCGCTGATTGTCGCTCCTCCGCGTACCGGTAAGACTATTATGATGCAGAGGATCGCCAACGCCATTACGCAGAATCATCCTGAAGTCTACCTCATCGTTTTGCTGATTGATGAACGCCCGGAAGAAGTTACCGACATGGAGAGAACCGTCAGGGCAGAGGTCATCTCGTCGACCTTTGACGAACAGTCGAGCAGGCATGTGCAGGTGACGGAGATGGCGCTTGAAAAGGCGAAACGGCTGGTGGAACATAAAAAAGACGTGGTGATTCTACTCGATTCAATCACGCGCCTTGCCCGCGCCTATAACCAAACCGTTCCAGCATCCGGTAAGATCCTGTCGGGAGGCGTTGACTCTAACGCATTGCACAAGCCCAAGCGGTTCTTCGGCGCGGCGCGCAACATTGAGGAAGGCGGCAGTCTCACTATCATCTCCACGGCTCTGATTGAAACAGGCAGCAGAATGGACGAAGTCATCTTCGAGGAGTTTAAAGGTACGGGCAATCTGGAAATCAACCTTGACCGCAGAATTTCCGACCGCAGACTCTTCCCGTCAATCAACATCAAGAAATCCGGTACGCGTAAAGAAGAACTGCTCCTCTCTGAGGAAGAACTTCAGAAGATATGGGTGCTTCGCAAGGTCATCAATCCGATGGATGATATAGAAATCATCGAATTGCTAATTGACAGAATGAAGAAAAGTAAGAATAATGAAGTATTCTTGAGAAGTATGAATACCACTGGTCCTGGAGGGGAATAAAGGGGAGCAGGTATTGAAAAGCATGAGATAACTTCTCGTGTTCCCCTCATTTGAATTAAAAGGAGAAAAACAATGAAAGACAAAATTCATCCCAGATATGAATTAACAAAAATCACGTGTGCGTGCGGAAATGTGATTGAAACCCGTTCTACCGCAAGAGACATACACGTCGAAATCTGTTCGGCGTGCCACCCTTTCTTTACCGGTAAGCAGAAGCTGGTAGACACTGCCGGCCGCATTGAACGCTTCCGCAGAAAATACAACATCAAGGATTGAGCTGGCGAATAGTTAAAATTCGTCGTTCACTTCCCTTTTTCCTTTTCTTCTATTTCTTTTATGACGATGCCCGCCAGTATTTTATATTGGGCGGGATAGGTTTCCGCTTCTGGATTGTCGTAACGGGCGAGTAATTGATTTAGTTCGTTCTTTGCTTCTGTGTATTTTCTCTGCTTGTAATGGATGAAGGCTATTTCATATTCAGCGGCGCAAACACTGTCAATGCGGCTGGGATACGTGTCAAGGACAGCCCAATAATACTCCAGAGCATTACCGTATCGGTCTTTATCCGATTCTTCCTGCGCAAGTTGAATTAACTTTTCCGCAGTTGCATTCGGTGGAATGACGACCTGACTCGCGGCGCAGGAAACAAAAAATAAAGGAAAGAATAAAAAAATAAATAATGTTTTCATGCCTTTAATATACTATAAAAAGAGGGCTTTGTATAGTATACCGCCGCTCGTTTGGTTGAATCATATCACTTGTAAACTTCCCGTATATTAAGGACTTGAAAAAAAACAAATGAGAGGGTATATTTAAAATATGGAAAGAAAAGGTAAAAAGAATCATCCTAGAATACAAGCCTCTTTTATAGAAGATATTTTGGAGCGGGGGGGGGGGGTGAAAAATACTTTCAAAGCATTTATCTCCATCAAACTAAAACTCGTTTCTATTATCTCCATGATGCTTGTCCTGTCGATGGGGCTTCTTACGCTTTTGATGTTTTATCTCGTAACAAACGATGTAAGAATTACCGCAATAAACAGCAATGAAAGCATCAACAAAAAAACAAGTGCTACTGTAGGCGCAATGCTCGAAGCTATTCATTTCGACGTTCTCGTTTTTCTCAACAATGTGGATCTGCTCACCGAAAGAGACAATGTCGATAGGGATGCGGCGATTCAAGCGGTAGAAGCGTATCTTTTCCAACAAAAGAGAGAACTCGCGGCGGTTGTATACATCAAGCAAGAAGAAGCGAGCTCGCTATTTGCCAACCAGGCGTTTTTTGACGCGAATGAAATTGAGGCGTCCGATATAAACGATTTCATGGCAACGTGTCAAGACGAACTATCGCGCTCTATAAACGGACAGATACTGATGAGAAATACGAGACGGATCTTTCCAATTCCCATGCTGGTAATGTTCTTCCCCTTGGAAAATGGGAACAGAGCCGCAGCGGCCTTTCTCTCGATTGAAAATCTCACGGAGAATTTCAGTTCAGGGGCGAATTCTTCATTTATGCTCAATGAAGAAGGATACCTCCTCGTTCATCCAGATCAAGACATGGTCAAAGACGACAAAAACCTCAAAGATATCGCCTTTGTCAGAGAGGTTCTAAACAGCGGATATGAGGGAGACGAGCCTTACATCGACGAAAACGGCGTTGAATATTTCGCCGCGTTTGAGAAAGTTTTCATTGAGAGAACGCCGGTGAACGCCGCAGTTATCACCTTGATACAGCGTGGAGTAGTTTTTGAAGGCATACAAACGACCACCATCCGCAATATTTATCTGTCCATCGCGGCTCTGTTTCTGGCTGTGCTTTTCGTTTATTATTTCTCCAATACCATAAGCAGTCCCTTACGACAGCTCTCTGGCGCGGCTTTGAAGATTGAGGACGGACGCTACGACCTGAATCTAGTCGTAAGGACACGCGACGAGACTGGCGTCTTAACCGAAAGCTTCATTGCAATGGGTTACGCACTGGAAAACTTCGAGCGATTCACCAATAAGGCGATAGCAGCGATGGCCCGTAAGGGCAAACTTTCACTAGGCGGCGCGTACAAGACCGCGACCGTTTGTTTCGCCTTTATCCGCGATTTTTCCGAAATGATGGAAGGTTATGACGCGCAGGAAGTAGTTGAATTCGTCAACGACTACCTAAAAGTCATGATTCCCTGCATTACCAGAACCAATGGAGAGATAGATAAATTTCTGACCCAAGCCGGCGTTATTGTGATGGCGCTCTGGGGCACCCTTGAATCCGAAGGCGCTGAAAGAGACACGCTCAACTGCATAAAATCGCTTTTGATGATGCGAGCCTGCCTCCGCACGCTGAACAAGAACCGACTCGAACAAGGCAAACCGCTTATCAAAATGGGAAATGGCGTTAATACAGGAGAGCTAGTGTCCGGGCAGATGGGTAGCAACGAGCGCATGGAATACACGGTGATTGGCGATACCGTGAACTTCGCAGCGCGTGTGGAGGGACCCAACGATGCGTTTGACACGGATATATTGATAACCGAGGATACGTGGAACATGATTGGCAAGTATCTTGTTACGGAGGAAATGCCCGGCTTTGAGGTGAAAGGCAAAGAAAGGCCGGTGCGCGTCTTTGCTGTAGTGAATATGAAGGATGAAGAAGAAAGCGCCCTGCTTATCCAGACCTTGCAAACCATATCAGGCATTGATATGAATCTTGCTAAACGGTGCGTGGGTCCCGATGGTCCGAAAACCTTGTCTGAAGTGAGGGAGCGATGGGTGAATTGAAGTTTGTAGATATAGGGGAATACGGTGTAATAGAGAAAAAGCCTCTCGAAAACATAGAAGCCTATGGGACCGTAGAAAAGGGAATAGAAATAACGATAGAAACAGAAGAGGAGAAAAATCAAGTCGGTGCAGGCAAGCCTCTACCTGAAACACAACCTGCGGCTGACGAAGGAATCGCCCCAGAGCCGTTGATTGACGAGGAACTGCTGGCTCTAGCTGCTGAACTACCGACAGACGAAGAGTTACCGCTCTTGTCTGTTGAGTCGTTGATTGACGAAGAACTGCTGTCTCCAGCCGCTGAACCGCCGACAGACGAGGAGTTGCCGCTCTCGTCTATTGAGCCGTTGATTAGCGAAGAACCGCCTTCTCCAGTTGCTGATCCGCCAGCTCCTCGCCAATCTCCGCCCGTAGTGAATGCCTCCACACGCACTCGAAAAGTGAAATTCTCCATTGGAACAAAACTTGTGGGCATCATCTCGACTTTGATGGTGGTTTCTCTGGGCAGTATGACCGTTGTTGGGACACTGATGATAGGCAAGGATGTACAGCTCACCGCAGAGGATTCAAACTATAGCATAAACAGACGAGCGGCGTTGTCGGCGCAAAACAAGCTTGAAACCGTGTATAAAGACGCGCTCTTACTTTTGAACACCCTCACCGTGTTGAATAGCAATGAATTGCTGATTGAAAAGAGAGATGCGGCTATTGATTTCTTCTTTAAGAACAATCGGGACATCAGCGCTATATGCGTAAACGACTCCGTATATAGAGATGCTGAAGGGAAACAGCTCTTTGTGAATCGCGCCTTTATGGTGGCGAACAGGCTGACCGCGGCTCAGATAAGCGATTACATCAATACTCAAGTGGAAGCGGTTAGCCTTGCGCGAGACGGTGAATTCTTCATTCTCAATGTAACGCCTTTTTTTAACGTGGAGATGCTTGAAATGCTATTCCCCTGGAGAAATGGAGAGATTGAAAGCGCGGTTGCCGTGTTTTTCTCTATCGAGGGACTCAAGGAGATATTTTCCGACAGCGTGAACAAGTCGTTCATCATAAACGGGTCAGGCGACATTCTGGTCGACTCCGACCTGATGCTCGTCAAAGCAGGCGTGAATCTTCGCAATAAGCCTTTCATCAAGGAGATTTTGGAAGGGAGTTCCCAAAACATTCAATCCACCTACAGAGATGAGACAGGATTGAATTTCGCTGCATATCAACGCCTATCTATTGGAAACGCGATCGTCATAACGGTTATTTCGTCAGACGAAGTGTTTAAAGGCGTCGTAGCCACGACATGGCGTAATATCTTGGTTTCCATAGGGGTTCTCCTACTATCAATTTTGTTCATTCTGTTGTTCGCACGGCATTTAAGCAAGCCTTTGAAAGAATTGACCGAGGCGGCGGAGTTGATAGAGTCTGGCTTCTATAACATAAACATAGTATCCAAGCATAAAGATGAAATCGGTATCTTGAGCTACAGCTTCAACAGCATGAGCCGAGGTCTTCTGAGTTTCGAGAAGTTTACAAACAAGTCATTAGCGAACTTAGCGAGGAGCGGTAAACTTGTAACAGGCGGCGTAGACCGTAAGGCGACTATGTTCTTTTCCGACATCCGAGGATTCACCGCGATTTCCGAGAAGCTAAAGCCTGATGAGATAGTTGAATTCCTGAACGACTATCTGGACAGGATGGTTGCCTGCGTGAATATGACAGGCGGAGTCGTCGATAAGTTTATTGGCGATGCGGTGATGGCTCACTGGGGTGCGGTGGAATCTTCAGGAAACCACAAACGGGACGCGCTGAACTGTGTGAAAGCCGCTCTGATGATGCGGGCGTCTCTCTGTTCCTTCAACGAAGGGAGAGGAGGAGATAAGAAACCTATCATCAAAATCGGGTGCGGCATAAACTCCGGCGATCTGATCGCCGGACAAATCGGGTCTGACGAGCGGCTTGAATACACGGTGATTGGAGACACGGTGAGCTTCGCAGACCGCACCGAGACATTCAACAAGCCCTTTGGTACTGAGATTCTCATTAGCGAAAGCACATGGAAGCTCTGCGGTGAATTCCTCATCACTGAGGAGATGCCCTCTGTTACGGAGAAAGGGCGTAAGGTGCGTATGTTTGCGGTGGTCAACATGGAAGACCCTGATGAGATAGAAAATATGCTGAAGCTTCTTGACGCCATGCCGAAAAACATCCGTCGAATCACCCGTCGATGTGTAGGGGCTAACGGGCCTCAGACTTTAGCCGAGGTCCGCGCCCTATTAGGCGTCGCCACTCCAGATTTAAGCAAGGTAAACACGGATGAGGAAGAGAAGAAGTACAAGATTAGTGAAAAGGCGTGAGAGACTCAGCTCATTAAATTGAAAAGAATTTTAATGAAGTAGCGCAGGGCAGAGTAGCAAATCAAAAGCAGGAGATAAAAGGGCGAGCAACAAAAACCGCTTTGACGGGGGGGAAGGGATTTTATTTAACTACCTGATAGCAACAGCTGTCATTACTGCCCTCGCGATATTTAACGCCTCCCAGACTGAACCGCTCCCCTACCCCATCAATACAACGAT
>JAIRSU010000092.1 GCA_031255285.1 Treponema sp. | reverse complement strand
TTGTCAGGTATGTTCTGAATCGCGCTTCTGCACCACGCAATTACGTCATCACAGTCCAGTCCAAGATTACGCTTGATTCGTTCCGCCCCCATCGGTGTTGTATGAAGTTTCTCTACCGGAATTATACCGCTTGCCATGTTTTCACGTCTCACTGCAACTTGTTGAATGTAATATGCTTCTCCTTCAGGGAGATTTTGCCAACCTGATACCCAAATTGGACGGCTTCTTTTTTGTACGTTAAGAAAGAATGATCGATGTCAAATCCAAGTATAGACTTGATTTCTTCAAACGTGAGTCTTACTGTATCATGCCTGTCAATTTGAAGATACTGCCATAACGGATCGTATTTGCTCATTGTTTAGCCTCCATTCTTTACGGCAAAATCTTGGGAAGAAAAATCAGAATAGTATCGCCCGTGCGTTGCGATGAAATGGAGAACGCAATAATCCGGGTCGCTTACGCCTTGCTTGTAATACATCGTGTCGCCTTCGCGCCAAATCATTTCTTTTGATACAGCGTCTTCCAGAACCGCCATCGTACCGACGAGCATCACGCCCCGGAAAAAGCGCTTGTCATAAAAGTAAACGGACGCTTTCGGGTTCTTACAGAACTGCGCCACCCGCATGGATGAAGTATTCGTGGTAAACCAAAAAGTATGAAGGCCCTCGCGTTTTCTGGGAGACGGCATGGCTTTCATGTTCGGGAATCCTTCCGCATCCACCGATGCGATAAAAGAGACATTTTGCTTGTCAATAAGACTGCCTATTGCCTTTTCGAGATCGCGTATCAAGATTCAATCCTCCTTGCTATATAAGCGTATTGTCCGAAATGTGTGCCGCTGTACATTTCAAGGAATGTCATGTTTTCTCCCATTCGGAATCGCGTTGTCATAAACGGTCAAAGCCGGTTCAAGGCAGCCAAGCACCCCCGATACGCCGCTTACGGTCAAGGTCAACAAAATGGTGTTTTTGATTTCCTCCCTTGTCGCCCCGGCCTGTTTTGCCATTGGCACATGGGCGCAGACGACATCGGCGTTTCCCTGGGATGCCTTGATGCCGATGTCGAACAATACCCTAGAAAGGCATCCGCGGAACTCCCTTTCATACAATGCCCCGTAAGAAGCCGTCCAACAGGCGAAACCTGCTTAACACACACGGACTGGTGCCAGACACCGGAAGTGTCTGGCACCATGCAAGACGGGGACCGTGGTACCTTTTCGTACAACACCCATTAAGAAGTCGTAGAACAGGCAAAGCTGGTGTCAGACACCAGCGCAGGATTCACTTACTTTGATGACGTCAAATGATCTCATATAATGTATTCTGCACTGTCGGCCGTATAGTAAGCATCAACGAGGTTTTCCAGTGTGATGGAGTCCACGCAGTCAGTTATCGCGGCGTAAAGCTCGCGCCACGTATGACGCGACATACAGGAATCCCGTGTAGGACATGCATCTGTATCATTGACACATTCGGTTGGCTGTAGCGGGCCTTCAACCGACCGAAGTACATCGCCGACTTTTATCTCTCTTTTCCCTCGCGTCAGATGATAGCCCCCTTGTGGACCGCGTGTACCTTGAATAATACCCGACTTTCGTAACGTAATGAACAACTGCTCCAAATAACCATCGGATATATTGATATTCTCTGCAATGGTTTTTGCACTTGTGACTCTTCCTTCCGGAAGCAGGGACATATACAGCAACGCCTCCAACGAATACCGGCCTTTTGTTGAAATTCTCATAATTATTACCCTAAAGGAAGCATTAAGACGCAATACAGTCTTTGATGACTTCCTGCTCTAATTATAGGGTATATTAAAAAAAAAGCAAGAGTTCCTTAGACTTGTTAATGGACGTTTATCCATACCCTCTTGCGAGCAGTCTGAGGAGAGCACCTTTTCTCTTGCCTTTTTCTTGATTTTAGACTATATTTCTGATATGGAGATAATAGAAAAAAAGGCGCTTCTAGGTGACGAGGCTGTGGCAGTTGCTGCTCTCCACGCGGGTATAAGTGCGGCTTATGGGTATCCTGGCACTCCATCAACCGAGATTCTTGAGTATTTGATTGACGAATACAAAGAACGTGATGGTCCGCGCGCTATATGGTGCACTAATGAGAAGACCGCAGTCGAAGCGGGTTTAGGTGTATCTTTTGCTGGCAGGCGCGCTATTGTTGCGATGAAACATGTAGGACTGAATGTCGCGGCAGATCCTTTCATAAACGGCGCACTTTTGGGTATAAAAGGCGGGCTGGTCATTGTGGCTGCGGACGACCCCGGAATGCACAGCTCTCAAAACGAGCAGGACTCTCGCTTTTATGCGGCTTTCGCTATGATTCCCTGCCTTGAACCGCGTTCGCAACAAGAAGCCTATGATTTCACACGCGAAGCGTTTGACCTGTCCGAGCGGTTTCATGTACCGGTTTTGTTACGCCTTACCACACGGCTTTCCCATGCACGCGCGGAAGTTTCTTTCGAAAAAACGGCAGGCAATGAAGGCGAATCTGAAAGCGGAGCGGTAAGAGCACAGAATCCTTTGTCAAAAGCTGAAAACAAGACGGAATGGATGCTTCTACCTGCGTTTGCACGGAAGAATTACGCGAATCTCATTGGAAAACAGGAAGATTTGCTTGAATGGTCTAATTCCCGCGTCGCTGTTCATGCGGGAGACGATGTATCTTTAGCCATTATCACTGCTGGGCTGGGGGGTAACTATTACGAAGAAAACCTCGCAGACTTTGCCAAGTCGCGGGGTGAGAAAACTCCACTCCACCTGCATATATCTGCCTACCCGCTTCCTACAGAAAAAATCCGTACGCTGTGTGGAAAAGTGGAGAAAATTTTGGTGATTGAAGAGGGGCAGCCCTTCATTGAGGAAAAACTGCGTGGGATTCTGTTCCAAGAAATCACGGTCTTCGGCAAACTGCAAGCCTTGAATGACGCGTTCGCCTTACCACGAACCGGTGAGCTTGACCCGGATAACGTGAGAGTTGCACTGGGGCTTGCACCTCGCCCGTCAATTTTGACGTCGCTTAACGTAAATGTATCGCAAGATACTTTAGCAAAGATACCATCGCGTCCGCCTCAACTCTGTCAAGGCTGTCCGCACGGAGATAGTTATGAAGCCGTCAAACGAGCAACAGCAGGTTTGGATTCAGTTGCCGTTACTTCTGATATTGGTTGCTACTCACTAGGTGCGTCTCCTCCGTATTCAGTGCCGGAAACCATCGTGTGTATGGGAGCATCTGTGGGTATGGCGCGAGGTGCTGCTGACGCAGGGTTGGAACACGTAGTTGCGGTTATCGGAGATTCGACTTTCCTCCATTCGGGAATGACCGGCTTGCTCGAGGCGGTTGCTGCTGATACTCCGATGACGCTCGTCATTCTGGACAACTCAATTGTAGCTATGACGGGCTGTCAGGAGACTATCATCCCATCCGAAAAGCTCCGCGCTCTGCTCTTGGGTTTGGGCGTCCCACGAGAGCATTTGCTTGACCTAGAGGCAAAACATCAACTTTTGGATGAGAATGCCGCAAAATTACGCGCCGAAATCAAATATCAAGGGCTTTCAGTGGTTGTTTTCAGACGTCCATGTTTAGAGGCGTTACGTAAGTGGAGAAAAAAAGGAATGGGAGATAGGGAATAGGATTTATTGATTATCATGAGTTGATAGATCAACGTTTTGTAAACAAGGGTTTACTTCCAAACCATTAATACAAGGAGAAGACATGAACGAGAGACTGGAGGCATTGCTAGAGAAACGTGAGAAATTCGCATCCTTGATTCAGGACCCGGAATTAGTTAAAAATCAAAACAAATATCGCGATACAATGAAAGAATTTTCACAGTTAGATGAAGTATATATAGCGAATAACGAAGTTGTGGATCTTTCCTCCCAACTTTCGGATGCGAAGGCGCTTTTGCAAGGTGAAAGAGACCCGGAAATGCGTGAGCTTGCCAAAGAAGAGGTACGAGGGTTGGAGAGCCGACTCCGCGAGACGCAGGAACGTCTCAAGTTTCTTTTGATTCCACGGGACCCGATGGATGAAAAGAATATTATTATGGAAATCCGCGCCGGCGCAGGCGGGGACGAAGCGGCGCTCTTCGCGGCGGACCTCTTTCGTATGTATTCACGTTTTGCAGAGACAAAGGGATGGAAGTTCGAGGTTATGAGTTCCAATGAGACGGAACTTGGAGGGATAAAGGAAATTATTTTTTCGGTGAATGGCAATAACGTTTACGAAAATCTGCGCTATGAGTCAGGTGTACATCGTGTTCAGCGGGTGCCGGAAACGGAAAATTCCGGGCGTATCCATACCTCCACGGTTACGGTGGCCGTTCTGCCGGAGGCGGACGAGACGGAAATTAACATAAAACCAGAAGACCTCCGTATTGATGTGATGCGGGCGGGCGGTCCAGGTGGACAGTGTGTCAACACTACCGACTCGGCCGTGCGGATCATCCACCTGCCCACAGGCATCACGGTGCATTGTCAGGACGAAAAAAGCCAAATTAAAAATAAAGCAAAGGCGATGCGTATTCTACGTGCTCGTATCTATGACGCCGAAGTTGAGAAGTCCGCAGCGAAACGGGCGGCCGCCCGCAAGAATCAGGTTGGAAGCGGCGATCGATCGGAACGTATCCGTACTTATAACTTCCCTCAGAACCGCATCACTGACCACCGCATCAATCTGACGCTCTATAAGCTCGATATGGTGATACAAGGCGAAGTGATGGAACTGTTCGATGCGCTGAAGATGTCAGCTCGGGAAGAAATGCTCCACGCTACCGCGAGCTGACCGTAGACAAGATGCCTGTTAATTTAGTACCATGATTTTCAATGAATGAAACAGCACTTATTGAGGCTATTCTTTATCTTGAAAACGATCCTCTTGAAGAGGCAAGTCTTGCCAGTATCTCTGGGTTATCTCGAAGTGCAGTGACAAGGGCTCTTGAAGAACTTACTAGCCGTTATGCACAGGAGAATTACGGGGTGGAACTGATGTGGTTAAGCGACAGGGTCATGCTTTCTCCAAAGAGGGATTACTGTGATGTTCTGAAAGACCGTTATGGCAGAAAGAACGAGGCTCATCTCTCACGCGCCGCGATGGAGACACTTTCTATTATAGCCTATTCCCAACCTATTACAAGGAGCGAAATCGAAGCCATCCGTGGTGTTTCCGCGGACTCCATGATTCGACTTCTCATTGAAAAAGAATTTATCCGTGAAGTGAAGAGAAAAGACATCCCGGGTAAGCCGGTCCAATTCGGCACTACAAAAAAATTCCTGAAACAGTTTCGCCTCTCAAGCATAGCAGACCTCCCCAAGCTGACTGAAACAGAAGCGGAACGTTTCGATAACACAACAAGTTAAGTGGAATTCAGGGGGTAGAGAATGGGGAAATAGGTTTTTCGTAGAGCACCTAAAGCTTAATAATTTTAATCTTCATTCTTTTCTTTGGCCGCCATCGTGATGAGTATCTGCCACGAGGTCTGCCGGAGTATGAACCATGACCGTTCCCTCCCAATATAGAACAATCGGCGCCGGACCCTCTATCCCGTCAGATGCAGATTACCTCTTTTTCAGGATACTATGTAGTATCCGGTGGCTATAAGGGTATTCATGTTAATATATGAATCCGTGTACATTACAATAGTCATCAGTTTTTCACGTAGATTTGCAGGACGTTTTCCGGTGGTACCTTTACCAATCCATGTGCAACAGCCTTCTTCTCTATTTCCACCGCCGAAGAGTATTTTGCTATAACTGCGATAAGCCGCTTGTTCTCTTCTATCCACTCCCACTGTTGCATTTCAATATTCCTTACCTGTCCCTCTAAATTTATGTAGCGCTTCGACAGGTGAGCCGTCAATCCTACAAAAAACAGGATTGTAACAACAAAAAAATACGTCAAGAAAATATGCCATCTCGTCATATATTCTCCTTTTCTCTTTTTTTCTCTATAACTCGTAACCGAGCGCTTCGCGACGGAGGATTTCGTCTTACCTCTTCAACAGAGGCGCAGACAGCACTTTTAGTCACTAATGAAAGTTTTTTCGCTGTACACCGCTCCTTAAAAAAAAGCTTAACCATTCTGTCTGTGAGTGATTCAAAACTGATAAATCCGAGTCTTCCCTGTACTTTCAACGCATTCATCGCGTTTTCCAACAGACTTGGAAGACGGATAAGCTCGCCATTAACCGCCATACGGAGTGCCTGGAAGGTTTTTGTCGCAGGGTGTAAACGCGCACGCCGGTAAGCGGGCGGTACAGCGCGCTCTACAATATTCGCCAGAGCACCCGCGCTTTCAATTCTCCCACGTGTTCGCGCTTCCACAACAGCATGAGCGATGCGCCACGAATAACGTTCCTCCGCATTGTTGAACAAAAGATCCGCGAAATCCCTTTCAGGAAGTTCAGCGACAATGTCCGCCGCGCTTTTCCCCTGCCCTGTGTCAAGCCGCATATCGAGCGGTTCGTCCTTGGAAAAACTGAATCCTCGACCCGACTTTGTATAATGAAAAACGCTTATTCCCGAATCAATTAGAATGGTATCAAAGGTATTGCGCCTTTCCGCAAAGAAAACCTGAGCCCAACCTACATGAAGTTCGATTTCATTTCCAAATTCGGCTAAACGTTTTTTTGCAGTCTCCAGAATCGTCTGATCCGCGTCTATTCCCACGATACGAATCCCCGGAAAATTGCGGAGAAACGCTTCGCTATGACCTCCCTCTCCTATGGTTCCGTCCGCCATAAGCTCTCCATCTCTACGCGGTCCGAGAAATACAAGCGTTTCCTTAACTAGTACCGGGGTGTGAACAATCTCCATTTTTATCGCTTCCTAAATATAGAGAATAATATAACCAAATTTTTCTTATGTCAATAGTTAACTATACTAAATTTCCCGAAACGAACAATGTAATTGTAAGGCACACATCTGCGAATTATTTTTATCCTGTTGTTAAATTCCAATTATACGATTTCCACCTCTTGCCAATCATATTATTTTTATGCTAGTATAACCGTATGAAAAGATTTCCTGACAATTTCTTATGGGGCGTGGCAACCGCGGCTTATCAAGTGGAAGGCGCCTTCCGTGAAGACGGGCGTAGTGAGAGTATCTGGGACACGTTCTGTCGCATTCCATGCGCTACGTTTGCGGGTGAAAATGGAGACATAGCCTGTGACCAATATCACCGCTATAAAGAAGATGTTGCTCTCCTCGCAGAACTCGGCTTCAAAAGTTATCGTTTTTCCATATCTTGGTGTCGAATCCTGCCGGACGGTACAGGGGTGGTAAACGCCGCAGGAGTCGCTTATTATCGCAATCTCTGTGCGGAACTACATAAACACGGTGTCCAAGCCTGCGCCACCCTCTACCATTGGGATTTACCCCGCGTCTTGCAGGATAAGGGCGGATGGGCGGAACGCTTTATCGTAGACGCTTTTGTTGAATACGCGAAGGTTTGTTTTAAGGAGTTGGGCGACTGTGTGGATCAGTGGATAACCATGAACGAACCACTCTGTATCACATTCTTGGGTTATATGGCGGGTAGACACGCACCTGGCATCCAAGACCCGTCCCAATGTATACGCGCTGTTCACCACGTTCTACTAGCTCATGCCAAGGCGGTTCAGGCATACCGAACAACAGGGCTCAAAGCGCATATAGGTATCGCTTTGAACATCAATACTTCACGTCCTGCTACTAAGAACCCGGTGGATGTTTACGCGGCGCAACTCGCCCGTTCTTACGAAGCGGAATTGTTCCTGTTCCCACTCGTAGGTAAAGGCTATCCCGATATGTTGGCTGAAAACAACTGGCAACTACCCATTAAATCAGGCGATATAGAGACTATTGCTGAAAAAATAGACTTTATCGGCTTAAATTACTACTTTGAGAACGCGGTCTCTGCCGACAAAAATAACCCGATGGGCTACAGTAATGCCCCATTCTGGCAGGAACGTACCGATATGGGATGGCCTATCGTGCCTGAAGGACTCTATCGACAAATCAAATGGGTAAACGATGTAACCGAGGGGAAATTCCCCATCTACGTCACAGAAAACGGCGCGGCCGCGACGGATGTCGTGGAAGCAGATGGACGTATTCACGACATGGAACGTATAGACTATTTTAAGAAACATCTGTCGGTCTGTTCGCGGCTTATAGAGGAGGATGTTCCGCTCAAAGGTTACTTTGTGTGGTCATTGTTGGACAACTTTGAATGGACTTTTGGTTATACGAAACGTTTCGGCATCGTACGCGTGGACTATGCGACACAAAAACGGATGTTGAAAGATAGTGCCTATTTTTTCAGAGATGTGATTGCCGGATATGAGGAATGAGGAAGGGTAAGGATTTGGTATGCTCAATATTAGAAAACTTATAAAACGAAGGTTAATTTCTTATTAAGCGATGTTCTGTAACAAGCAATCTGCTCTCAACTCCCTACAAAGGTTCGATATTTTATGAAAACACTGGCATTAAAGGCATTCTTTGAGAATCCAATTTTTCTCGCATCCGTAACGAGCGGGTTTTTTGCTCAACTTATCAAAGCAGTAATAGTCCTGTTGAGTCCGCATAAGAAGGGAGCGTATGATGTGTTTGCGGCGCTGGCATGGCGGACAGGCGGTATGCCGTCCAGCCATGCATCCATTGTTGCGGCAATGACGACATCTGTGGCATTTACCGAGGGAGTCGGGTCTAATCTGTTCGTCGTGTCGTTCTGGTTCGCACTCATCGTCATGCGAGATGCTTTAGGTGTTAGGCGGTCATCTGGGCTTCAGGCACGGAGTCTGAATGCTATTGGGAAAGCCGTTGCCGAAAAATCGGGTATTGAATTCAAGCCTATAAAGGAAATCCATGGGCACAAACCGCTTGAGGTTGCTGTCGGTGCTCTGCTCGGTATGTTTATAGCCGCGGCTTATGCTTTTTTATAGAAGGAGATTGAAGGGGTGGGAGCAGGAGTAGGTTCGTTGCTACTAAATGTTACTTGAAATTATCAAGTCTCATTTTCTGACAAGAATCCTATTCCCCACTTCTACATAGCGATGAAATTCGTGCTCGCGTTGATAACAATCCTATGCTCTCTTGGTTTTTCGGCTATTCTTCTGCTCACAGGATTGAAGACAGCGCCTAAAGAAGATAGCTATGAGTACGTGGTTCTTATTTTTAACGCATCGCTCGACGACGGGGAAATTGGAGAAAGACTCGCCAAAAGTGAAATCGGCAGAAATTACATTTCCGAGTCAACGCAGACCGTTTTCCTGAATGATTTTGAAACGATACGAGAGATTTCTCTGTACGAATTCCAAGGGAAAATAGAGGATTTTGACCCGCGGAATGATGGATATGCAGAGCGAGTGAATGCTTTCTTTGTTCGGAACGACCGCCGGTTGTTTTTTGTGCCGCTTCTCTCGGAGGTGAACAAGCGTGGAACAACTATCATACGGGCGGATTTTGCGTCTGTTTTGCAGGATATCCCTTTTACCGTAGAGTTTTTGGGGGACAAGAAGCCAGTGTGGTTATATCCAATTGTCTTCTGTGTCGCGGCATTGATGGCTCTCATTCTGACAAGACCGCTGTGGACAGGATTTTTGCTACTGCCGTTGACCGCAGGCCTCTCCTTTATCGGTATACCTGGTTTTGCTATGTCTGCGTTCCTGCTAGCTACAGGGAATATTGTGTGCGAGCTTCTGAAAGAATTCTTTATTGTCTGTCTGAGTGAAAGGAACATCAGAAAAGTATGGGAATGGTTTCAGTTTCCACGTTTGAAAGGCGTAAGATTTTTTCAACGGTTTCCTTTTCGTGCGATCTTGTTTATTCTGTCTGTTGCGAGCTATTTTCTCATAGGGAGTATAAGCGAAACAGCGCCAGTACTTACGGCGAGTGTTTTTGGCTGTTTCTTTACGATTGTTTTGCTCATCGCTATCATACGGGCAAATATGCAGAGACGAAGGTTTATGCCGATTCCGATAATCAGAATAGACGGAAAAGGTCCTCTATTTGCTAAGAATACGCTTCCCTTTGGCGCGGCAGCCACAATGGTACTGTTCCTGCCCGGCGCATTGGGTTTACAGCCCGACCATAACATCGGGGACTGGGGTGACCCGGCGTATTTGATTGACGAGGATGAATATCGAAGGCACGTGGATTTTCAGATTGATTTTCCCATGGTAAGGTTGAATGGTGGCAGTCCGAATTACGAGGAATACTACTTGGGAGATGACGGACTCATCGCCGGTACAAAACCTTATAGTAAAGAAAGACTACCGGAATTTGTTCCGAAGGAATTTTCTTTAAAAAAACTAATGGATTTTTTGGAGAAATCAGGGCATAATGGCGTACAAGCCGGAAATCTACCGGAATTCGGTATGCCGAATTCCGGTTCAAAGGAATTTATATCGTTAGTTCTATTGATTTCACTATGTGTTTTGGCTTTGCTTGGTTTCTTCCAAAAGAGACAAGGGAGTGAGAAGAAAAAGATGTTTATGTATAATGAAAAATGGAAGCTGTTCCGAAGGCGGATAGCGGCATGAGTGTAAAAATTTATTCTATGCCCCGCGGAGGTATCGCGTTTGAAGACCCTTTCGCACCTCATAAGTTCGAAACAGCTTTTTTGCCCGTGCTTTCCGTGATTCCTTTGATTCAACATACAGGCAATAAGGCGTATCCGATTGTTTTCATCGGTGAATACGTGAAGGAGGGGATGCTTATAGGACGAGGACAAGGATCGGGTTCGGCAAACATCCATGCGACTGTTCCAGGTAAAGTAGTACGTATGGCTTCTTGGAAAACCATTGATGGTACGGCAAACGAGGCTTTGGTTGTACGGTTGGAAGGTAGTTTCGAGAAATTAGGTAAACGGGAGACTCCTTATCCGTGGGAGGACTTACCCTCCTTTGAGATTCAGCGTATCATCGCGGAATACGGTATCGTCGAGATGGATGAGGGCGGGAGACCTCTGTCGGATTTATTCGCCGAGCTGAACATGGTTACGGGTCCCATAACTCTGGTGGTAAGATGTGTATTTGACGACCCATGGCTTGCCGCGGATATGGTGTTGTGCGATAGGCGTCTGAAGGATGTAGTTGAGGGCGCTTTTATCACTGCGTGTGCGTGTAAAGCAAGCAGAATCGTTTACGCGGTATCGAAGAACGAGAAGAAGCGGGCTGCGCAGTTTATCGCAACTGCTTCTCAACAGTCATTAGCACAAAAAATACCCTCAGATTCAGTTATTGTAGGTAATAAATATCCGCAACGAAATAGGAGAGAACTGGAGCTAGCGATTCGTGCTTACGAAAAAGATGAAAAGAATGAAAGAAATGAGCTGGGACATCTTTTCATAGCCGGACCCGCTACCATAGCGGCCGTTTTTGACGCGGTTAGATTTAAGAAACCTATACTGGATAGATACATTGCGGTGGGAGGGTCCGCAGTCAAAGAGCCGAAGGTGCTAAAAGTCCGCATCGGCACACGCTTGCGGGATGTTTTTGATCAATGCGGCGGACTCGATGGTTCACCTGAACGTATTGTGGTAGGTTCTCCGTTGTCGGGGCGTACTATTCTCGACATCGACGAGCCAGTTGTCAAAACCATCTACGCGGCGGTCGCACTGAAAAGGAAACAGGTCGGCGGGATAGTCGAGCGGAGTTGCATAGGCTGTGGTGAATGTAGGAGCGTCTGTCCTG
This sequence comes from Treponema sp., assembly GCA_031255285.1. Lineage (GTDB taxonomy): Bacteria > Spirochaetota > Spirochaetia > Treponematales > Breznakiellaceae > JAIRKH01. The sequence continues at coordinate 10,230 of JAIRSU010000092.1, read as the reverse complement.
TAGGGCTTGACCCAGAGGAGCTGTTCAAACGCTGTAAGACAGGAGGCATTCTTGCGGTATACGGGTGTCATGGTTGTGGATGTTGCGAGATTGTCTGTCCCTCGCGGCTCCCTCTAAAGGACATTATCTACCAGGCGCAGACAAATCGAGGGCAATATGAAACCGCAGATTAGTCTTGCACGGCAGACGACGCCCCGTATGTGGATAGTGAGCATGGCCGCATTTCTGACGATTGTCCAATCGTCCCTCACTGACTCGTTTTCTTCACTCGTCATAGCAGTCGTTGCAATGGGAGCGGCATTTGTGTGTGAATTTATCATCTATTTCCGGACAGGGAAGAGCGCGATGATAAAAGACGGTAGTTCCATAGCTTCGGCTTTGATACTGACCCTCTTGCTACCGAACAATATCAGTCCCGTATACGCGGCAATAGGCGCAGTTTTCGCTATGATAGTGGTCAAGTACAGCTTTGGGGGACTCGGTGCAAACTGGATGAACCCTGCTCTCGGTGGCTGGCTCTTCGTCCGTTTCTCATGGAGTGGCATTTTTGAGAAAGCTATGACACCGACAGTTGAAAGCAATATATCCCATATTGGAGTGTTTGGCGATTCTTCCCTAGCCGAGTCTGTGACGAATTTTCTTAACAATACCATATTTTCTTTAACAGGGGCTGAATTGCCTGTTGGATATTTAGATGTTTTCGGACATAGAAGTGCGATTCTCATCGTGGATCGGGGTTTGCTTGCTCTTCTCTTAGGAACTATTATCATAGCCGCATCTCAGACCATTCGTGTATGGGTTCCTGTGGTATACCTCACAGTTTATGGTGCAATGGTCAAATTCTTTGGTGGTGGAGACGTACTTACTGCTTTTCTGTCTGGCGGAACCATCGCGGTTGCTTTCTTATTATTACCCGAACCAGTTACTAGTCCAAAATCTAATAGAGGTATGTGTGTCTGTGCACTCTTCGCGGGTGTCTTTACCTTCATCCTCCGCTATCAGAGCGGCGAACTCTACGGCGCTTTCTTTGCCGTAGCTCTTGCTAATGCGATAGTTCCCGTGATCAAAGGATTGGAGAGTAGATTGCTGTATAGAGGGAGTGAGATTGAAGAATAGGTTTCTTGTTACTAAACAAGGCTTGTTCATCCCTCTGAATAAAGGAGTTTTATTTTGAGAAATACAGGAATAATAGCGATGTGGATAGCGGGTATTCTCTTAGCTGGGTGGCTTTTGTTCTTTTTTACCCAACCTATCTGCAACGAGATACTTCGGCGCTCGATAAACAGACTGCTTACGGAAAATAACGAGAGTGATAGACTGCTCGTTTCCCCAACTAGTGTGAGTGTGGCCGGAGTATGGTGGACTGTGAGTGATCCTGACAGGAGAGCCGTGATGTTTACTGTTATAGACGGAGGCATTCCAGTCCCATGCATCGCTTTTGTGAATGGAGTGGATATTAAGGTCGAACCCTTGAATAATTATGCAAAGATTGTCTATGAACGTCTTCCCAAAGGACTTATCGACATTTATATCCGCCGTATAGAAAAAGAAATAGGAATAAAATATGAATTTTAAAACCCAGTTACTTTTTGATTCGTCGCTTGTGCTACTCTCCTGTGCAAGTCTTTTAATCATGGCTTCTGGCAGACTCGCTTTCGCGATAGTCACAGTTGCGGGACTCGTATGGGTTTATGTTTTGACCGCTCTCATCGTTTCTGCCGCGAAACCGATTCTTCCTAAGACAGGGAAAAACATCGTCGTCGTGTTTTTGACAGGATTCATTGTCGGACTCTATCTTTTTTTGCTATGGTTCGTGAGTCCATTTCTTACTATGGGGAGCTTGTATGTAACACTGTTAATACCCTGTTGTTTCACAGGTTCAAATACGTTCAAGAATATTGAGTCCACGTCGATAGTAAATACAGTTTCCTATGCGGCCCGGGATGCGTTGATGATAGGGATTCCTATCATAGGGCTGTCCCTCATCAGAGAACCACTGGGTTTCAAGTCGCTTTCATTTCCGGGTGGTGAACAAGGCATCATGGAGCTGTTCGGAGACTCCCATGAAAATGATTTTCTGCCGGTCAGACTTCTCGCAGGATCATCCGGGGCGTTCTTGCTACTAGGTTATGTTACCGCGTTGTTTATCAGCATGAAACGCCAGCATACAGGAGAAAAAATATGATACTGTTAGCTATTTCTGCGAGTCTTGCTTTCAACCTTGTCGTTCAGTTCGGCTTAGGTGTGCACGATCTGACTAGCAAGAAACCAGCACCTCTACCTTTCCTACAGGCAGGCGTCCTTTTTGTGAGTGTGTGGCTTTTGTGGACGGTGTTCACATTCACATACGCTACCATTCCTATCTTTTCCATCTTTTTCGGCTATATACTGTTTTTCCCGTTTTGTTCCCTAGTCTGTACGGGGCTTGAAAACCTCGCCGACAGACTCTGGCAGAATATTTTTCCAGAAACAAAACCAGTGAAGCTATTTTCTCCTCTGTCAGCGTATGATGGAATTGCTCTGCTTTCTCTTGTGCTGACTATGCACATCGCAGGGACTTTTCTGGAAGCCTTCGTCGTGTCGTTGAGTCTCGCAGTCGGAATGCTGTTTTCAATGCTCATACTCAACGAAATCCGCAAAAAAGCATCTACGGAAACGGTTCCTGTATTCTTGCGTGGGAAGCCACTTGCGCTTATTTCAATGGGATTGCTCTCTCTCATTTTCACGTCATCTGCAGCATTGTTATTCAATGCCTTGACAGGAAGATAAGTGGAGGACATCGCTTATAACTCGTATGTGCCCAGAAAGCGCGGTTTCTAGTAACGATTCGGAGTTTTTCAGAAATTCATACATGATAACAGATAATTGAAAAACGCCTTAAATTTTAAGGAAAAATGGTGGAGAAAATAAGTTTCATATTGGGTTCACATAATCATCTGCCGCCGGGTATAGACGACGACGAATACGAAAGAACCTATCGTAAAAAACTCAAGCCTTTTATATCAGCGCTCTATAAATTTCCCAGAATTCAGGCGGCTCTGCACTATTCTGGCATTCTGTTACACTGGATGGAACGGTCGCACCCTGAATTTTTTATGCTTATTGAAGAGATGACTTCTCGTAAGCAAGTGGAAATGTTGGGCGGTGGCTTTTACGAACCCATGATGCCTTTAATTCCACTTGCCGACAAGCTGGGACAGATTGAACTTCTTACCACATACCTGCGAAAACAGTTCGGCAAACGTCCGCAAGGTTGTCGTCTGTCTGCTTTGGCGTGGGAGCAAAACCTAGTGGCTCCCCTCTACAATAGCGGTATGCTCTACACATTCCTCGACGAAGACCAATTTCTACTCGCGGGCTTATCCGGCGATTCCCCATGTATCACCGAAGATCAAGGAAAGACCATCAAAATATTTCCGGTTGTCCGTAGTTTGAATTCTCTCTTCGCTCAGAAAAGAGCGGAAGCTGTTTTGGAAGATCTGATACTCCAGAAAATAGCCGGCAAAGAGAATGTCATCTGTGTGTTTCCAGACGTTCTCTTTGCCGGAGAAACTGAATCACCGGATTTTACTTACCAGTTATTCTTCGAAGATCTCTCCCGGTTCGAATCGAGTATTAATTTCACAATTCCTTCCAAAATTTACCATAACTTCAAACAACCACCTAAGGCATATTTTCCCGGTTCCTTGAGTCTTGATGCACTGTCAAAAGGTACACCCATACCAAAATATGAACCGTCTCGTCAATTCCTCACAAAATATTTGGAAGCCAACTGCATCTATTCAAAGATGTTATTTACAGGGTTGCTTACCAACCAGCTCAAAGGGGATAAGTCTCGGAAACGTACTGCACGAGAGGAGATATGGAAAGCCCAAGTCTACGATGTGTTCTGCCCTTCGGTCAGTGGCGGGGTCTATCACCACGCAGTTCGCAAGGCGGCATACAGAGCTCTCCTCGAAGCGGAGAAAATCAGCAGAGAAAACGAGAATTTTACTCCTTCACTCTTGGCTTTTGATTTCGACATGGATGGGAAAGAAGAATTTTTGTTTCAGGAAGAATACATCAACTGCTATATCAAACATCAAGGCGCGAGCGTGTTCGAGCTGGACTACCTGCCAAAAACGTTTAATTATTTAGATACCTTCACCCTGTCTCCGGATGGCAGTAGGCGGACCGCGTTCTACGACGTGCTTGCACCTAAGGAAACATCTCTTGAAACTCTGCTTATGGATGCGACAGTTGAGACAGATATTCACAAAGCCGAAACTGGATTCTTGGAAACACATCCAGATAAACATAAATTCCGCTTCTGCGGGAAAGAAAATTTTGAAATGCAGGAAGTGGACAAGTCTCATGGAAGAGTCGCCTTTCATCTATCCTCCAATACAGAACTCCCATTTGGAGGTATGGAGATGGAAAAGACTTTTCAACTCAAAAAAGATGTATTAACGGTTCACTATTCGCTTGAGAACAGAGGTCCTGATGTGGAATTTCTTTTTATTCCCAGTATAGACATTTCGTTTTCCAGAGACGACGCTGCTTCTTTGCGAATATTTAAGCTCAATGACGAAATGAAGGATCCCATCAATTCAGGGGAAGCGCTGTTCCATGTTCAAGGCATCAAATTTCAGGATATAGAGAACGAAGTTGTTATTGTCATCACCATCGATACGTTCTTTGACGCTTACATAACGTCTGTCAAGACGCCTTGTCCATTGGGAAGCGGCGATGCGGCCGATATCGCCGTCATGTACCAATCTACGAACATCGCTCCGATAAAACCGATCTCTTTAGAGACCGGGAAACGATTCGAGATTGAATTTAAGCTACGGATGTATCACTAAAGAGAGTGAATGTTTAGAGAAAGTTATCTACTTCCACTAAACATTCACTCTGCACTGAAAAGGAGTCGTCATGAAGGTTGGTATTGACACATTTTCTTGCGACAGCGGTAGATCCGGGGTGGGTATATATTTAATGCAACTACTGAAACGGATTCCGCCGTCTTCCGGGGCAAGTTACGAACTTTTCGGATGGGAATACGACCGTTTTATATTTAAAGAGTCCGCTCCCAACTTTGAGTTTGTCCCTCAGTGTCGGATGAACGGCAGATTTCCGAATATGGCATGGCATGTGTTTCAATACTCTAAATTTGTCCGCAAGCGTGCTTACAGCGCGTGTTTTTTCCCGGCTGCACACAAGCGCCTGCCATATAACTCTCCCTGTCCCACCATAGGAACGGTTCACGATATGGCGCGTTACTGGGGCACGAGAGAAAAAATGGATTACGTCGGTTCATTCCTCCGATACATCTTTCCCAATGTCCTGCGCCGTATGGATAAAATCATCGCAGTGAGCGGCTTCGTCAAGCAGGAATTGATTGATATAGCGAATGTGCGAGAGTCCCGCATTGAAGTGGTACCTAACGGTATAGACACCACGAAATTCTATCCGCGTCCCAAGAATGAATCCAGTATCGTACTCATTCAGCCCTTCAGTTTTCGACAACCATACATCCTCTACATCTCCCGCATAGAGCATCCTGTGAAAAATCACGTCAGACTCATCGCTGCATTCAATATATTTAAGGACCGCACCCACTACCCGTACCGTCTCGTATGTGCGGGAAGCGACAGTATAGGTGCGGAAAAGGTCAAAGAAGCCGCCATCAAATCCCCTTATAGGACAGACATATTCTTCACGGGGCATTTTCCATCCGACAGTCTACCTGCCCTGTATGCAGGGGCAGATATGGTAGTCATACCCTCTCTCTATGAGGGATTCGGACTAGGCGTGCTTGAGGCAATGGCATGTGGGATTCCAGTGGCATGCGCTCGCGCCGCCTCCCTGCCGGAAACAGCGGAACACGCGGCACTATATTTTGATGCGGAAGACCCTGAAGATATGGCTGACCGTATGGTAACACTCGCCACAAATCACAACATCTACCGTGAATGCCGCTCATTGGGACTCGAACGGGTTAAGGCATTCTCGTGGGATAAATGCGTGGAGCGAACCTTACAGATTATACAGGAAACATGAGTGAGATTAGTAGGAAAGTCTGCCAAGCCCATGGACGTTCTCAGCGGCGAAGCGCTAACAGTCCTGTTATGCGAAGTGCGGGTGTACTCCATTTACCAATACCCCGCCGCTCTGCGGCGGGGATTCTTATTATAGGCTTCAAGCGCTATTGGCAAAATTTGTGTTACTATATTACCAACTGACGGTAATCCAACCAAAATACTGCCAATAATTTCTTCTCTGGTCGCACCATGCGATATTGCTAAAAAGATATTCCACTCTCAAGCCGTGTTGTTGCCAATACCGCAAGATATGCCAAATCTCTAGTCTTTTCATCCAACTTATTGGTATTGGCTTTATCTAGTTTTTGTACCACTTCCATCCATGCCTTATTATATTCAGTGGCACCTTTTGTAAAGACCTCAAATGCTTTACTTACTTTCATGTTCTACCCCTATTCATTGTAAAATTTTTTAAGTTCCTTTTTATTATTTTCAGATAGATGATGCTATCTTATAGCTTGTATTACATCTTCAAGTCCGTATAATCTATTATAACAAACCGAAGAGTCTATTTCTCGCATTTTCGACCAAACATTACAGCTTCCAATTTTCTCTAATTCATCAAATGTCTCTATCCCAACTTCATTGAGTTGTTTTTCAAGTTCCTTTCCGATATTTATTATTTTCGATAATTCACCCATTTTATCTCCTCCGTAAAACCCATAGCCCCATCAGTCTATGCGAACCCTTACAGTTTGTCAACCGCCAGCCGACCGTTGTTCGAAAAGTACGCCCCTCTCTCTTAAACAGGCTTTGCGCCTGTTGTGGGATAAGTATGAACCGTCTGCTTCCCATTTCGGTGATATGGTCTCTTTTGAGACACAAAGCGCCAAGCCATCTCCGTACTACGGTCTCTTGTCAAAGTCGCTTTTCTGTGCTATAGTTCGTTCCATGAAACAAGTGATTTTCCTTTTTTACATGGCTTTTGCCGTGATATTTATGTTTATGAGCTGTTCTTCTGCATCCAAGCCATCCGATCCAGATATAGTGGCCGATGTGGACCCGATTCGTCTGGGGATCGTTTCTATTGAATTTGACAAATTCTTTTCTTCTGAGCTTGATAAAAAGGAGGTTGAAGTCTCGTTTGACCCCCGTATCAATGCAGTGTCTCTGTATTTTTCCTATCAAGGTGTTAAATACACCCAGTGTTGGGACAAGCAGAACAGGGAGACTTTTATTTCCGCCCTTGCTCAATACAAAGATGCGTATGCTACGAAGAATCTACCCAAGAAAAATTTTAGGACATCTTCGGTTTACGGCAAAATAACCGGCACTACGATGTGGTGGGCATTTTCTTTCGCTTCCAAATCAAAGTCTTACCCCTTATTTGAAATCGGGTACATCTTTAAAAAAGATAAGGGTACGGGGCGAGAGGCACCTTATTTTACCGTGTTGCAGAGGGAAGCTCTGGATGTACTGAATGAGAGTGAGAGTAGTAAGAAGTCATCCCTACGAATCAAGACGTATTTCACTCGCAGTCAAGCTGATGAATTAGCTGCTTTTTTCGACGAGACTTTTCTATTGGAAGCTCTGCAAAAGAGCCTCAATGTCGGCGTGAGATCAGATGAGACACAGGCGACGAAGCTTGATATTGATTTTGACAGCTATGATGAGTAGGAAATAAATGAGTATATTACAGGCAATAATACTTGGGATAATGCAAGGTGCAACCGAATTTCTGCCAGTGAGCAGTTCGGGGCATCTGGTACTCTTGCAGAAGATTTTTGGAATAGCGGAAGGTACTTTGCTTTTCGATACCATGACTCATGTAGGAACATTGACTGCGGTTTTTGTGGTACTTTGGAAGGACATATGGGCGATTCTCAAAAAGCCCTTTCAGCCCTTGACTGGTTTTTTGATTATTGCGACTGTTCCAACTGTAATAATAGCTCTTATTTTTAAGGACGCAATAGAAAAGGCGTTTACGTCAGCCGGCTTCCTGGGATGGGCTTTCCTTCTTACCTCCCTTGCTCTTGTTGTGTCGGACTTCCTCGCAAACAGGGGCGAGAACGCCAGCGGACAATTTCGTCAGATGGACGCTGTAGATGCCTTGGTCATCGGGATATTACAAGCAATTGCCGTCGTACCGGGTGTTTCTCGTTCCGGCTTCACCCTGTCCGGCGCACTTGCTCGCAGGCTCGACAAAGACTCTGCTGCGCGTTTTTCCTTTCTTTTGTCCATTCCCGTTATTCTGGGTGCCTTGATATTACAGATAAAAGACCTTGCCGGCGGAAACGCTGTCCATATGGAAATCGCTCCACTCATAGCCGGGATACTCACGGCCGCGTTTGTCGGTTTTCTCTCGGTGCGTCTCATGATTAGGCTGGTGAAAAGACATCGGCTGTGGGGATTTGCAATATACACAGGGCTTCTGGGAATCGCGGTACTGGTCTTCGGTATCCAATAACTAGGCGTATCAAGGCAAGTATACTTTATTACTATAAACCTAAACCTCTTTATTACAACACTGAACTTATGAGTATCATCCCTATCATAATACGGACATAACAGCTATCACACGTCGTTTCAACGACAAAGCCAAATTATGATATCTGCTTCGTTGATCGCGATTGAATACCCCGGTGATACTATTATTGTGTTTGATGGCTGGGAGAAATTTACCTTTCATGTACCAGATGCGCCTTAAAGACACGGTCATATTTATAACTATTTCTGAAAAAATTATGGAGTCAAGTCCAGCTTGTAAGGGTGCAGGGATGGGATTTTTTATTTCTTGTCTATTTCAAAGGCAGTGAAGGTTGTGCCGCCACCAATGTAAAGAGTCGCTCCTTGTCTACTCATGAACGTGTGTTCGCTCTTAAAAAGCGCCTGTCCTATGACGGTCCCCGGGTACCTGATTGTTGCCAGATAGTTATTGCCCGATGGCTGAGACGTAATAATGAAAAGTTGTCCGTCACTGCCATCTTCGTCAATAACCGCTATTTCACCTTTCAGCGGTAAGGTGACGGATGTGCGTGTCGTTATGTCGTAGAGACCAAGACCGGTCTGGCGTTCAAACGCGATGCTGTTGTCACTATCGACAAAGGTGATATGTACAGGCCGTCTGAATCCCCGCCCCAGAAATTCATGATAAATCACACGATATTTATTGCCAAGCGTGTCGCCCAGATTTTCCATAAATAAGAAACGCTGCTCATCAATGCCGGACACGAGGGCGATTCTTGAACCGTCCTTTGAAAGAGCGCATCCCACGATAATTGATAGTCGCGAACCGCTCGGTTCAAAAGAAAAAATACATATTCCATTGTTATCAAGCACTTCTATTTTACCGTCAAGGGAACCAGCGAGTAAAAGCCCGGATGCCGCATCAATACAAGTAAGTGGAGATGCGAAGGTGTAAGACCACAGGGTTTCACCTTTCTCATTGATGTTGTAGAGGGTGCTTTGTTCTCTATCTATAAGGAATATTCTGTTATCTAGAAATAAAGGATAGCCCACATCCGTATTTATGGAAAGAATCTGCTCGTTTTTAGGGTTACGGACAACTATTTTTTCGGGAATCGCGGTATATTCCGCCCAGTTTTGCTTTGACAGGGACACATAGCCATTTTTTACCTGGTTTATGGTAAATTTACCTGCTCTATTAACATACCCGAAGTAGTTTCCGAGTTGAAACGGAATCAATTCATCCTGCTTAACGACTTCCATCTCCTCCAGAGTTGTAGGATAGGTAGAAACAAGGGAATGTATCCACATAGAAGAGAGAATTGTCTCTTGTGGTACAGGCTGGGCGGCAGCGAAGATGTAAATAACAAAAAGCAAAATCCCTGCAATGATAAAGTAATATTTATATTTTTTCTCCATAGTTTAATCACTCTGCCGGTCCAGCCGGCTCATATAAAATAGTATATGTAAATTTGCAGAAATATACAAGAAAGCTTCGAGCATTGTAACGCGTTTTCACCAAATTCTCATGAAAGATCATCACGAAACAGTGAACCGCCTTCTTCTCTAAAAGAATACCATAAATCATTTCCCCGTGAATATTTTTATTTTGATGATAAAACGCCGCCGGAGCTACTGGAGAAAATGAAAGAAAAATACCAAGAAGCGGTGACTGGATATTGGAAAAATATTTCCGCCCTTGAAGCTGAAAAGATGCTTTATTTTATCCTGACCTATCCGC
>JAIRSU010000077.1 GCA_031255285.1 Treponema sp. | reverse complement strand
CTTCCGAAACTTGATAACGATGCTTCTGTTTCAGTTGAGTCTGAATCGTTTGAATATAATCACAAGAAATATGACGTCGTTCTTACCAGTCCGCCCTACGGCGATAGCAGAACAACTGTGGCCTACGGACAGTTTTCAACGCTGTCAAACGAATGGCTTGGTATTACAAACGCCAGAAAAATAGACGCTATGCTCATGGGCGGCGCAAAATTAAACGAAATAATATCAAACGGCTGTATCGCGGATGCAATAAATACAATTAATGACGTTGATAAAAAACGCGCGCTTGAAGTATCGGCGTTTTACGATGACTTGGAAAAATCAATCAACAATGTCGCTTTAAGTGTAAAAGAAGGCGGCAAGGCAATCTATATTGTAGGAAACCGCAAAGTTAAAAACACGGAATTACCGACAGATCAATTTATTGCGGAAAAATTTGAAACGAACGGTTTTGTCCATCTTATTACATACAAAAGATTATTGAGCAATAAAGCTATGCCTTCACGCAATTCACCGACAAACGTTGCCGGAAAAACGGTAAATACAATGCTGTATGAATATATTGTCGTTTGTGAGAAACATCGTGGAAAAGAGGGTTAGAAACTTCGCCTCAACAGAGCTGTTTATGCTCCGCCGCCATTCGGCGGTTCGGAATCCGTAACGGTTAGGTCATTCTGCGCCTCAGCTTCGCTGACGAACATTTCCACGCCAAAACTCTGCCGAGTTGTAAACAGACGGAACATTATACAAAATGAGGGTTATTATGAAAAGAGAAGATAGGGATAACTTTATGAATCGCTTGAAAGGAGAGCGGGTTTTATATATAATTAGTAAAAATCATTTTAGTACAGAACAAGAGCCATAAAGGAGCAAAGTAATGAATAGTCTGAAAAGAACTATTGTTTTTCTGTGTATCGTGGTTATGGGGAATAGCGCCTTTGCCTATGAGAATGAAAAAAAGGCGGAAATGGTAAAGAAATACCCCCTGGTCCCCATAGTGGGTGGAGTCTTTCGTATGGGGAGCGTCGAGTCTGAATACGGGAGGCGTAGAGACGAAAGAAGTCGTGAGGTTACCGTGAATAACTTTCTGCTTTCTCCGCATGAGGTAACCCAAGCGGAATACATGGACGTCATGGGTATCAATCCCAGTCATAATAGAGGCGAAAGATTACCTGTTGAGACGGTAAGTTGGTTTGACGCCGTCAAATTTTGCAACAAATTGAGTGAGAGAGAAGGTTTGGAGCCAGCGTATATCATCAGAGGGCAAAAAGTAATATGGGACAGGGGCAGCGCGGGCTATCGGTTGCCCACAGAAGCCGAATGGGAATTTGCCTGTAGAGCAAACACCATGACTGCTTTCAGCACTGGGGACGTACTCACTACTGACCAAGCTAACTACTACGGGAGGAAAACCCTGCCTGTGGAGAGTTTTTCTGCAAACGGCTTTGGAATCTTTGATATGCATGGCAATGTCTGGGAATGGTGCTGGGACGGTTATAGCTCCTATTCTCGTGAGATAGATAACCCTGTGACGGAACAAAACGCGGTGTGTGTGGTGCGTGGCGGGAGTTTCCGAAGTACAGCGCTTGATGCGCGTTCAGCCAGCCGCGGTTCTTCTGCGGTTGCGTACCGTAGCTGGGATACAGGCTTCAGAGTGGCGCGGAACCTTGAAGAGAGAGAGTGGAAAGATATTCTGACGACAGAATCCGCAGAATAAACGAGTGCCTTTAAAGGCATTAATCATGCTATACGGGTTGATGGATGAGTATATAAGCAGGAAACTCCGCTTACATCAATTACGTCTTTGTTTATGTTTTCGTTCTATTTTCAGATGATTTTGGGGGATAATGCCGCATGATGCGTTTAGCCGCCTATTTGTTCGCCAACCAGAGTGAATAAGGTCTCTAGTGTAGAAAACCCACTGTCCACCACGCGGCTGAATGCCTCCGTCATAAAAGGCAGGGTAAAAAACACGAGGAGAAATGCAGTGGTTATGGATATGGGAAAGCCCTCTGACAGTATATTAATTTGGGGAGACGCCTTAGAGATGAGTCCTGTGGCGAGGGAGGTGAGAAAAAGTGTTCCCATGATGGGCATGGAGATGATGATTGCGTCCATGAAGAGGCGAGAGAGCCCAGCCAATATCATGGAGATGATGTATTCTCGTCCATGAATCATGCTGACTATACTTATGGATTGAACAGAACGCCAAAACCCACCGAGGAAGAGTTCTCGGAACCCGCCCATCGACAGGAAGACGAGCATTGCAACGAGGTTCAGGTACTGCCCCATGAGGGGGTTTTCTTCCTGCGCCAAGGGGTCGAACGTTTCCGACGCCGCAAATCCCATCTGTAGGGAGAAGAACTGTCCGGCGGTCGTAAATGCCGCGAACACGATATTGATAAAAAAACCCATAATAACGCCAATAATCCCTTCCCCCAGGATAAGGAGCAAAAAGTTAAACCCGAATACGCTCACATCACCATAGACTCTGGCGGTTGGAAACACGGCGTATGCAGCAAGACCAGCAAGCGCGACTTTGACGACTTGGGGTACTGTGTTAGACGACAGAAGCGGAGACGTCTCGATCATACCAAGGGCGCGCACCGCGAGTAAGAGAAAAGCAGGGGTGGATACAAGTATTTCTTCCACACAAACCCCCTGTCTACTTCGCCATATCAGGAATCATCTTAAAGAGTTGTATCATGTAACTGCTCAGATGAGTAAACATCCACCCCCCCAGAAACGCAAGTACCGACAATATGGCCGCTATCTTAGGAACAAAGGTAAGCGTCTGTTCCTGGATAGATGTTGTCGCCTGTAAAATTGCTACTACAAGCCCTACAATCAGTGCCACCAATAGCATGGGAGACGCCAAGAGAAGCACCTCCCTTATTCCGCCTTGCAAAAAGCGGGTAACTTCACCTATACTCATTTCAATTGCAAAAATTATAACACAAACAGCATAATCTACGCAAGGACTTTCACATGGACGTCCTTCGTCTTTACAACGCCCTCATCGATGTAAAGGCAGCGGCTGAATGAAGTCTTCATCCCTCCAGCTTCTTGATTTCATCCCGAATAGCGGCTGCCTGTTCAAACTCAAGTCGTTTTGCGTGTTCGATCATTTCTGCATTCAATACAGCAAGAAGTTTTTTTCGTTCCGCCGGAATCGAAATGTCCAGAGAGCGCTTAAGGACTTCAACACTTTGGATAACTGCCTCTTTTTGTTCTTCTGAATGGCGGATTAAGATGTTGGCGATGGCTTTTTTTACTGTAGTTGGCGTGATATTGTGCTGCTGATTGTATGCCATCTGGACGGAGCGCCGTCGGTTCGTTTCAGCGATGGCCTGTCGCATCGCGTCGCTCTCGCGGTCGGCGTACATTATCACTTTGCCTGCCGCGTTCCGTGCGGCCCGCCCGATTATCTGAATGAGGCTCGTCAAGGAGCGCAAGAAGCCGATTTTGTCCGCGTCAAGAATAGCGATAAGCGACACTTCTGGTAGGTCTATGCCCTCCCGCAGAAGATTGATCCCCACCAGTATATCAAATGCACCCTGCCGTAACTGCGTGAGAATCTCCACCCTCTCGATAGTTTCAACCTCACTGTGAATATAGCGTACCTTCAACCCCAAACTGCTCAAATAATCCGTCAAATCTTCAGCCATTTTCTTGGTGAGGGTCAAAATCAGACATCGTTCGCCTACATTTATACGCTTACTCACTTCTGCGAATATGTCTTCCATCTGGCTCTCCGTGGGATGCACCTCAATTTCCGGGTCAAGCAGTCCGGTCGGTCTAATGAGCTGTTCAACCACACGGGTAGATTGCTCTTTTTCGGTTTGTCCTGGCGTTGCCGACACATAGACAGTTTTGTCGATACGCGCCATGAATTCATCTGAGCGGAGAGGGCGGTTATCCATGGCACAGGGCAGGCGGAATCCGTACTCCACGAGGTTTATCTTACGGGAGCGGTCGCCAGCGAACATTGCGCCGATTTGCGGAAGGGTTACATGACTTTCATCTATAAAAGTAATGTGAAGTGGAGAGCCATCCGGCGCTTTGGGGAAATAGTCTATCAGTGTGTCCGGAACGGAGCCGCGTGGTCTACCGGCGAGCGGTGCAGAATAGTTCTCAATACCAGGACAGGATCCTACTTCGGTCAGCATCTCGATATCGTATTGGACGCGAGTTTTCAGGCGTTCAGCCTCTAAAAGTCGTCCTGTACTTTGCAGAAGGGCGTATTGTTCGTCGAGTTCCGCCTGTATGTGGACCAGAGCGTTGTTTATCATCTCGCGGGGAACGACAAACTGTTTTGCAGGGTAGAGCATGGCGCGGTCTAATTCTTCTATTACCGCGCCGGAAACAGGGTTGAATCGGCGTATGCAGGCGACCCGGTCCCAATCCATGTGTACACGATAAGCTTCCTCCATATAGGCAGGAAAAATTTCCAGAATGTCGCCGCGTCGCCGAAAATTGCCCCGTTCCAGTACCGCATCATTGCGTTCATACTGGAGTTCCACAAATCGGCGCATAAGCGCGTCCACATCAAGGATCTCTCCACGCGCAAATGAAGCGGTCATCTGACGGTAAATCTCCGGAGTTGCGAGCCCATAGATACAGGAGACAGTCGCCACGATGATAACGTCCTCTCGTTCCATCAGACTTCGAGTGGCAGACAGTCGGAGACGTTCAATCTCTTCATTTACCGAAGCGTCTTTTTCTATATAGAGATCACGGCTTGCAACATAAGCCTCAGGCTGGTAGTAATCGTAATAGGAAACAAAATATTCGACTGCGTTATATGGGAAAAATCCTTTGAATTCGCGGAAAAGCTGGGCCGCGAGGGTCTTATTATGACTGATTATCAAGGTGGGCATTTGCACAGCTTCGATGACCTTTGCCATGGTGAAGGTCTTACCCGAACCAGTTACTCCCTGCAAGGTCTGAAACCTATCCCCTGCTTTTATGCCGGCTGAGAGAGCGGCGATTGCTTCGCCCTGGTCGCCTGCCGACTCAAACGGCGACACTACTTCGAATGGTCTCATGGCGTGAGTATATCATAAACCGATAAGAAAAGGAATAGCCTCGGACTTACCAGTAGCTCCGCTCAACCCCTGCTTTTTAGACAGGTTTATCAACAAAAGAAAATGCATCCTCCCGTCTTTATCTTCTTCACAATTTTTGAGACTCGTGCTATACTGAATCATATG
Organism: Treponema sp.; assembly: GCA_031255285.1. Taxonomy (GTDB): domain Bacteria; phylum Spirochaetota; class Spirochaetia; order Treponematales; family Breznakiellaceae; genus JAIRKH01. The sequence goes on along the minus strand of JAIRSU010000077.1, from coordinate 10,361 downwards.
GATTACAAACAAGCAGGCGTAAATATTGAAGAGGGACATCGTGCGGTGGGCAAGTATCGTGAACTCGCCGCGGGAACCATGAATTCCGCTGTGCTTAATGATATTGGGGGATTTGCGGGCTTGTTCTCGCTCGCCGCCTTTAAAGGAATGGAAGAGCCGATACTTGTGTCCGGTACGGATGGGGTTGGTACCAAACTCGATATCGCCTTTAGATTCAAGAAATACAACACAGTCGGTATAGACTGCGTCGCCATGTGCGTCAACGACATACTTTGCCATGGGGCGAGACCCCTCTTCTTTCTGGACTACCTTGCGTGTGGGAAACTGGACGCGGATATTGCCGCGGAACTTGTGAAAGGCGTCGCGATTGGATGTAAAGAAACGGGTTGTGCGTTATTAGGCGGTGAAACCGCGGAGATGCCTGGGTTCTATGGAGAAGACATCTACGACATTGCGGGTTTCACTGTGGGAGTGGTTGAACGTAAAAACATTGTAGACGGAAGGAGCATTCAAGAAGGCGATAGCCTTCTTGGAATAGCATCATCGGGACCTCACTCCAACGGTTTTAGCCTTATCCGCAAAGTTCTACCCAACCTAGACGAGGACTTCGGGGGAATACCCATCGGGTACGCGCTCCTCGAACCCACCCGCCTCTATGTTCGGCCGGTACTCTCCCTCATGGAACGGACTCGAGTAAAAGGCATGGCTCATATCACGGGCGGGGGTTTTTATGAAAACATCCCCCGTATGTTCAGCCGTGATCTTGACGCAGTAATTAACCGTGGGAGCTGGCAAATCCCACCAATTTTTACCAGAATCGCCGCGGCCGGTAACTGTGATGAGAAGCTCATGTTTAACACATTCAATATGGGAATCGGCTTCGTACTAGCGGTCGCGCCGGAAGACGCTAGGTCATCCATTGAATTTTTGAGCGAAATGGGTTTCCCCGCGTGGGAGATAGGGCAAATTGCCGCGGGCGCAGGAATAGTGCGCTTTCTTTAATATCGGCAATGTGAAAAATATATAGGAGAATATATGGAAGTTTTAACCAAAGCTTACGGACAGATAGAAATTGACGAAAATCAGAAAATCGTTTTCCCTGAAGGACTCTACGGTTTCGAGGATATGAAGGATTTTGTGCTCATTGACGCGGAGCGGGAACCGTTTTTCTACCTTCAATCAGTTACAGATAAAGATATTGCGTTCATTTTGATAGACCCGTTTCTCTCTTGCTCAGATTACGAAGTGGACATTGACAACGGAGAACTTGTGGCAATCGGTATACATGATCCCGAAGACGCTCTCGTTTTTGCTGTCGTTACTATTCGTCCAAATAGTAACATGACGGTCAATCTACAAGGACCGCTCATCATCGGTAGAAAAAGCAAACTTGGCAGACAGGCTATCCTTTCAGACCCACGATGGAAAACCCAGCACAAAGTCGAGATACTGGAGAAACCATGCTAATACTATCGCGCAAAGTCAACGAAAAGATAATGATAGGCGACGACATCAGCATTTCCATCATAGACATAAAGAACGATCAGGTACGGCTCGGGGTGGATGCGCCCCGGCATGTGAAGGTTTTCCGACAGGAAGTGTTTACCGAGATAGAAGCCGAAAACAAAGCCGCAGTACAGTCCGCTTTGTTAAAGCGTTTATGAAGCGTATTTCATAAACAGCATGGTAACGGGAATCTCAGAAATGAAAGGCGTTGTATTCATCGGCGGCAATGCGCCAAAGTCATCCGTGAGTAGAAAAGCTGTGAAAAATGCCAGAATCATTGTTGCCGCGGATGCTGGTCTTATCGCCGCGGAAGAAGCAGGGTTACAGCCCGATTGGATTATGGGCGATATGGACTCCCTAGACACACGTGGAGCTATGGCGCGTCTCCATAATTATCGGTGCGACCGAATACTCCGATACCCGATGGACAAAGACTATACGGACACGGAACTAGCTCTGAGCTTGCTCTGGGACAAAGGGTGCGATGAGACTATTATCATAGGCGGCGGGGGCGGTAGAATCGATCATATATTCGCGCTTCACGCCCTCTTTGAACGTGAACCCTGCCCCAATCAATGGCTCACTGATAAAGAAGACATCTTTTGCCTCAAAGAAGGTGTATTTTCTTGCGAAGCCCGCGGGCTTGTGTCGGTGTTTCCGGTTGGACAAGGACCATGGCAGGCGAAGAGTGAAGGCTTGAAGTGGCCGCTTGACCATGTAGTCTGGAGACGCGGCTTTTTCGGTATAAGCAACGTCGCGGACGGGCTTTTTTCTATTTCTGTAATGTACGGTAAGTTTTTGGTTGTCATTGTCCGTTGACCTTTTTCGGTAAATTTTCCTATTCGTTATAATATATACAATCATTATATTGGTAATTAACAATTTTTTAGGAGGAATTCTATGAAAAGATATTTATTGCCATTCATCGCGGTGGTATTGATCGCTGGAGGGTGCAACAGTAGTGGCGGCACGGAGAATGGAGGCGATGAGGAACAGGTTGCTCAAGTTGAATCCATCCAAGTAAACTTTAACGACAGCGGCGATCAGCAAGCAATGGGTATGGGACAAAAGGTCAAACCACAGACTGAGATTGGAAGCGGCTGGAATATCCTGTATTACAAGTTAGTCGGAACTGATTCGCCGGAGCGAGAGAAATACGCTGATACTGGAACGGCGGAGCTGTTATCTGTAGACGCAGACGGGACCAAGCTGGAAGAAAGTGCGCAAGGCGCGTATTCAAGCGATACGTTTGATGTGAACGATATAAAAGAAATTGAGATTCGTCTATTAGACGGAATCAACGACGATTCTGAAAATAAAGGGCAAAACATTGGAAAGACGGTTGTCGCTTACATAGATGAGATCGGCTGGTACACGCCTGGGGATGAAGAGCATACGACGGTCATTGATTTTGAGACTGATTTAGGCGAGGCGCAATGTATATACAACAACGACGATGAAAGTAATCAGTATTCCCGGACGGTTCCCCCGCCAAATGTAGGTACATCCGGTGTATCAGACGGCAACGAGGGAGAGAGAACGCTTAAAATCACGGGCGAGCTACAACCTGACCGTTACGAGCCGTATGCGACAGAAGCCGCTCTTACCTTAAAGATTGCAGACTTCCTCGAAGTCGATACTCTCGATTTAGTTGATAAAGTATTCTATATTAAAGTCCGCGTTCCCGATGTTTCCGTTTCTGAATAGTCCACCATAGTAGGTTGAAACAAAGCCTTTGTAGAGCCGCCCTAGAGGGCGGCTCTTTTTGTTTACACTGGGACATTTACCGGCTCCAGCCATATGCTTGCTCCCACGCCTCAACACTTCATGCGGACGCTTTTCTTTTCATCACGTTTTCAAATGTCATTGGCAGAAGGAATATCCACGGGAATCGAATCTTCGCTGAAATCATCCCACAGCTCGGTGATTGCCCGAACATCGTACCTAAACCGGAAACTATTTTCCTTTACCCACCGGCGAATCGAGAGAAATTCCTTCCGAAGCGTCCAAATGCTTCCTTTCGAGTGCAAACAATAGGAGAGAAATCGGCTAAACGGCAAATGGGCGCTGTCTCCCCTGAATATAGGCGCTATGTTTTTCAAGAAAAACCGCCGGTAACTCTGGTCGGACGTACTATCTCCAGATGGAACTTCTCCGTCGTAAGAAACACGGATAAGCTGTGTTGAGAGAATCTCCTCACCCCACAAGTGAGCGCGAAACCCGAAGTCCATAAGCTGCCAATACGCTCGGCTAATGGTAACATCGAATCCTCCGAGTCTAATAAACCGCTCACGATCATAGATACCCACCCAATCAAAGGGATACAGAGAAGGCTTGCCTTCGGAAATAGGCAGAAAGGTCAGCGTCTTCACCGAACCGCGGAACAAGGCCGGCGCAACAAGCGTAGGCAGCGTTTCAAAACGGGAATTCTGAATCAGTGGAACAGTGCAGAGTCGTTTGTAAGCGCTCGCTTTTTGAGAGTCATCCTGTCCCAACACCAAACGCTCCGCCATACGCGCCGCACCGCCCGAATGGAGGATACGCAGATCATTCCAGAGCGTGAAAAACAGAGGGCTTGAGAGTTCATTTGCTGCAATGTTGATTTGCTCTCCATAGGTAATGTTTTCTTTGAGCAGGATAAATCGAACTTGGGGAAAGCAACCCGATAGGTCCTCGATATCGTAGCGTTCATGGGGACCCTCCATTGAGATGATATAATCAAAACCTGTCTTCTCAAGCTCCTGAAAGAGAGAACGCCGGGGATGGCGCCCGGTTCTATTAAGAAGAACTACAGAAAGCCCGGTTGAAGCGCCTCTACCTGTACCGCCCACAGCCGTATAGGTCGTTTCTTTAAAAGTTGAAGATATAGTATTCATCACAATCTCCACATTTTCCGCTGTATTTCCTGGCGCACTGTTCTTTGAACAGAATGTCCCCTTTCTGCCAAATTACTTCAAGACTATCTGTAAAAACATTACCCAACTCTGCCGTGCTTCCTTCTATACCCATGTCTCGGCACACAGGTACACCGCCGTCTATGAGTATTGCCATATCCCGCATGATACGCCAACATGGACGCCGTTCCCATGGCGACAAGTCGGTCACACGCAGAGTAGGCATGACTCCGCAGAAATTGTTATGTTTCTGTATGATGACGTTCGCACCTTCAGCTTTCCAATGGCGGTAAAATCGCTCAATGTCATCCTCTGCGCCGCTCACTCGTACCGCTTGTACGTAAGCGTTTTTGGAGAAAAGTCGATTGATAGCTCGCGCCGTCTCCTTAGCTTCCGCGAAACCTGCGCCTCGCATTTCTTGATACCGTTCCGCACTGAATGCGTCAAGAGAGACAATCCATGAAATTTTCGCCATTACTTTGCCATTTTCTTCTGCTTTCTCCGTCATGGCTTTGATTGCCTCCAATTCGCCCATTTTCCAGCCCACGCCGGATGTTTCAATGACTAGAGACAGACTTGGTTTATCCAGTACTGCGGCAATGAGGTCGAGCTTTTGCGGGTGAAGGCTCAATTCTCCCCACATAGACAGCCCAATGACCGCATCGCCCGAAAAATTAACGATTCTCTCCAAGAGTTCCGCGAATCTTTCGAGGGACATAAATCGTTCTCCTGCCGTTTCACCCGGACGGTAAGGGCAAATGGTACAAGTCTGAGGACAGGGTACCGCGACTTGAATGTTGTAATAAGCCGGCAGAGTCCGCAACAATTCTGGCTTTTGTTCGATAAGCCCGCAGTCATCCACACCCGTGAAGCCTGCTTCGGTAAGCTGTTGCAAGAGAAGATAGTTGCGTTTTGAATCCGTGCACAGATTCAACCGCAAAGCGCTTAAATCAAGAGGCGCGATTTCTGTCTCTATATCAAAGGCATTTATATCTTTTTGCAGAATGTCAAAGAGCATATCCCGCGAAACCGGTTTTTCTTCATTGTCAATAAGGCTCTTGAGTCGTTCCGCCAAATCTGGCGCAAGAATTTCTGGCGCCAGTCCATAAGGATACCCGTCCGCAAATGTATAATCCGCGCAGTATTTAATGTGTCGTTCCACGAGTCGTCCCGCAACTACCGGGTCGAGTAAAGGGCAATCCGCCCATGCGAAGTAAACCGCATCAAAACCCGCAGATGCCGCGGCAAGGTCTTCAAGAACTGCCCGTCTTGTCCATGATGTTTTCGTAACTTTTTGAACGCCGTCTATTTCCATCTGTCCTGCATCTCTTTTTTCCAAGAGAATAATTTTTTCGACATTCGGGAACAGAGAAATCTTTTTGAAAAGATGAGAATAAGCAAAAAAACCTGTATCAAGACCCGTAATTTCAGAATTATCCGCATATAGAACAGCGATAGCCTTCATATTTCTATATATCGGCAAAAAAGAATACTGACTGAATAATTCAAGGAATTTAATAAATCGCCTGTTAGGAGAACCTTTTACATAGAAGGATACAGATATTTTGCAGAAATTCCGTGTCGTTTGATGGTCATCAAGTAAACCCAATATTTATCTCCCACTTTTAAGCATGAGGAGTTGTCAAAGTCTTCTAGAGAAATGGAGCATTGCACTAGAGCAGTGGAGTATCGCACTAGAGAAATAGAGCATTGCACTAGAGAAATAGAGCATCGCATTAGAGAAGTGGAGTATCACACTAGAGAAACGAATCAACATGGATAAATATCTCGAATTTTTGTAGCTAAGTTTAATGCACCTACTCGTTAGATGAGAACAACGGAGCGTCCTTTCAATGCAACGCCTGCCGATAAAGCGGAGGATGCGGAGGCGAAGGTGAACAATCTGGAACGGCTATTCAAGAGGAATCGGATAAGTATTAATGGGATTAAGGTGCTGAACCACCCGTGGTTGCGGGTCTACGATGTAATAACGATAGACTTGCATCTGCCCGAGGAAGGGCGTGAATTCGGCTTCCCCCAATTACTTTCCCTGTTTAGGATCACTATTCACATTTTCTTGCGAATTTGCTATGCTTGATATATGAATATGGAAGCCTTTATTTTGGGATGTGGCGGTATGATGCCTTTGCCGAATCGTCATCTGACGTCCGTCCTGTTGCGCCGCGAGGGAGAACTGTTCCTGTTTGATGCAGGTGAAGGTACGCAAGTATCCCTCCGTAGGCTCAACCTGCGATGGAAGAAGATTTCCGTCATCTTCATAAGCCATACCCACGCGGACCACGTTACCGGTATTCCGGGACTTCTCATGCTTTCGTCTCAAGTTGACCGCGATGACCCGCTCTACATCATCGGTCCGCCGCGCATTGCCGAGTATATAGAGACAAGCCGTAAGGTTCTGGATATGTTCATCAATTACGAAATTGTGGTGAAGGAAGTTACCGCGCCGGGCGTGGTTTATAAAGGGCATGGATTCCATGTAAGAGCGTTTCCATTACGGCATACTAAGCCTTGTCTCGGCTATACGTTTGAAGAATATCCGCGCCCCGGTGAGTTTTATCCGGACAAAGCCGTGGAGCTTGGCGTACCTCGAGGCTCCCTTTGGGCGAAACTACAGAACGGCGACGCGGTCGAGGCGGCTGATGGTTCGCGGGTAACGCCCGATATGGTGATGGGACAGCCTCGTTCAGGGCGAAAGTTTTCCTTTGCGACAGATACAATAGCATTTCCCGCCATCGCCGATGAGGTCGCGGATTCAGACTTGTTGGTATGTGAGGGAATGTTTGAGTCAGCCCTGCTTAAAACCGCGATGGAGAAACGGCACATGACCGTGGAACAGGCCGCGTTTATCGCCAAGCAAGCCCGTGTGAAGAAACTAGCGCTCATTCATTACAGTCCCCGCTATGCAGACTTTGAGTTGAAACAACTCTTACAGGAAGCGCAAGCCGTTTTCCCGGATACAGTTTTATCGCGGGACCGGCACGTTTTCTCAATTGAATATAGGGATTAACGGCGGCTCGGAGAATCCTATAGAAATCCAGACTCTGCCGCCAATAATAAAAACTAATCGTGAAGACAGAAACGGCGGCGAAGCTTTGCAGTACCAATCGCTTACGCGCCTTTATCGTTTTAAATCAGAACTATTACCATATTCTTCAAAACACCGCAAGATGGGATTTGAAGGGGCTTCACAACGGCAAGAGCTTCATCACCTTGCGAGGGCACTTGCTTACGCATACGCCGCATGCAGAGCATTTTGCGTAGTCCACCTTGGGGACGCCGTCTTCAAGGACGATGCAGCCGTCCGGGCAAACCTTGACACAGATACCGCACTTTATACAACCCACTTTACACGTTTTCATCACTTGAGATTTTACGGTGTTACGGTTAGAACAAAGCGCTATCGCTCCCTTTACGTCTTTCGGCACAGCGCGGATAATACCTTTTGGACATTCGGCGGCGCACACCTTGCAACCCGTGCATTTTTCACGATCAATGAACGGTAAGCCGTCCGCGCCCATTGAAAGAGCATTAAATTTGCAGACATTCACGCAGTCACCGAATCCGATACAGCCCCACGCGCACAATTTGGCGCTGGACAGGGAGATTTGTACGCCCCGACAGGTTTTAAGCCCCGTATATTCGCCCTTGAGCGGGGCGCATTCTTTTGATCCCTGACAAGCGATTACAGCGACTTCCGGCGTCATGTCTGCGTTTCCGCCCACAAGAGCCGCAAGTTTATCCGCAACCGCCTGACCGCCCACAGAACACTTATTGATGTCCGCTTTTTTTGCGGCAACCGCGGAGGCGTATCCATCGCATCCGGGAAACCCACACGCGCCGCAGTTAGCGCCGGGCAGACATTCTCGTATCTGCTCCGCAAGCGGATCCTGTTCAACAGCGAAAATTTTCTTAAAAAACCCCAAAGTAAAGCCCAGCACAAACGCCAAAATAAGCGCGAATATAGCGGTAGTTAGTATTATCATTTTATTTCCTTAAATCACAAAGAAAATGATTTATTATTTGAACATCCGATGAAAGACTCCCCTTGTAACGAATCACTTTCCCTTTCCCCAACTCATTTGACCAGCCCAGAAAAGCCGGTGAAAGCTAACGATAAGAGCGCCGCGGTAACGAAGAGTATCGGTGTACCCTTTAAGAAAGAAGGCACCGGGCTTGTGCGAAGACGCTTACGGATACCGGCGAGAAGCACAAGCGAAAGCAAGAAGCCAAGCGCCACGCCTACCGCGTAGACAAGCGATTCGATAAAACTATACCCATTTGAGATGGCGTCGAATGTTACCGCAAGAATAGCGCAGTTTGTAGTAATAAGCGCAAGGTAAATACCCATCGCCCCATAAAGCGCAGGCGCAGTTTTCTTCAAATAGAATTCAACCAACTGCACGAGCGCGGCGATTACCAGTATAAAGACAAGTATCTGTAAGAAAACCAAGCCCAACGGTTCGAGGATAAATTTGTAGAGCGGCCATGTAACACACGTGGCAAGCACCGTCACGAAAGTGACGGCGAGTCCCATGCCGATAGACTTGTCCTCGTCGGTACTCATGCCTATAAACGGACAGAGCGCCAGAAACCGCATGAGGACGACATTGTTTATCAGAAAGGCGGATATGAATATCTTGAATAACTGCATGGCTTATTCTATAACAAGTCATATGGGCGTGTCAAGCAGACTTCGCAGACTTCGCAGACTTCACCTGTTCTATGACTTCTCACGGGGCGTGGTAAGTAAACGTGCCTGTCTCCGGTCAGGCGGTCGGGCGCCAGACACGGGCTTCGTCTGCTGGACAACTTCTTAACGGTTATTGTCTGAAAGGGTGTGCCGCTATCCCCGTCCAGATGGTGCCAGACACTTTGGTGTCTGGCACCATCTTCGTCTATTATTCGAAAATAAAAGGGAAATACCTTGACAATCAGTTACGAAAGGCATATACTCTCCTTCAAAAGGAGCGTTAATAAAAAGTGAACAAGCCGTCCTTCCCAACGAAGCGTACCATGACGATTACTCTCCTCCGCATACAGCCGAAACGTTACGCGGCTTTCCTGCGCTTTTTTCACATAAAATTACTTGACGTTCTTTCTTCTTTGAGTAATTATATTTCTACACAGAAACGACAAATTAACCTTACTCGTCTGGGGATACTGTACGCCGCGGCGAACCGCCGCCTGCTTGCTATTCGAGCCGTTATACCCCCCGCTCCCTCCTGAACTAAATACTTGCACAACAAAGAGCTTTAATTACCTGACAGACAAGCCGACAGGTTCGCCCTGCGGCGTTTTTCTCGTTTTCACGCTGACTGCGGGATACCCCGCAAGACCTCTGGGAGTCCCCGCGAAGTCTCTGGGGAACCCCGCAATCTCCGCGGGAGTCCCCGTAGTCTCTGCGGGCTACCCCGCGAAGTCTCTGGGAGTCCCCGCGGAACCTCTGGGGAACCCCGCAATCTCTGCGGGAGTCCCCGCGAAGCCTCTGGGAAGTCCCAGAGAGACAAGCCCGCGCGAGGACGGAGAAGACGTTGAGCGTGGAGCAGGTTTGCGCGGAGGCGGTTACGCGGGGCGGCTCTGACATTAACTTTGACACGATGGTGGAAGCGGTGCGCGTCTACTTTGACGAAGCGTTCTACCAGCTGGCGGACGGGTTTGGCGTGAGAAACCCCTATTACTCAATGCAGCCGAAGATTGGGGGCACGTTTGACCATGCGGACGCGAAGGCGGACAAGGCGAAGAACCCGGTTGACATTACGTTTCACAAGCGGCAGTTACTGCGGGAGATAATCTCGCGCAGTACGGTGGAGATAGAGGGAGTGGCGGAGAGCGCGGCGTATATCGCCGAGGCGCTGGATGTGGCGAGCGGGATAATGGACGAACATCTCACGTCTGGCGGGGTGATTACCCTGCTGGGGAGCCGAATCAAGATAGACGGGA
>JAIRSU010000062.1 GCA_031255285.1 Treponema sp. | reverse complement strand
CTTCGCCTAACAGGTCGGCCTCCTGCGAGGGCTCTGGTTCTCGCCGCGCTTCATTCCCGCTTTCTTATTCCCGCGCAAGCGGCGTTCATACAGACAGAACACTCTACAGTCTTCTTTGTAAACCTCTCCAATACTCCGCGGACAAACACGAAAGCCTCTATACAAATGTCGGACTTTCGTGTTATCATACCGAAGTCTCGTATTGCAGTACCGAAGTCTCGTATTGCAGTACCGAAGTCTCGTATTGCAGTACGGAAGTCTCGTACTGCAGTACCGAAGTCTCGTACTGCAGTACGGAAGTCTCGTACTACAATCCTTGTACTATAGCCTGACAGCGTCGATGGACGGGCGTTTATCAGCGCCGTCAGGCTCTACTCCGTATGGAGTCCTGAAACAGGCATAGCCGCCTGCGTCAGCCTCCAACGACGAAGTTCTTGAGTTCAGCAGCAAGCGCCTCCCATTCCGCGCGGGTAGGCTCAAGATAGATATTGTAGAAGCCGTCAGATAGGGTTCCATCCCTTGCCGACAGGACAACCGTGATAGGTTTGCCTATCTTCATATTATCCCTGTTAAAGGACCCGTGCCTCCGAAAATAAGGACTTGAGAAGGTAATGGTATATTCATCGTCCTTAACCTCGATAGAAAAACTAGCGGATATACATCGGAGAATTTCGGCTGAGTTCTTAATGATCACCTCCCTATACACATAGGTATATTCGCCGCTAATCAGCCCCTGTCCCTCGTTGGACGAGACGACTATGGAAGGCGGGATAACGAGTGTTCCAAGCGCGGGAGTCCCGTCCGCCAGACTTACGGTTTGAAGAGGCTCGTCAAAAAGCAGGAGTCCCCCGCTCTGATAAGCCTGTTGCTGTTCGGCGAAACGATTCGTCAACCATAGGTTGACGGTCTTGAATAAGTCCTCGGCGTTCATCCGCGGAACCTGCACGGTTTCGGAATAGATTCCCTCTTCCGGCTTAATCTTTTGCATACTCGCGCAAGATACGGTCAGCGCGATAACCACGAGCGCCATAAAAATATAGCATTTTTTCATATAAAGCTCCTTTTACGTTTCGCCGCGTCCGCCCGGTACGCGGCCGCCCGCCGGCGTTTCTCTATTGTTCAACGCACGCTTCTTAAAAAACGAGCGCTTTGCCCTTAAAGGACGACCGCTGTAGATATACCTATTACTCCTAAAACAAGAAGCGTAATAAGCCAATTCATTCCAGTGGTCTTTCCGTCTATTCGGGTTGTTTTCTTCGGTGTTTTGCTCATGTCCAACGACAACGCGGTTAGGGGAGACGAAGCTCCTGAAACCGTTTTTTCAGACAGATCTGATATAAAAGCCTCGGTCATATCTCGGGATCCTGCGGTCAACACAAGGTACACAACGACGGTCTTGCGCTCCGCAAGGTCCGCGGCTATGGCGGCAATCGCGGACTCTCTCCGGTCCGCGGTGAATACTCTGACGGGCTTCCCGTCTATGGTTCGCTCCGTAATATGGGGCTCCGCGCCGCGGCTCATAAAAACCAAGTTGATAGAGTCCGTGTCAACCTGCGTCTGCTCCGCGCTTATCTTCCGCAACAACGTTTCCGCGGGCTCGTCAGATACCGTCTCTCCTTCTGCTTTTCCTTGATACCAATGATTGATTAGCCCTTTGAGAAACAGCGAGCCTTCTGAGTTTAAGAACACAAGCCCGTGGTCAGTAAGAACCTCGCCGTCTACCGAAGCCGCACCCACATACACACCGCGGGGCGTCTCCTGCACCCTTTGTACAGGATAGGTAACTACCGTCTCTGTGGCGCAACCGGTGTACGGCAAAATAAACGCAGCACAGAGACTAAACAAAACTATATTCTTCATAATCCTCTCCTTATGGACATTATAGACAAAAGCCCGTTTATACAGATTCGGCAATTCTAAATGACGGCTGACTGGGGACGGCGTCTGTCCGTATATCGAACTTCGCTCATCGTGAAGTCCTAAAACGGGGGAAATCTTTAACAATCTTCGCCTACCTCGCGTGCTGAAGCGCGGACATTTTCTCTTGAGCGGTCAATAAGTCTCTTTCGTCTTGCATCAGCATATACTCAAGCCCGCGCTCGCCGTTCTTTATACGCGACAGCGTGAGATTGTACCCTTCATAGAAAATCGCCGCATTCCGTTCCCACGCGCGATACTGCCTCTCAATATCACCCTCCCCGCCCGTTTTGACAGGCGTAACCGCGGTCTGCGCCGATGCAGGCAAAAGAACCTCTTGATTACGCTCCGCCTCCGCTATGACCGCCGCATATTGACTACCGTCATCTTCATTCTTCGTCTGGACAGGCGCGGAGAAACTCGCCAAGTAGACCGCCTTCCGTAAGGCCTCGGCTTGGGAACGCCATTGCGTCCATTGACGATTCACCATAGACGCATCGCTTACCACTGCCGCAACGCCCGTAAAGGTTACGGTGTATCGCTCGTCTTCAACCGTTACCTCCATGTTCCTGGCGCTCCGGTTTACTGCGGCAATCTGCTGAATCCGTATCGTTTCCGTCAAAGCGTCCCGCAGAACACCAGGAATCTCGACGGTTTCAGAATACATCCGCATCTCCTCTGGAACCCCGTAAACCGTTGTTGAACAGCCGGCCAATCCCAGTACAATCGAAATAACAAGTATTATAAAAAGCTTCATACTCCCTCCTTATTTCAAGCACGCAGTCTCGACCAAATTCAACGCGCCCGCCTTCACATTCACATCAGCGTATTCACGAGATTCTATCAGAACGCCGCCTGGTCCGTAGTAGCTCACCGTGAGCGAATAAACCCCTGGATCAAGGGTCGCACCCCCAACATAAACTTTGCCGGGAAAATACCGCGACATACGCAAGTCAGCCTGCTCGCTTGCATCCCCCGCAACCTTTCCAATAGAACCAACTAAATTCATAATAGAGCCGACTAAAGCCACAGAACTATTGTCACTATCGCTTAACGCCTTCCCTACTTCACGGGTGGCCACAGAAGCCACGCCCTTAATAGTCGTCCGAATCATGGTCTTTCGTGTTATCAACGCTATCTTATTTTCAAAAGTCTCCCGCGCCACAGCCTCAATGTCCTCTAACTGTTCCAAACGAAAAGTATTTCCGCCTTTAACTGCAATCTCTATCCTGTTTATCTGAGATGGACGATACGCCAATTCTGGCAGAGCCAGTTTTATACTGTCCGCCGTAACTACCATAGGTATCCAAGTAACGTTCTCCTGCTTCACCGGGGAAAGCCCTGTAAATGCAAGGATATTGAGCCGCGCCTTACCTGTAGGAATGTCTAATTCTTCTTCCAGAGAGCCTGGGACCGGAAAGGTGTAGACGTCAGGTGCATTATCGTAAGCCGCTATGAGCCAGTCGCGGTCAATCCGCGCATCGTCCACATCGCCGTTAGACCTATAGAACAACACGCCTAGATACCGCCCCAGGGCGGAATTAGCGAACTTGGAACTGAACAAGCCTTGTGATTGTACCCGCCTGTCAATCGTATTCATTCGCGCCTCCAAGTCAGAATACTTGGTCTCCAGATAGGCAAGCTTCTCATTCATACGCCTGATTTCCACGACCGCGCCTTCCATATCACCCTTGTGGTAATAGTTCAATGCGTTGAATGCGTTGATATACACATCTTCATAATCCTCGCCGTCATAGTTTTTGCTATTGTCATTAACGATAGCAGATGCAGTCAGCTTCATTATGCTTTGCGTATACGCATCGGTAATGTCTTGTTCTCCGTTCTGAAGCAATTCAATAGACGCATCGTATTCGCCTGCATAATGAGCAAGTACACCTTTGTCTAACTCGTAGAGAATACGGTCGTTTCTACTGTTGTAGATATACGTCTTATTCTCTTCTAACAGAGTCTCCGCGCGCCTATAGTCTCCAACGCTTACCGCCCCATCTACGCGGGCATAAGGGTTTGTTGACGAGCATGAAACGCCCGTCAATCCGACGATAAACAGAATCAGTTTTCTTTTGAGATTGAAAGTTTTCATAACTACCCTCTTAAAAATAATATTTCCTCCATACGGAGAAAAATAAGAGGACTAACCGTATCGCGTAGATGTGTGAATACGGTTAGCGCAACCCAAAAACGGCGTTGTTGTTGGCGGACCGCGGATTTTGGGTTCCTCTTTTTACCATTAACATTTGCTTTACATCATTACCGACAGCGCTTTATTGACTTTTTCATCAAAGTCGGGAACTGACGCGCCGTCTACAGAAACCACCAATTTCTCGTAACTCTTATAGTCAGGAGTTGTGAATTTCAGAGCTTCGCTTTGTGGAAACACCATGCGTATCAGTTTTATCGCTTTCTCAGCGTTAACTTTGCTAATATCGCCTCCTTGACTTGACAGCATCGCGAACAATATGCCTATTCTCCATGTCATATACTTAGCGCAAATCATACGCGGTACGGGCTAATTGCTTACTCATTTCTTTATCTTCCATGCCCTTCTCCTTTTTATTTTGGCGGTTTATTTTATAAAGCGGTTGCAAAGCCGAGTTTTGCAACCGCCTCTTCTCTATTCGCCGCCCCAGCTTACGTTAAACTCTACTTTCGGCGTATCGGCAAACGTTATCTGAGTCGGCATAGCGCCCGTATATTGAGTATTAAACGAGTTAAACAAGTACCACATATACGGAGAATCCATAGCATCAACACCATAATCCAGAAAGCATACGCCAATAACGTCTTCTGTCCCCGGCGTTGTAGGTGTATACCGCGAGGTCCACGGACCGATAAACATCAATTGCCCGTTCTTTACCAGCGCGTTCTTGTCAGCGTCGGCCGCTCCGGGGTTCTTGACCCACCTTCCTTCCTCGTCTTTTCCCCACTCGCCAGCCACCGTACTCTCAATGTCGCCATAAGCATGAATTAACGATATTCGCGTTCGGGAGGTCATCATCCCACAATTAATACGCGGGTATTTCTCCAGAAACTCATTTCTGAATGTAATGTTTAAACTCACAATGGAACCGTTATATCTCTGTCCTATACGGAGGTCTGAGGGTATATTTACGGTGTAATCAATAGAATTTAGCGGCATATCCACCGTGTTTGTTCCCATAACAATTGGTTTTCCTTTAATATAGCCGCTCGCGAGCAAGATACGCACGGGTAAAGCATCCCCGCAACTCCATCCCTCATGGATATCGGGAGCATCTGGGATGACGAGCTGAAAATCAGCCGGCAAGTCTTCCGAAGGCGTATAATTTCCCGCAAGCATCAATATGTCATAGGTTCCTTCTGTAACATACAATGTTATGCTTCCCGCGGACGCCGCCGCTGAACCATTGTAATGATCCGTGTACCCCTCGCCGCTTTCAGCGCGCTTGTACAGCATCACCTCGTAGAAATTGGTATCAGCCATTGCGGTATCAATGTTTCTGCTGTTCTGGTCAGGTAAGTTGAATATTACCGCCGCCTTTTCGCCGTCTCCCGTTGGATTACTACTTGTCTGACTGTCATTATTGCAACCGACAACCAACATCCCGAATACCGCCGTTGAGACGAGTATTCCCATTAAAAATAGTTTCTTTTTCATATACTTCTCCTTTGAAAATAGGGTGTACGCCATTCCGTATATCCCGCCGTTTTTGCGGCGGTTCCCGCGGTCAACGACCGCACTTCTGTAACACCATCCGCCTTGTTTGTACGCAATCCTGTACGTACCACAGCCGTTATTATTAACCCCGGTGGTGCCAGACACTTTCAAGACGGGGACGCCCTTTCAAACAACACCCGTTAAGAAGTCGTTTAACGGGGCGTTGCCTGCGGTGCCAGACACCGCAGAGGCTTCGCTACTCGTTCCTATGGGATTAACGCATTCACCAGGGGACCCCACACCCCTTTCTTCCCGTCGTTCTCTATCTGTACCGCAAAATACGCAGTCTTCCCGCTCTCCTCATAGTCAAAGTCAATCACATCTTTCTTGCGTTTGGTAAAGAACGACTTGGTTAGTTGTTCAGGGTTAATGGGCGGCTCTTCCCCATGCCCAACAACCATGTACCAGATGCGGTAGCCCTTATTCGCCTTGTCGTCAGGGTCCCCGGCAACGTAGACGATGCGGACGCCCAACTCATGCCGTCCGACTAGGTAGGTCTCTACCATTGCCTGCGCCGTGGGCGTTCCGCTTGGGCTCGGCGTGTTGTCGTGGGGATGAAGCCCCAGGCTGATAATATCCGCATCGGTGAGAGGCGGCACATAGAAGTACCGCTTCTTGACGTCCCGCATTTTTGCGGTCATCGTGTCGAAAGCCGCCCTGCACTGTGCAGTGGCGACCGGCGTACGGGTAGTTTCGTTCTTCGCGGCGGCGAGAGCTGTGTCTGCGGCATTGGTCAGTCCTGTCAGTTCTGCAGTTTCTGACGCAGGCACGCCCCACGCGGCTCCGTTGGTGTTCAGAATCGTTACCCAATTCTTTGCCATTGATAATTGCCCGTTCCGTGTTCCGGGCAGCCAATTTGTCTTTTGACTCATAACATTTGCCTCCTTGTTTACCCTTGTTGAGGGCTAAAGAAAATGATTTATTTTTGGGGAAAAACGAGCTGTTCTGAAAAAAAAATAACTTGTTCTGAAGGAAAAACGACTCATTCTGAAAAGAAAACGACTCATTCTGAAAAGAAAATGACTCATTCTGAAAAGAAAATGACTCATTCTGGAAAGAAAATGACTCATTCTGAAGGAAGAATAAGTCATTCTGAAAAGAAAATGATGGGGACTTGCTTCGGGTTGCCGTGAACTTGCTTAAATGTTTATATGATGATATAGGTTCTAGCGCAGGACCCCTGGACGCCCTTCCATTGCGTCCCAAGAAGGCGGACGCGCACGCGCCTTTTGTACGGGTCGTTAGGCAGAATACTATAGTATATATTTTAAAACACGGGGGGGGGGGGTATAAGCGCAACTCATTATTATTCTCCAAGCAAGAATTTGTTGAGAGATCTGAAAGAAAAGTATCAGGATAATCCGTGCCTAAACACATAAAAATTATTATGCTCTAAACAAGCTTCCTTTGTCAAGCAGTTTTTGGGAAAATATTCGAAAAACAGGTGAATTGGCGCTGGTTTATTGATTATGAGCGTTCATTTACGGCGTTTGAGGAGATGTACTATTCTCCTTTC